>CANQTY010000024.1 GCA_947626895.1 uncultured Bacilli bacterium
GAAATATTAAATTCTTTAACTTTTTTCTTAATATCATTTCTTCTTCTGCTGTTTTTCTATTTCTTTTAAATTTTTTTCTGCATCTTTATATCCTAAAGTAAGAGCTTTTTGATAGCATTCTTTTGCTTTATTTAAATCTTTTTTTACTCCAATTCCATCATGATAACAACATCCTAAATTAAATAACCCTCGTGGATTATTATTATCCGCGGCTTTTTGATACCAATAAATAGCCTCTTTAACATTTTGCTCTACACCTTTTCCATAGTCATAAGCACATCCTAATTCTACTTGGGCATTTGATTCTCCTTGTTTTGCCGCCTTTAAAAAGTAAGTAACCCCTGTTTTTAAGTCTTGCTTAACCCCGACACCTTTTTTATAACATAATCCTAAGTTATATATTGCAGTAATATCGCCATTTTTTGCAGCTTTTTTATACCAATAATATGCTTTATTTTCGTCTTTAGTAGTTCCTTTCCCAAAGGCATAAAAATAGCCTAATTCTACCATTGAATCTACATCTCCTTTTAGTGCTGCACAAGTATACCATTTAAAAGCCTTTTTATAATCTTTTTTTACACCATCACCAGTTTCATATCTCCTCCCCAAAAAAAATTGGCACTCAATATGACCTAATTTAGCAGCCATTGTCATATACTTAACAACCATTTCATCTCTTTTTGGATCACTTTTTCCATTTCCACTAAGATAATAGTTTAATAATTCCAAAATGGCATCTAAACTTTTTTTGGCTGCAGCTTTTTCGTACCAATAGATAGCCTCTTTTACATTTTTTTCAACACCATATCCATCAAAATAATGTAATCCTAAAAGAATTTGAGCATCTACATTTTCCATTTTTGCTGACTCTCTTAACCAATATATTGCTTTTTGGTAATCTGGATAGATATTCATTAAATAACAAGTTGCTAGATTTAATTTATAAAATGAATTGTTAGATTCCGCGTCTTTTGAAAGATAAAATATTGCTTTTTCTTCATTACTTTCTGTTCCTATACCCCAAAAATATAAATAACCTAAAACATAATTTTTTGTTATTGATTCCTTTTGGTTAAGAACGTACTCAAAAAATGGCTTCTCAATACCATCAAGAATAGGTAAATATTCATATATATCTTGTTTTTTTATGATTTTATAAATTTTTATCAATTCATTTTTGTTCATAATTTATTATCTCCCTTTTAAGCCATTTATTTTTTGACGATTAAATTACTTAAACTTTGCATTTTTTAGTTTTTTTATAGCGATTTTATCGCCAGACTTAGCAGCAAGTTCATACATCTTTTTAGCCATAATTAAATCTTTTTTTACCCCATTTCCATGTTCATAGCATAAGCCAAGACATCTACGTGCATGTATATTTCCGTTATTTGCAGCTTTTTGATACCAATAAAATGCTTTTTCAAAATTTTCAGGAACAACTTTTCCATACATATAATAATATGCCACCATATCTTGACTGAAATCATCTCCTTTTAAAGCAGCTTTTTGATATAAGACAAAAGCCTTTTTCTCGTCTTTTCGCACTCCAGATCCATTAAAATAACAATATGCTAAAAAAAAGATGGCATCAACATCTCCTTGTGATGCGGATTTTTCATACCAATAAGCTGCTTTTTCAGCGTTTTTTTCTACACCTTTTCCATAGGCATAAGAACAGCCTAATTCTACTTGGGCACTTGATTTTCCTTTCATTGCCGCCTTTAAAAAGCAAGTAACCCCTTTTTTTAAATCTTGCTTAACTCCGACACCTTTTTTATAACATAATCCTAAATTAAATATTGCAGTAATATCGCCTTTTTTTGCAGCTTTTTTAAACCAATAAAAAGCTTTATTTTCGTCTTTAGTAGTTCCTTTCCCATAGGCATAAAAACAGCCTAATTCTACCATTGAATCTACATCTCCTTTTAATGCTGCAGAAGTATACCATTTAAAAGCTTTTTCATAACTTTGCTCGACACCTATTCCGTCTTTATAAAATTCTGCGAGGAGATTTTCTGCTTTAGGATGACCATAATCTGCAGCCTTTTGAAGCCAATAAAAGAACATTCCACAATCTTTTTCTACTCCAATGCCATCTAAATAAGCAAGGGCAATTTTATATGTACTTTCAATTTCGCCTTGTTCTGCTGCTAATTCATAATAACAGGATGCTATTGTTAAATTTTTTTCACAACTAATTCCATTAGAGTACATATCCCCCAAAAATCTTTGTCCACCAGAATAATTTTGCTCCGCGGATTTTTTAAACCAATAGAAAGCTAGTAAATCACTTTTTTCAGTTCCTATTCCATGTAAATGCTTAAGTCCTGCATATAATTGACAAACTTTATCTCCTAGTTGGGCAGCTTTTAAATAATTTGCAAAGGATAACTTTTCATCTACTTCTGTTCCAAAACCATTTTCATATAAAGAACCTAAGATAGCATCTTTACGAATAGATTCATCTTGTTTTAAAACATATTCAAAAAAAGATTTTGATAATTCTTTAGGAAGATTTATATTACTTCTATCTTCTATATCAAAAGATTCATAAGCTTTTTTTAAATCTTCTTCTTTTAAAAATACTTCACCCATAAAAATTATACCCCTTTAATATAATAACAAACATCTAAATTTCAAGGGTCAAATTCAATTTGACAATTAAAAAATCTAACTTGCAACACATGATTTTCTCCGCAGAATGGAAAAAAACGTGTGTTAAAAAAGTTAGATTTACTATTTTATTTACTTTAATTTTTCTAATCTATCTATGGCCTCTTGATTTCCTAAAGAAGAAGCCATTTCATAATATTTGATGGCTAAAGAGATATCTTTTTTAACCCCATATCCACATTCATAGCATTCCCCTAAAGGAAAATAAGCATCACTATCTTTGAATTTTGCAGCTTTTTTATACCAATAAAATGCATCCTTTAAATTCTTTTTTACCCCTAAACCATCCATGTAGCACTTTCCTAAATGAATCATGCTTTTTGTAAAGTTTAGTTGACTAGCTTTCATAAAATATTCGATAGCTTTTTGATAATCTATAGCTACACCATCTCCAAATAGATAACATTCTCCTAAACTATTTAAACACTCTACATTATTTAAAGAAGCACCTTTTTCATAACAAGCAATTGCTTCAAGATCATCTTCTTCAATACCATCTCCATAAAGATAACAATCACCTAGTAAATTATAAGCATAAGGTTCTCCAAGTTGTGCAGCCTTTAAAAAATAACCATAAGCTTCTTTATAATCGACAGGAACATCTCCAAATCCATAATAATAAAATAGACCGATAGAACTATATGCTAAAGCAACACCTTCTTTTGCAGCTTTAAAATAATAAGATAACGCTTTATCTAAATCGACTTTAACGCCATATCCAAATTCATAACAAAAGGCTAAACAATCTAACGCTAAAGGATAACCTTTTTCACTTGCTTTTAAAAAACTTTCATAAGCAAGCTTATGATTCTTTCTTATTCCATAACCTTCTCGATAACAATAACCTAAAGCATAATCTTTATAAAAATTATCTTCTTGATTTAGGATATAAGAATAAAGTTCTTTATAGAGTTTTTTAGGTAAGCTGATATAAGGAAAGATATAGTTTTCTTTGATTAAATGATAGAATTCTTCATGAGAATCTACTTTAATTTCTTGGTAATTATAAGTCATATTTACATGTTTTCCTTACGGAAATTTTCATATTGATCAAGCATTTCTTGAGTGATACTTGGAGGAATCTTTTTAAATGCCTTTTCAAACATTTCTCTAGTCAAAGGTATATGATCTGTTAATTTATTTTCTTCAATTTCTTCAAGAGCTTGTCTAGATGCTTCTTCAATAATTCCACATAAATCTGCCGCGGAATAAAAGGCATCCTCTATTTCTTCAACACGAAAGCCTGTATCTATTTTCGAGACATGTTTAGACATGGCTACGATTTCTTCAATCGTGATATCTTTTAAATCAATTCCTTCAAGTTTTGAAGTGATAATTGCCTCTCTTGCTTTTTCATCTGGAGGTAAAACATGAATTAAATGAGAAAATCTTTTATATCTTAAATAGGCAGGATCAATAACATCTGGACGATTGGTCGCTGCAATCATGATACGTTTAGAACCATTCACACCAAAACCATTAATACGTTGTAATAATTCCGTTGTTACCGCAGCTTTATAGTCTTTGGTATCTTGACTACGTTTAGAAAAAATAGATTCACATTCATCGACAAATAGAATGGCCCCATCAATACAAGCATCGATTTCTTGGAATAGTTGTTTTACGGCTTGTTCAGATTCACCGACATAGGATTTAAAAATATCCGCGGGAGTGACAATAAATAAAGGTAGATTCATGGCATTAGCAATAGCTTCCGCGAACATGGTCTTTCCTGTCCCAGGAGCCCCATACATAAGCATTCCAAGTCCACCTTCAATCTTATAATATTTTAATAAATCGGGATTTTTAGCCATGAAGATAAAGCTTTTTACAAGACGTTTTACTTCATCTAATCCTTTTACATCATCAAAAGTTGTCTTAGGAATATTATTATGAAGATTACTTCCATAACTTGCCGCGCGAGAGCTTAACTTTTTATATTCTGCTTGATATTTTTCGCTTTCTTCTGCATTCGTACATCGATCACTTAAACTTTTCGCGTATTGTGAGGCTAAAGAATAATTCGTTCGTAAAGAACTTCTTTCGTCTTCGCTTAAATCTGCACGATCAGCTTTTCCTTTTAAAATGGCACGAATTTTCGCTTTTACTTCTTCATATTCTTTTTTTAACGTTTCAATTGTTTTTTCTTTTTCACTCATTTTTTACCCCTATAAATCATCAACGCCTGTATCTCCATCACCACTCGATGGTTTATCTTCTTTTTTCACTGTTGTATCGGTATCGGTTGTTGAAGTAGTTCCACCTTTACGGGCAATTTCTTCATCAACAAGTTTTTGAGCTTCAGCATATGGACTTACAATGGCAACACCTTTTTTCTTATTTTTCGCATTACGTTTTTCTTGTTTCTTTACCATCTTTTGATTATTTTTAGCCATCTTAGTAGAGATTTTTAAACCACATCTTTGAATGGACTCTGTAATTTTGGTGGAGAAATTTCCAATTGCTAAGATTCGATCTGCGATGGCATTCATTCTCTTATAACCATTTTTAATTGCTTTTTTAAAACGACGATTTCTTTTCCAACGAGCAAAGAAACCATAATTTTCCATAAGGGATTCACTAATCATTTCGTCTTGAGTACGAAAGATATCATCGATAATGCCTAATGCATCAAATAGATAAGTAGAAATCAAACAATATTCTTCAAGTAAATTGATGATTTCTTTAATCTTAATCGACATATCGACAAAGGATAGCATCATCTGTGTGCGGTAATCGTCTATTCCATATTGCATTTGAGCTTCCGCGGCTTTTTGAATAAACTGATTTGAAGTTTCTTCGATTTTTTTCTTCCTTTCGTTTACTAAAACCTCTCGCTTTTCTTTTTCAATTGCTTGTCTTAATTCTTGTTCGCCCATAATAATTTACCTCCAATTAAATTTATTTTATTAAAATCAGGCTAGATTTTAAAGATTTCATGATTTCTTTTCCATTCTTTTTTTAATGAAATCAATTAGATGTGAGAGTTCTTGCTTATGATTATAAATCCAATCATAGGCATAGAGACGATATAAAGACCAATGATTCATCGATTTTAATATTTCATAATAACGAATATTTGTATCAAAATATTCATCTTTATTTCTTTCTTCTTTTTCACAATAAATGCCTAGTAATGCCTCTTTTTTATCTTCATCTAACAAAACAAGAGGAATTCTTAAAGAACCTTTTGTAACGCCATAATTATAAACAATTCTAGATGGATCTAAATTGAATGCTTTAATAATTTTATTTCCTACATCTAAAAAGAATGAAGATGGAGTATCACAGACAAATTGATTCTTTTCATCTGCAAATAATCTTACTAATTCAAGATATTCTTTAATATATTGAACACGTTTATTATCTTTATCGATTTCACTATCTAAAATGGAATGGATGACTGTTATGGAAGATTTTGCTCTAGTAATTGCAACATTAAAGATACATTTACCAACGTTATCACGGTTTAGTTCACCAAAGCGATTGACAATTTTGCCTTTTTCATCAACTCCATACGTCAAAGATAAAATGAGGTGATCAATTTCTTGCCCTTGTACTTCTTCAATAGTCTTTAAGAAGAAAATCTTTTCATCCACGACATTTTTATCTTTATTTTGATAAGCTAAACGAATTTGTTCTTTTAAAGTTTTATCTTCATCAATCATCTTTTCAATAAAGGAACGTTGTTTTTCTCCAAAGACGACGACCCCTAGAGTTTCAGTTAATTTATTGTCGATAAAATAACGCGAAAAATGAGTTTTAATACATTCAATCACTTTTGTTGCTTCTTTTGGATTTTCTCCATTAGAGCATGTCGCGTTTTGAATATAACAATCGACAAATCCTAAACCTTCTTTTTTAGGAACAGGAGATGGGAATGTGCGCATCAAAGGATAAAATCTTTCTTGTGAGAAACGAATTAAAGATTCGACTTTACTTCGATAATGATAAATTAAACTACGCTTAATAAAGTATGGATTTCTTAAAAAATATGATAAGGCAGATGGATCTAATTCTAAATCATCGTCATAATTTTCAATACTCTTCATCCTTTTTATCTTAAAGTGTTCAATCGGGGGCATTTGCCATTCATCACCAACAACGACACATTGTTTAGCTCTAAAAAGTAAAGGTAGCATCTTTACTGGTTCAATTTGACTTGCTTCATCCACGATTACAACATCAAAATGGTCATAATTTTCTTGTCTACTAAATAATAAAGAAACGGTAGATGGTGATAAGATTACGCATTTTTTTAGTTTTAAAATTGCTTCTGAATGCTTTTTAAATATGGTGCGGATATTTTCATTCCCACTTTCTTTAGCTAAGAAAGAAAAATCAGCATCTTTTAGATTAATTTTTGCATATAAATCTTTTTCTAAAGTTAAGATATTTTGTTTTAATTCCTTATTTTCTAAAGCATAGAATTTATTAAATAAATCTTCCATTCTCATTTTTAAGGAGAAGCAAGAATAAAATTTTTCCATGAAAAGAATGATATCATCGACCATCTTTTTAAAGATAGAATGCTCATAGATTTCATTTAAATTATAAGATACATAATCTTTTTCTTTGCTTTCAAAAGCTTTAAAGAATTCTTTTAAAGGTAATTGATTTTTATTACATCGAATTTCATCAAAGCGTTTGATGATTTCTAGAAGAGTTAAATCTTCACTTTGCTCTTTAATTTTTATAAATGTAGCTAAAGTAAATTCACTAAGTGGGGTTAATGTAAAGCTGTTTTTTAACCCCATTTCTTGAATTTGCTTAAAAACACTATCACAATTATGCTTAAAATCTTTTGAATATAATAACTTAAAGGATGTTAATTCTTCTTTTAAAGAAGTCACATCTTCCTTATTATATTCTTTCATTTCTTGATTAAATAAATAAGTAGCGCAAACGCTTAATAAATCTAATAAGTTAGTTACTTTATAATCTTCGACCAAAGAGGATAATTCTTCTTTTAAAACTTTTAAATGAATAATCCTCTGGATAAAGGAAAGAGTATGTTCTTGATTAAAGTTAAAATCATCTTTCAGTTTTAAAATATATTGAATCGTTTCAATATCATAAATTAAGTCTAAATAATAAGAAACGGTATCATTATTTTCTAGATTATAGGATTTTAATTGGTAAATTTGCTTTATATCTTCATCATTTAAAAGGACTTTTTGTTCTTTTAAAAAGGCGATATTTTGATTTATTTCATCTAGATAAGTAGAAAGTTTTTTATACGTATTGACTTTTTTTATAAGCGTTTCAAAAGAATATTCTTCTTTTGCAATTGCTTTTAATTTTTTTAGATATCCTTTTGCTTTAAAATCAAACGTTTTAGGTTTATTTAAAGTAGTATTTTCATAAGGTTTAAAGGCATTATATGCTTTTAAAAATAACTTATCTTCTTTCCCTATTAAATTAAAACTAGCTTCCATTTCTTTTCTTAAAGGAAGAAGTTTTTGATTTAATTCACTAATTTTATTCACAGCAATAAAAATTAAATCTTTTTTCTCTTCTTCTTTAATTCTTGTTGATAAAAATTCATACCAAGAATTGAAGAAAATAAAATCATTAACTTTCATTTCTTTAAGATTATCAAGGCTAATGAATCGAGTTTCATCATCATTATAATTTCTTTTATTTATTGGTTCTTTCATTAAATAGGAATCAATTTCTTCATAATTATCGTTAAATAAGGAGAATAATTCATTAAAATATGTTTCAAAAGAAATTTCATCATTGTTTTCTTTTAGCTTTAAATCTTTAGCAAAACTTCCATACTCTAAAGTTTTTAATGATATAGTTTTAATATTTATCTTTTCAAATTTCTTCTCTAAAGAAGATAAAAAGGAAATAAGAGGAGTTACATGCGAAATTAAGTCGCGGTAACTACTTGCAATTTCCGCATAATTTAAAATAGTAAAATCAGCATGCACAAAGATATTATCACTTAAAGGAGTTTTCTTATTTTTTGTTAATAATTCATATTGTTTAACATAATCATTAACAATAGATAAAGAAGATAAATATTCATTTCTTGATAGATTTTCTAAATCTTTTGAAGCTAAAAATGAAATGCTTGGGACATCATATTTTAAATATTGATTCATGATTTGATAAGGCGTTAATTCGATATATAACTTTGTTTCATAAAGAAAATGAAACATCTCATACATCTTCTTTTCTAAATCAATTTTTTCTTTTTTCAGCATAAATTCATCATGATCAATTAAAGATGATGGATAATAAGACTTTTTATGCTCTAAAACATCATTTAATTCCTTTTTAAATAAGGAAGGATCCTCTTTTGAGGCTTCG
Source organism: uncultured Bacilli bacterium (assembly GCA_947626895.1). Classification (GTDB taxonomy): domain Bacteria; phylum Bacillota_I; class Bacilli_A; order RFN20; family CAG-449; genus CANRPC01. Next base: position 8,998 of record CANQTY010000024.1, read on the forward strand.
GATTCACTTTCGGAATCTAAAAGAAGTAAAAATCTTCTTAATTCTAAAGGCATTTTTGCATAAATTTCACTTAATGCAGCGAGTTTTTTTGAAGAAACTAGAACACTTTTCCCTTGATTTAAAAGAGAAGTAATCATGTTTACAATGGTTTGAGTTTTCCCTGTTCCAGGAGGTCCTTTAATAACAAGAGAACTACCACTTAAAACTTCTTGAATCATTTCATCTTGAAAATGATCATAAGGTAAGACGTTTTTGGTTTCTTTTTTTTCTTCACTTTCTTTTTCTAAAGTTGATTCATCATTTTCTAACATCTTTTTTACTAAAGGATGAACTTTGATTTTATCAAGATTTCTTTTGATATCATAATACATAGAAATTTCTTCGTGATGATATTTAGCAATAGCTAGGTGATTTCTTAAAAGAAGAAAATCTTCATCATTTGTAATTCCTGCTTCTTTTCGTTTTTCTTCCATATAGATACTTACTTCATCAAAATAAGTATCTATATCAAAATCTAAAATATTTAATGGTTCATTAAAATCATGATGATTTTTTCCATTATAATGAGGAAAATTTTTAATAAGGTCATCACTTAAAGAATTTCTTTCTAATAATTCTAATAAGCATGGATTAAAAACGATATCATCATCAATAAAACGAATAGTCACTGGAGAAACATCTGAATTTCTTACAAGTTGAATGGGTACGATAAAAAACGGGGCCTCGATTACTTTAATTTCATCTTTAGAAACCATAGCTTTTAAACTAATGGCACCAAGAGCTAAAAACAAAGGATTAAAGCCTTTTAATAACGTCTCTTTATAAGAAGCATCAATAAATTGATGAAGTTCAGAAGTATTACGAATATCTAGCCCGTTTTTCCAAGAAAAAGCTTTGGAAGCACCAAGAGGTTGTTCGTTTCCATTTTTCGCACTATTTAGGAGTATTGTGTTCCCTTGCTTACCTTTTCTATCTTTGATGGTTTCCATCATGATATAGGCATTATCTTTTACTTCTTCATAGTTTAAATAATATGTATCGGAAAGCTTATTTGCTTTTAAATCGATTAATTTATTCGTCTTTCCTTCATCGATATGTAATAAATCTAAAATGAGTTCATCAAGCTTCATAAATTCCCCCTTATTTTAAATCAATTGTTCCAGTGTATTTTACTGCTTCTTTTAAAGAATCGGCCGCAAACGCATTAGCGTCCGCTTCCATGATTTGATGACGATATGCATGATATCCTTTTTCTCCCGTTTTATAATTTATATAATTTTGAGAATTTAAAATCCATTCACTAATTCGAGATTTAGTTACTCCAAGTTCTTTAAAAAACCAATCATGATAAGCGACAGAAGCACTATAATATTGGAAAGAATGATAACATTCATGTAAAATCGTATTCATTAATTCATCGACTTTATCAATAGAACGAGCTTGAAATTGAATTCTTCTTCCCCCTTCACAACATTGTCCTAAAATATTTTTATTTAATTCAGTGGTAATCTCTACGACTGGTAAAGGAGAAATTCCTAAAGTTAAATAGATATAGTTTACCGCGTCAGTAATTCTTTTGTTTTTTAATTCTTGATCCATTAAGGACCATTTAGATTTATCATCTGCGCCAAGAAGAATATAAGAAACACCCATACCACATTTAGCAAATAAAGAACACGAAGAAGATAATATTTTTGCTACGTTTTCCTTATAAATTGGTGAAATTGCATCATAATCAAAATCGACATGTCCTTTTAAGCTTTCTTTTTCTTTTATAAAGCTTCCCCATTTTTCATCAATAAAGATACTTTGATATGGTAAATCCTCTAAAAAAAATTTTAATAAGGACGTATTATGATTTCTTGAAAGCCTTCTACCAATTTCTAAAAAATCTTTATGATTTTTATATGCATAAATGATTTTATTTAAGCCGTAAAAACCAACAAATGGCATATTTTTTTTGATTTCTTCTTGTAAAGATAAATCTTCTTTATCAATCATCTTTTCATTACTTAAAACATCAATAAAGTATTCAAAAGGAGGCATATATAAATATAAGGAATGAATCATTAATTCATGAATATCTTTCTTTTTTAACGTATCATTCAAAGATTTATATAAAGCATTATCTCCCTTTTCATAACTAAAGAAGAAATAAAGTGATGGATATAAAGCATGAATACGAATAATGACATCCATAATATTTTCATCTAAATCAGTATTTAGAAAACTAGAAATATGATCAATATAAATTGAATTTGGGTGTTTTGCTAACATTTCAAAAAATAAGAAAAGTTCATCATGAGCCAGGTCTTTTAATTTATAAGCATCAATAGTTACAATACTAACTTTATGTTCTTTTTCAAAATGTCTTAAATATAATTGAATTTCTTCATTATATGGAGAATTTAAGATTAAAATTTTAGCACTATTTTTACTTAAATCAAAAAACGGTGCATAAATTTCATTATCTTCTTTTTTTAAAGGTTCATATAACGTAATAAAACGATCCTTTAATTCCTTTTGGTAGATCTCATCTAATTCCGAAAGATTTAAATTCACTTCATCTAGTAATTTATTTTCTAAAGGAATATTCATTTTTGCTAAATCACTAAAAGCATTTTTGCATAAAGGAGAACAATTTTCTAAAGCAAATTTTACATCTTTTAATTTTTCTACATATGCTCTTAGTTCTTCATATGGAATAAAATGAACATTATTTTTTTGATTTATAAGAGCATTTATTTTTGCTAAATTAAGCATATGGGGTTGAAAATTCGTAATTAATTCATCAATTTCTTTAGCAAAACTAATGGGAATATCAAATTCATCTTCTTGCCCTTTAAAGCGATTTAAAATAATTTCATTACATAAATCTTTCACTTTTTTAAATGATTCATCATCATAACTAGATTTTACATAATGAAGAAAAGCAAACTTCAATTCCAAACGACTTTGAAGAGAAATTAAACTATGCTTATTTTCTTCATTAATATAAGAGGATTTTAAAGAAGTAGTAATCGAAGGTTTAATTGCTTCATATTCTTTAAAATCTCTACTACTTTTTAAAATCTTTCTTGCACTTTTGATGATATCTAAAAAGGTTGCCATAATTAATCGTCATCTACTACATCTTTTTTAATACGAATTTCTATTTCGTCTTCATCATCATCCAATGAAATATCTTCATCATCAAGAGAATCATCCTCGCTAAGAATTTCATCCATACCCGCGAGAATATCTTCGGATAAGTCTTTATTTTTATTTGAATTTTTAGTTGTTAATCCGCCCAATTCTAGAGGTTTATTTTCTATTTGATGTAATTCTTCTAAATATTCATCGGAAAGGTTTCCATATTCTGCATTATATTCATCAACGGTTATCAACAATCTTCCAACTACAGCTCTAAAATTAGAAATATCTTCATGCGTAATTTGGAAAGGATTCATCATCCTATTTAATTGAGCGATATTAAAATAGTCAACATAAGCTTTGAAGAAATCTGAATTTTGACCGCTTTGAAGTAAAGTTTTATAGTAAAATTTAAAATATTTTAATACTTCTAGCGAGATATCGATTTTGTTTCTATGTCCTCTGAGTTGTGCTTCCAATAATTCAAGTCTTTGCTCTTGTTTTTTAATGCGAGGAACTAAATCGTTTATTCCGTTAAGAACAGAAGAACTTTTATTGCCATTTTTATATTGAATTTTATACTTTTTTAAATCTTGTTTTTCTACAGCGAGTTCACCTTGAAGACTATCAATTTCTTTTTGCGTCATATCATAAGATACATAGCAAGGTAACTGACGATTCTCTGCTTTTTGTTCCCATTCATCAATAGCCTCTTTAATTAACTCTAATTTTGTATCATTTTGAAATTTAAAACCTTTGTCTTGTGGTAAATCCAAACTAGTTTCTTTAGAAACATCTACTGAAGAGAATAATTTTCCAACTTCTTTTCGGCAATTTTCCCATTTTAATAGGAGCTCTTTTGCCTTTGTAAATTGATCAATTAGGGTAAAATCTTTATTTTGCAATGCTTCTGCACATTTTATCATTATTTCAATAAATTCTTTTGCATATTTATAGGCATCTTTAGAGCAATTATCCCAAATACGAGGTAAAATTGCTTCCATTTCATCACAAGCATCAAGACCTTGTTGAAGTAAATTCTTTTGTGTTTCACCTTGAATCTCTGAAGATAATTGATTTAATCCTTTTTTGATATTTTCTATCCAATCAAAGCAAGTATCACTAAAACAATAAGGATTAGCAGAATCTTTTACGGGTCTCTTAACTAAGATTGCCTTATAATTACGATTTAAATTAGAATATTTTGACGCTGCACCCTTTTTGCAAAGTACATGAATGATATTAAGTAATCCTTCTATCTCGCCTTTATTTTTATCAAAACCTTTTTTTCTTCTTCCTGCATCAAAAACGAAATCATAAAGAAGTGAAATAGAATCCTCAAGTAAGAGAACACATTCATCTCCCCCATCGACCACTGTTGTACGATCAATGGTGCCCATTTGATTTTCTTTGAAGATTTGATTTAAGATTTTAACCTTTTCTTCATAATTTAAATTTTTCGTTTCCATATTTTAATCCTCCAAATTTGAAATATCTTGAAAAATATTTGCTAAAATTTTTGATAAACTTACAAAATGTCCCTTTTTATTATAGTAAAAATCATCTGCACTGACAATAAGCTCAACTTTATCTAAAAAGGCGTTAAAATAATCATTTAAAACGATTTTTTCTACCTCTTTACAGCTCTTTTTATTTAAAAATCCAAGACGATCTACTTTTAAATTAAATGCTAAAATATGAGCAAATCCTTCATCATCTACAAAGATTTCCTCAAGTTCTTCTTCGAGTTGACGAGGTGCAGAAGAAAATTGTACAAATTCTCTTTCTGTATTATAAAAGTAGATATCATTCTTTCTAAAGAAGTTTCTAATACGAGCATTTCTTGTATCACCTATACCCTTTTTAGTATTGAGAGCCTTTTTCATTTCTTCAATAAATGCTTGAACATCTTGATAAGAAACTCTAATGCCATAGATGACAGGAATATGACTGGAGCTTAAAAATGCTTGAGCAATTTTTTCTAAAGGATTTACTTGATTAAAGATAACAGGATCTTTTTGATCATCTATTCCTAAAGAAATATATTTTTTAACAATTCTTTGCTTTTCACTTTCATAAGTATCCATATCGAAGGCTCTTTTTAAAAGAACTAAATCGTTTCTAGCAGCCTTTACTTTAATCGAAGATAAATCTTCTTCTTTCACCATGCTAGGATTATCATAAAGAGCTTTATAATAGAAGTGTGCCATTCTAAAACGAGCATCTTCACTCCATTTAACCCCTACAAAGCCAAAATCATAAAGATAACCTAAATAATAATAAGCATATGGATTAGATAATTCCGCGGCTTGAGAAAAATACATCAAAGCACTTTCGATATTCTTTAGATAATTATTTTTTGATTTAGCATCTGGTAAAGCGCCTAAAGATAATGCTTTATAATAATGCATAATCCCTAAATCTAGAATCTTTTTGTTTTCTTCAGTAATCTTAAATTCTACATTATTCGAGGCAATTTCTTGCTTACAATTTGGACAAGCAAGTTTTCCACTTAATAAAATTAAGGGATCTAAAATTTCTTTATTACAATGTAAACATTTCATTATTATCACCTCTCCTCAGTAGACACGATTTTAAAATCAGCTCTAGTTTTTTCGTTGTCTGCGAATTTATAATGTTTTGAATCATTTAAAGTAATTTCTACATAGTATTCTCCTACTTCAGATGGAGCAGTTTCTAAAGGTTCTCCACCCTTAGTATAAAAATGATATGTAATCAAACTCTCATATTCATTTACTTTTGGATAGCATGGATTATCAAAACCTAAAGTATATTCTTCTTTACTATTCCAAGTAAAGGTAAGTTCATGTTGCGTAATCGTTAATATTCCCGTTTCAATCTCAAATGAATAGTTCCTAAATTTTATTTCATCAACTGCTTTTGGTGTGGCAGCAATAGAATACTTACCAACTTCTTTAGTCTCTAATAAGGTACCAAAATCTAAAGTAAAGATATCTTTTTCTTGTTCATTATTTTGTAAACCTTTGACACTATAAGTAAAGAAGGAGGAGTCAATTGTTTTTCCGTCATAATCTTTTTCTAGAGAGTCAAATGTGATTGTTACTTCCGCAGAGGTTATTTCAAATTCTTTTCCCTCAACAATATAATTTTTCTCGTCTTGTTCATCTAATTGAATGTTTAATGTATATTTTCCAACATTCACATAGTTAGATGTATCTCCAATTTTAATTCTATCCTTAAATTCACTTCCTTCAAAATCACCTGAAACTCTCATGATTTGAGGATATTGTACTTTCCCATTATAAATTAATTTGGTTTGATCAAATACAAGCGAAACATTTCTTTGTTTGATTATAAATTTTGCATCACGATCAAATTCAATATTATAATTTTTATACTTTTCTTGTTGTGTTAAAGTAGGTTTCATTTCATATTCACCAAAATTTGTACTTGTAAGTAAACTATTATCCCATTCAAAGGTAAATATTTCATTTTGGTCATCCGTTGAAGCAATTCCGTGACCTAAACTATCTGAAGTTGCGTTAAAATTATATGTAATGTCAGACTTATTTAAGCCTTTTCCATCATAAGTTTTTGCGTAATCATTCATATGAATAATAAGTAATCTTTGTTTGATTTTATAGGTATATGTAGTCGTTCCACCAAGTTTATAATTACCTGAATTAGAATCTTCAAAAGAAGCTGTTACTTGATAATTTTCACCAACATTTATACTATTACTATGACTATATTTAAGGTTAGCAAGAATTGTGGATTCATCATTTCCTACTTCACCATCAACAGAAAGAACTGTACTATATTGTACCTTTCCATTATAGAAAAATTCATTTGTTCCCCAATTAAGAGTAATTTCTTTTTGCTTAATGCTTAATTGTCCATCTACAATTGTAATTTGATAATTAATATATAAAGATCTTTGTGCTTGATTATTACCATCATCAAATTCAAAATTATAATTTCCCGCATTTACTGCTGAAAATGCATTCGAATTATAAAGAAAAGCTATAACTTTTTCTAAAGTATCTCCATCTGCAAGACCTTCTCCACCTAAATTATAATGAATATTGGATGAAGAGATGCGATTTCCATCATAATCTTTTTCTATATTTTCAAACGTGATAGTTAAAGGTCTTTTTGTAATCTTAATTTCCGCATTTTCCGAATCTTGAGCAATTGTATAATCACTATTAGATGGTAAACTTACTATCGTCATTTGAGTTTCATTTGAAACCCATGATTTAGTATTGTTGTGATATTCTAATGAATTTAAAATATCTTCTTCTTCACCAGGAACTTCACCATCGATACTTTCAACTTTTATTTCATGTAAAGTTCCATCATACATAAATGTTCTTGTTTCTTGCCAAATACAAGTGATTTCTTTTGGTAATATAGTAATACTCTGACTACTAGTATTACTAGAAATCACATATTTTTCCGCGGCATCCCTAGTTAAAGATACATGGAAAACATAAGTTCCTACATGAATCGCTTCAATTTCTTGAATCTCAAATTTAATTGAATCATCATTAATTACTTGACCTTTTTCATAATCACATTGAATTTCGTTAAAATAGTCTTCACCCTTATAGATGATTTCATTTTCCTCAGGAATATCCCAAGTAAAATCTAAGGTTCTCTTATTAATAATGGGATTTACTATATAAGTAGATGAAGAAGTTAAAGAAGTAATATCATTTGAATATGCCTCTACTTTTAGCTGATATCTTCCCGTAGAATTAGGATGCGCATTATTAAGTGAAAAGATCGTCTTTCCTTCTTTTAAACTTACATAAGTTTCATCTAATAATTCAGTTAATTGACCTAAAATATCTTCTTTATACCATTCATAATGATAAAGAATCCCATCGATAAAGGGGGCTAATTCTTCCATACTATAAGAAATATCTTCCCCATAGATGATTGTTTGATCATCATCACTACATAAAACATCATTTAATTTTGGCGCATTTAATGTCCAAGTTGGTTTTATATGAATCATTGAACCAGGATGATAGGAAGAAGAATGATTTTCAACAAATGACTTAAAGTCGGTGATGTCACTCACTTTTGAGGAACAATTCACTTCATCCCATCTAAGAGTAAAGCCCTCTCTTAAGGACACTTGATCGATAAAATCTTGAACAGTATCTAAAGTAACTAACTTATATGGATACGTTCTTCCATTATAAGTTTCCGAAATAGAACAATTGTAATCCATTGAATATTTTGTATCATTACTATCTTGAATATCTAAAGCATAAATATGATCAAAAACAAGACGAACATCTTGATAATTTCTAGTTAAACTTTCATTATCCTTAATAAGATTGTTATCTTCATAAAATCCTTTAAATATCTTTGGATTTGAAGTATTTTTTAAATAATTCCACATGAGATCGTTAGAATCATGTTCATCACGATGCATTAGTATATCAAAGGAATTAAAGACATCATAATCAAATTTATCCCCTTTATGAATAAATTGAACATCTAAGAATTGATGATTCAATAATTGATACACTTCTTCATCATAAGCAAAGGAGATAAAGACTTCATCATCCTCTAAAGAGGTTGGATAAAACTGATTAACATAAGAAAGAAAAGCACCGTTTCGATTATTATTGATCTTAATTAATTCATCACGAATTTCTTTAAGATTCTCTTTTTCAGCATAAATTTCAATATCTTGATTTAAATCTGCTTGAAGTATATTTTCTGGGTTAGCAAAACGGATTGCCTCCTCACGCTTTTCAAAACGAATTGCCTCAACATCTTGTTTTGTAAAGACTTCTAAATTTAAATAAAGCACGTCTTTATCATTAAATTTTTCAGGAATAACTAAAGTATTTCCTTTACCTTTTAAAGCATCGACAACTTCATAACAATCTTCATTTTCATGATATTGATAGACTAAAGTTTTGGCAATTTCTACTCGTCCTTGACCAAAGACACCTTCATTAAATAAATGCATACTAAATAAAGATGAAAAAGCAAATAATAAAATTAAAAGTCCTATCATGATAGGTTTCTTTGTAAGCTTCATATTTCTTGAAGCATATATACTTAAAAATAAGGAAATTAAAGCGATTAACCCATGCATTATAAGCCAAGCAAATAATGATACTCTTGTGGCAATTTCATATTTTGCACCAAATAAATAATTATATAAAACAAAAGCCATACTCCCTAAAATAAGGAGAAAATAAGAGACAAATTGAATAATCGTATATTTAAATCGAAAATTAGAAAAGATGATACATCCTAAAAATAAGAGGTCAAAAATGATAATCAATAAAGGAAAGATACCAAATCGTACAAAATCATAACCTTCCATAAGCATGAAGCCAAAAATAAAGGTATCGATGATCAAAGCGACAACTAAAGAAATCAATAAAGGTATCTTAAAGCTTTTTAATTGATTTTGTATGGAAAAAGTTTTATTTTT
>CANQTY010000025.1 GCA_947626895.1 uncultured Bacilli bacterium
CTTTACCATAAGGAAAGGAATTTTAAAAAATTTACTTAAATCATCATGTTTTTCTTTCTTCTTTCATATCCTTATAAAGAGAAGATATGAAAGAGACGATTCTATATATTGTTAAAGAAAAAGATACTTTAAAATCTATTGCTTTAGAGCATAAGACTAGTATTGAAGAAATTATTCGCTTAAACCCTATTACAAAATATCGTTTAATTGAAGGTCAACCCTTAATTCTTTTAAAAGATAATCAAAAAGAAAATGATAAAATTTTAAAACCCTCTTTATCTTATGTTGATTTATGCGTTTTTGCTTTTTATTTAAAAGAAACGATGTTATCTAGTTTTTATTATCCTTTTTTAAAGGATTATTTAAAAAAGAAAACTAAAAATACTTTATTTTATATTCTTCAAAAACTTGATCAATATAATCAAGATGAAATCAATCAAATCAATACTTATCTAGATGAATTATTATCTTTACCAGAAATCTTAAAAAAGAAAGATGAAACACTTCTTTTAGATTATGAGAAAAGATTAAGAAACTTCAATGAACACTTCTCTATCTTAATGAGTAAAAATCAAATGGCATATCAAAAAGATGTTATGAAAAAGACTTTAAGGAGTCTGCTTGATCGTATCCAACTATATGCTTTAAAAGCTTATGCTCAAAAAGGTGAAGAAGCCGAGGATATCTTTATTTCTATTCTTAAAGATTTATATTTACTATAAACCTAATACTTTACTTTGATACTTTTATCGTGCATGTCTTTCATGCACTTTTTTAATAAAAAGCATTTAAGCTAGTTCATTTTAAAAGTTTTTTCGGTTTAAAACCAAAAAAGTATATGTATTTATATGGTTTTTTTGGTTTGTATACTTGAAACTTTATTTTAAATTCTTTATCATAATAAAGAAAGGCAAGGTAAGAGCTATGTTTAAACCAGATTTAATCAAAAGACAATATTATTTAGATTATATTAAACCATTTATGAATGTAAATATGGTGAAAATCATCGTGGGAGTAAGAAGAAGTGGTAAATCTTATATTTTAGATATGCTTGGAGATGAACTATTAAAACATGGAGTAGAACTTAATCACATTATTTATCGCTTATTTACTAGTATAGATGTTCAAGAAGGTTATTCTAAAAAAGAGATGTATAACGAGCTTAAAGAGCAAATGCAAGATGATAAAAAATATTATCTTTTACTAGATGAAGTACAAGAAATCGATGGTTGGGAACAGGTAGTTAACACCTTATTTGAAACTTGTAATGTGGATATTTATGTCACTGGTTCAAACTCTAAACTAACAAGTGAACATATTTCTTCCTATCTATCTGGTCGATATATTCTTATCTCTACCTATACCCTTTCCTTTAAAGAATATCTTCACTTTAAAGGAATCCGTAATGATAACCTAGATGATGCTTATAAAGAATATACTCTTATGGGAGGTTTCCCTATCGTAGCTACCTCTAGATTATCTTTGCAAAATGCATATCAAATTGTTGAAGATATATTTCACTCTATCATCTATAAAGATGTGACAAATAATCATCCTATCAAGGATATAGAAAAATTTAATAGAGTTGTTAAATATTTAATAGATAATATGGGGAAAACGTTTTCCGCGAATTCAATAGCTAAATATTTTAAAAGTCAACATAGAGAAATATCAGTCGAATCCATTTATAACTATATTTCATGGCTGAAAGATTCGTTTATCATTTATGAATGTAACCGCTATGACTTACAAGGAAAGTCTATTTTAAAAACCCAAGAAAAATATTATCTTTCGGATATATCCCTTCGTTATGCTTTATTTGGATATAAAAAGACAATGGATGCTTCAATTCTTGAAAACATCATCTATCTTGAACTGAGAAGGCGAGGATATGAAGTTTATATGGGAAAAAACGGAAATAAAGAAATAGACTTTATAGCAAAAAGAAGAGATGATGAAATTCAAATTCAAGCAACTATTAGATTACCAGAAGACTCTTCTCGAGAAATCAATAACTTAAGTGCAATCAATGATTTTAACCATAAATATGTTGTAACTACGAATCGAAATGATGTACAGAATATCAATGGTATTAAAGTGATACACATCGTAGACTTCTTACTTATGGAAAATTGGTAATACTTTAAGGTTTAATTCAATTGATTATACTCCATAACTTCCCATCTTCCTGTCTTTTTTGAACCGATTCTTTTGATTACTCCTTTGTATTGTAAAATAGCAAGAATTCTTTCAATGGTTCTTTTTGATAATTCCAGGCGGTCAGAAATACTTAATGCGGTCGCGTGAGCATTTTCTAATATATATTTTATTACCATTTCTTCGGAGTTTGTTAAATCTACATTATAGTTATGTTTATTCATCACTTTTTTAGCAAAGGGAATGATTACTTTTATGTAATTATCTTTGATTTCAAAGGCATCTTTTCCATATCTTTTTAAAATGATAGGTATTCCATGCCCCGTGTGTTCTACAATTCCCATTTGAAGAAAAATTTTCATTAATTTTTCATTTCTAGGCACACTGACACCATCGAAAAAGTTTTCTATTGTTTGATTATGTGGAAGTCCTCCATGGGAAAGAATTTCAATTCTATCACTAAAGAAAGATACTAAAGGCTCTGTTATGCTCCAATCATTATGGACAATGGCATTTACAAGAGCTTCATTTACACAATTAGCATCAAATAAGTATGTATCATTTCTTGGTCTAACGCTTGTGTCAGTAAAACATATATTTTCAGAAATGATTCTATTTTTTAATTGCTCATAAGCAAAAAGAATACATTGATTTCCATAATCGCTTCTTTGAGAAATAGAAGTTTTATCTTCACCAGAAAACTTAACAAATATCAAAGATATATCATTTTTATCAGAAAGTAATTCTGCCATTTTATTATATTCACCATTTTCATTTTTTAAGGATAAATTTGCTTCAAAATTTTGATCATCTAAATGAAAACCCCTTGTAGAATAGTAGATTTTTAATGTTTTAAAACTTAAATTTGGAAAAGTTGACTTACTTGATATTAAGATATCTTTATTAAAGAATTTCTTTTCATATCTATTCTTAATTTGATCTTGCGTCATCTCTCTACATGATGTACCTACTCTAATTGTACAGCCCAATGAAGAATAGCCATACTTTTTTTGACAATATAAAGGATCCGTGCCTTTTTTAATCGTTATAGCAATAAGTGTTTTATCCCCTTCAAAAATTAATTCATTTTTGATTAATTCTTGAGGGTTTGGTTCTATTTGTTGAGTGATTATATCTGCGATAGCTCTACATGTTTTATCAATACTTGTCGCACCTACGATAGTTCCATCATCTTTTACTCCAATATAAATTGTCCCTCCATCTGCATTTAAAAAGGAAACAATCTCTTTACAAATACTATTTGCAAATTTTTCTTTCAGTTCAACTGTATTCGATTCTTGATAGATCATATAATGTCCTCCAAATATATTTATATTGTAATTCAAATAAAAGTTATTATCAATATATACCGACATTATACCGACATTTAAACCGACATTATACCGACATCCATTTGTAAAAGAACCTATTAATATTTAGTTTAAAGATTCGGCCTCCTTTCAGCCTCCTTTCGGCCACGTGGCCGAAAAGTAGCCGATAAGTAGCCGAATAATATCTTTTATTGCTCCATGTAAAAAAAATTGTTTTTTTAAAAAACGCCTAAATTCAGCCATTTATTTAAAAACACATTTGTATCTTTGAAAATTTTTAAAGTTTTTTTACAATTTTTTTATTTTTTTGTGGATTTTTATAAGTAAAGGAAGTATTTGATTACCAATTAAAAAACATTTAGTTCGTTTTGGTTTGGAGGTGGTTATTTTGATATTTGGGTCAGCACTTGTTTAAAAAGTAAAGGATAAAATAAGTTTATCTTGGTCGATTACTAAATTTTGCTAAAAAATTGTTGAAATAAATAGATTTTATTTCTAACAATAGTTAAAATATAGGTAATCACAAAGCGTTTTGGCTTGTTTAAGGAGGTGTATTTTCATGAATGTCAAACCATTACTAGATAGATATCCCGATGGAGAGGCTTTTTCTGTTGAAGAAATTCCTTTTAAAAACAAGAATCATTTAAGACAAGAACTAAAAAAACTTGTTGATCAAAATGTTTTAAGTCGCTTAGATGCTGGAGTATATTACAAGAACTACGTAACTCTATGGGGTACAGAAGGCGTTGCTTCTTATAAGAGATATCTTGAAAATTATTTCTTGCAAAATGGAACTTCAAGGTTTTCAATATGTTATTTATAAGCCTATCGCTATGATAAATCCTGCAAATGTATCCTCGCTAGAATTTCTTGATTTAATGAAAAGAATCGATATTTATTCTGAATTAAGAAAAGAAAAGTTAAAAAAAACAAATGGATAAAATCATCGCAAGCGAAAATGTTAATTTTGATCTAGTTAAAAAATATATCTCTAGATGTCCCTTAAAGACATATCAAAATATCTATGATTCAGGAGTGATGTCTTATCTTATCAAAAATCCTTCTATAAAGTAATCACTTTATCATGTTATTAGGACTCTTTATTTTGTAACAAAAATAAAAAGTTTTGTTTCAAATTTATTTTGATTTTAAAGAAAAATGATGTTTTTTGTGCTTTTATTTAATATTTTTAAATTATGGTTACGGATTCTATATTTTTAAAAATAAAAGATGAATAAAAGTAAAACGAAGATTTTTTTTGCACGTAAAAAGGAAGGATGAGCAATTCCTTCCTTTTGAGTTTTAATACTTGAAATATATTACTTAAGGATTTGGGTAACGTTACCAGCACCAACAGTTCTACCACCTTCACGGATGGAGAATTTTGTACCTTGTTCAATAGCGACTGGGTGAATTAATTCAACGGTTAAGTTGACATTGTCACCAGGCATGACCATCTTGATATCATCTGGAAGAGTAATGACACCAGTAATATCAGTAGTACGGAAATAGAATTGAGGACGATAGTTGGTTAAGAATGCTGTGTGTCGTCCACCTTCTTCTTTAGTTAAGACGTAAACAGAAGCGACGAATTTTGTATGTGGGGTAACAGAACCTGGTTTTGCAAGGACTTGACCACGGACGACTTCGTCACGGTTGACACCTCTTAATAAGACACCAACGTTATCACCTGCTTGCGCGGTATCAAGGGTCTTACGGAACATTTCAAGACCTGTAATAACAGTCTTTCTTGTTTCTCTAATACCAACGATTTCAACTTCATCATTGAGTTTTGCAGTACCACGTTCGACACGGCCTGTAACGACGGTTCCACGACCTGTAATGGTAACGACATCTTCAATAGCGAGTAAGAATGGTTTATCAACATCACGAACTGGATCTGGGATATAGCTATCAACAGCATCCATTAATTCCATGATGGTTTCTTCTTCTTTTGGATCGCCTTCAAGAGCTTTTAAAGCAGAACCACGGATAATTGGGGTATCATCACCTGGGAAGTTGTATTCATTAAGAATATCTCTGACTTCCATTTCGACGATATCGATTAATTCTGGATCATCGACTTGGTCTGTTTTGTTTAAATAGACGATGATGTATGGAACACCAACTTGACGAGCAAGTAAGATGTGTTCACGTGTTTGAGGCATAACACCATCAGTAGCAGCGACGACAAGGATAGCACCATCCATTTGAGCCGCGCCAGTAATCATGTTCTTGACGTAGTCAGCGTGTCCCGGGCAGTCAACGTGTGCATAGTGTCTTTTTGCTGTTTCATATTCAATGTGTGCAGTATTAATTGTAATACCACGAGCCTTTTCTTCAGGAGCAGCATCGATTTGATCGTATGCTTTCTTTTCGGAAAGACCTTTCTTAGCTAAAACGGATGTGATAGCCGCGGTAAGGGTTGTTTTACCATGGTCAACATGACCAATTGTTCCAATATTGACATGGACTTTACTTCTGTCATATTTTTGTTTTGCCATTTTTACGTTTTCCTCCTAAATGTACATATATGTACTTATCTTATAGCAAATTTCTTGTGAATTCAACTTAATGATGTTAAATTCTATGAATTTAGATTATTTCCCTTGTACTTTTTTGATGATTTCATCAATCACATATTTTGGGCATTCTTCATAATGATCGAGCTCCATTGTGTAATTTCCTCGACCCTTGGTAAGAGATCTTAAGTCGGTAACATATCCAAACATTGTCGCTAAGGGGACGGAAGCATCGACAACTTCTGCATTTCCTCTGGAGAAATAGCCATTGACGTTTCCTCTTCTCGCGGCAATATCTCCCATGATATCGCCTAAATATTCACTTGGAACCGTAACTTCTACTTTCATAATCGGTTCTAAGATAACAGGATCACATTTTTTCGCAGCTTCTTTTAACGCTAAGGAAGCAGCAATCTTATATGCAGCTTCTGAAGAGTCCACATCATGATAGCTTCCATCATATAATGTCGCTTTAATATCAATGATTGGGAATCCTGCAATTAAGCCTCGATCTAAGGATTCTTTTAATCCATCACAAGTAGGTTTGATGTATTCGCGAGGAACAACACCTCCAACGATAGCATCGACGAATTCAAAGCCTTTTCCAGGATTGGGTTCAAAACGAATCCAAACATGACCATATTGACCATGACCACCCGATTGTTTGATGTAACGTCCTTCACACTCTCCTGTCTTACGAATCGTTTCACGATACGCAACTTGAGGTGCACCGACATTTACTTCAACTTTAAATTCATCTTTTAATCTTGTAATCATTACGTCAAGATGAAGTTCACCAACACCAGCGATAATCGTTTGACCTGTTTCTTGATCCGTATAGAAACGGAAGGTTGGATCTTCTTCAGCAAGTTTCATTAAACCTGCAGTCATACGATCTTGATCAGCTTTGGTTTTAGGTTCTACTGCCTGATGAATGACAGGATCAGAGAATTTAATCGATTCAAGAATTACTGGATGATCTTCACTACAAAGGGTATCTCCTGTTGTAGTCGCTTTTAAGCCAACTGCTGCACCGATATCCCCTGCTAAGATTTCTTCGACTTCATTTCGATGATTGGAATGCATCAAGACGAGACGCGAGAATCTTTCTTTGACATTCTTTGTCGCATTTAATACATAAGAACCAGATTTAGCTGTTCCACTATAGACGCGGAAGAAAGCTAATCGACCAATAAATGGGTCTGTCATAATCTTAAATGCTAAGGCTGCAAGTGGAGCGTCATCTTTTGGTTCACAAACGACCTCTTTTCCATTTAAATCATGTCCTACAGCATGTTTAATATCCACAGGCGAAGGTAAATAATCGACAATCGCATCAAGTAAAAGTTGAATACCTTTATTTTTGTATGCAGATCCACATAGCACTGGGAAGAATTCTCCTCCTAAAACGCCCTTTCGAATCGCACCTTTAATTTCTTCAATAGAGGGTTCTTCATCTGCAAGAACCTTCATCATGACATCTTCATCAAAGTTAGAAATCTTCTCAAGCAATTCAGTTCTTAAGTTTTCCACAATACTTTCATATTCTTGAGGAATAGCTATTTCTTGAGGATGTTCACCTTTGACATCCGTATATTCATAAGCTTTTCTTTCGACGATATCAATGACCCCGCGTAAACTAGATTCTAGTCCGATAGGATATTGAATTGCCGCGGCATTTGCGCCTAACTTTTCACCGATAGAACGGACAGACATTTCAAAATCTGCACCAATTGCATCTAATTTGTTAACGAAGACAATACGTGGAACATTGTATTTACTCCCTTGTCTCCAAACAGTCTCTGTTTGAGGTTCAACACCGTTTTTTCCATCAAGGACAGTAACAGCGCCATCCAAAACACGAAGGGAACGTTCCACTTCGGCAGTAAAATCTACGTGTCCCGGAGTGTCAATCAAATTGATTCGATGACCTTTCCAAAAGCAAGTTGTCGCCGCGGAAGTAATCGTAATTCCACGGTCTTGCTCTTGTTTCATCCAGTCCATCGTCGCAGATCCATCGTGAGTTTCTCCGATCTTATAGACCTTTCCTGTGTAATATAAGATTCTTTCTGATACTGTTGTTTTTCCGGCGTCAATATGGGCCATAATACCTATGTTACGAGTATTTTCAATACTTGTTTGACGAGCCATATTTTCTCCTTATTACCAACGATAATGTGCGTATGCTTTATTGGCATCTGCCATCTTATGGACATCTTCTCTTTTCTTCACGGAAGCACCTGTGCCATTCGCGGCATCGATGATTTCTCCAGCGAGACGATCTTCCATAGTTTTCTCATTTCTTTGACGAGAATATTGAACTAACCAACGAAGTCCTAAAGTAACTTTACGTTCTGCAGAAACTTCGATAGGAACTTGGACATTTGCAGCTCCGACACGACGAGTTTTTAACTCGATGACAGGCATAATATTTCCGATGGCGACTTCAAATACTTCCATTGCAGGTTTCCCTGTTTTTGCTTCAATTTTCTTGAAGGCATTATATAGAATTGTTTGAGCAGTTCCCTTTTTGCCATCTAACATGATTTTATTAATTAATCTTGTAACCAATTTTGAATTATAAATTGGATCTGGTAAAACGTCGCGTTTCGCGGCTTTTCCTTTACGTGGCATATTTTATCTCCTTTCCTAACTATTCAGCTTCTTTTGGTTTTTTTGTACCATATTGTGAACGTGCTTGTTTACGATCTGTAACGCCTGCACAATCCTTCACACCACGGATGATGTGATAACGAACACCTGGTAGATCTTTTACACGGCCTCCACGGATAAATACTGTAGAGTGCTCTTGAAGGTTATGGCCTTCTCCACCAATATAAGCTGTAACTTCGTATCCATTTGATAAACGAACACGCGCGTATTTACGTAACGCAGAATTTGGTTTTTTAGGAGTCATTGTTCCCACACGGGTACAGACACCTCTTTTTTGTGCCGAATTCTGTGGTGTTGCACGTTTAGCAAGTGAATTCCAACGGAAAGTTAATGCTGGTGCTTTTGATTTTTCGACGGATTTGACACGTCCATTACGAATTAATTGATTAATGGTAGGCATGAAATTTCCTCCTCTCATTGGCTTACCTATGCTGCAACCAAACCGGGCGTTTCATATTTTCTCAAAAAGAAACATCTCTTTGCAATAGAAACGAGATGTGGTTTTTGCACATGCTTTATTAAAATAGCAAAGGAAAAGAAATTCTTCAAGAGTTTTTTTAAAATTTACACTTTTTAAATAAGAAGATAGAAATCCTTTTTCTTTCTTATTTTTTTCACAATTTAATTCTTTTATTCATATATTAGATTATGAGCAAAAAATCTTATTCGATTGCTTTAGTGGGTGCGACTGGTTTAGTAGGTAAAACTTTTCTAGAAGCTTTTCTAGATTTAGCTATACCTATTAAAAACTTAAAATTATTTGCAAGTCCATCGTCTAAAGGAAAAACGATTATCTTTAATCAACATGAATATATAGTAGATACATTATCCTCTCATTCTTTTGATGATATAGATATCGCCTTTTTTAGTGCAGGAAGAAAAGTATCTAAAAAATATATCCCTTCTTTACTAAAAAAGAAGATCTATATCATCGATAATTCTAGTTATTATCGTCTTAAAAAGAATGTCCCTTTAATTATTCCTGAAGTAAATTTTGATACGTTTCAAAAAGAAAATTATTTAATTGCTAATCCAAATTGTTCTACTGCACAATGTATGCTTCCCTTAAAAGTTTTAAAAGATACATATGGAATTACTTCAATTAACTATACCACTTATCAATCCGTATCAGGATCAGGATATAAAGGAATACAAGATTTATTAAGAACACAAAAAAATCTAGAACCCCTTTATTATCCTTATAATATATATAATACCTGCATTCCTGAAATCGATGAATATGATAGAGATAACTATACTAAAGAAGAAAGAAAGATGATTTTAGAAACTAAAAAGATTTTAAATGATGACAAAATAAAAATATCTGCGACTTGTGTTCGTGTTCCTATTCTCCAAGGACACTCTATTAGTATTGCAGTTCAATTAAAAAAGAAATTTTTAATTAAAGACATACAAAACTTAATGAATCACACGAAAGGAATTATCTTAAAAGATGATTTAAAAAATCATATCTACCCTTTAGTCACAGATGCACTTCATCAAGACGATGTAATTGTAGGTAGATTTAGAAAAGATTATTCAAGAAGAAATGGTCTATTATTTTATTGTACTGGTGATAATTTAAGGCGTGGAGCCGCGGGTAATGCAGTATTAATCATGAAAAGAATGATAGAAGAAAAATATATTTAACTTTTATCTACTCATTTATCTTGTCATTTATCTTATCATTTTTTTATCAAAACATCATATCAAAAAGGCTTAATCAATAAGTAGATAACAAAGTTAACAAATGATAAAATAAAAGCATAAAGAGGTAAGTAATGAAGAAAAAAGAAAGTGAAGTATTAGAATTTAGAAAATCCATCTCTCAATTAAAAGAAGGAATTATTGGATTATGCTCAATGCTTAATAAACATCATAAAGGAGAGTTACTTTTCGGTATACAAGATGACGGAACACTTCTTGGAGTCAAAATGAATTCCCATCTTTTGGATAATATCCGTCGAGAGATTAAAAGCAACTTAAGACCTCTTCCTGAAGTTTTAATTATTCAAGAAGTCCAAGAAAATGGGATAAGTTATGTAAGAGTGTATGTTGAAGGAAAAGATACTCCATATTCTTCTTATGGAAGATATTATATTCGAATTAGTGATTCAGATGTTTTAATGTCATTAAACGAATTACAAAACTTCTTTGAAAAAAAGGAAGATAACTATTCTAGATGGGAAGAGATAGAAACGCCCTATACCATAGATGATATAGATGAAGATTTACTTATGCGCATCATAAGAGAGGCTAATGAAAAAGGAAGAATTGATTATGTTTATAAAAATGCCGAGGAAACCTTAAAAAAACTAGATTTATTAACAGAAAATAAAAAACTCAAAATGGCAGGATATTACCTATTTAGTAAAAACAAGCCATTAACAATTAAATTAGCTAATTATCCTACAGACACAAGGGTAGATTTTGGAGAAATTAAAGAATTTAAGGGAAATATCTTTGAATGTATTGAGACTGCACTAAGTTATATTCAAAATCATATTTCATATCGTTCTGACATCATAGGAATTGAACGAATTGAAACTCCTGAAATCCCTATTAGAGCTATTCGTGAAATCGTCTTAAATTCTTTTGCACATTGTAAATACGAAATGCAAGGGGACTATAATCAATACATCATTTATCGTTCCTCGATTGTCATTTATAATCCTGGTTCTATTTATAAAAATGTAGATCCTTTAAAATTTGCCAGTGCAGAAATTGGAAGTAAAGTGAGAAATATCCTTATCTCTTCAGTATTTTATAAATGTGGATATATTGATGCTTTTGGAACAGGATTTGATAGAACTTTTACATTATGCGCTAAGAATAATGTAAAATATCACTATTCTAACGACGAGTTTGGTTTTAAATTTGTTTTTGAAAGAAAGAAAGATTTTTTATCTATGCATGAGACTGATAAAATCCATGAGCAACTTACTTCTTTTGATGAGAATCTTATTCGTTACATTTTAGAAAATAAATACATTACAATTCCTGATTTAGCTAGAAAATTAAAAAAATCTCAAGCAACCATTTATCGTCACATCGAAAAGCTTACCAATAAAAATAAAATTCGTAGGGTGGGGTCAAGAAAAGTAGGATATTGGGAAATTATCGATTAAAATTTTTCCTTTAAAAATTCAATTTATCTATTTGGTAGTTGTAATTTTTAAAAAAAGAAAATTGACATTTAAAAACAGCTTAAAATAGGCTGTTTTTACTTTGAAAGATGAAAATATTACTTCGAGAAAATGGTGTACATCCTTAAAAGAATTACACAATAGTTTTAATATTGATACTTTTAAATTTAAAAGAAAAACATCTTTTGTTATAAGTTAATAAATCATTGATTTTATCCTATTTATTCTTGATAAAAAATTCTTTGATTTTTACTTTTAGGTCTATTAGGAAGCGATAAGGATAAGATTCCTTTTTCAATTAAAGGTAAAACATAGGCATTAATAAAATAAGCAGGATGCTTTTCATCATAACCGAAATGTTTAGCAATTTCTTCCTTACTACGTGGAACTTTACAATAGTTTTTTATATTCATAATAAAGTCGTCATCTGTTTTTTCTTCTTCTTTAAAATTATATAAAGTTACTTTGAAATATCCTCTTAAGTTCTCAAATTTTGGAGCTTTTAATCCTGCTTTTTTCATTTCTGAGATAATTGTAGGAATCCCTGAAGATCGATTTTCAGAAACTTCTAAATTTTCTAAAATAGATGCAATAAACGGATTTCTTATATCTCCATGAAATTTTCCTAAGTTTTCTAATGTGGTTCTCCCATATAAACCTCCTGGATTAATCACTTCCATACGATCATCATAAAGAGTAATATGAATTGGTTCATTTTCTGTATGAATACTATAATCACGATGAATTAAGGCATTTAAGATGACCTCTCTTACGGCAATAAGAGGATATTCTAGAATGTCCTCTCTCATTCCGTTTTCATTAATTCTTGTCGCTTTTTTTGTATTATTCATCACAAAAGAAAGAGCAAGTCTTAACATCTCTTGGAGAGTACCATCTAGTCTTTTATTATCTAAAAACCTTACCCCATCCTCATTTTTTAAACCATATTCATCCGTGGAGCACCTTACTGCAACGATATCTAAATTTGGAGAAAACACCTGGGGATATTTAGAAAAATTTAATATTCCACATAAGGTAGGATTTAAATCCTTATCAATAATTCCATTAATTTTTAAAATCGTATCTTTATCTAAATTCATTAAATTTGGTTTTAATGATACTATTTTATCTAAATAAGCATTAAGTGCAATATCATTAAAAATTTCTTTACCTATTCTATCTTTAAATCGAAGTTCATCTTCAATTGTATATTTAAAAGCATCGAAACTATATATTTCATAATCGGTCATAGGTAAATCTGCATCTCCGACTCGAATATATGATCCTTTCATCTTTCCTTTTCCTGAATAATAACAAGGTTTTAAGAATACATCTATTTCAGGAATTTCTGCGCATGCGACAATTTTTCCTTGATATTCACAAAAGGTAATTACAGGACGAACTTCTGGGACCATCAATAATGACTGCTCTGTAATTTTCTTTTGAAATAAATCGGGATTTGATATTCCACATACTTCATAATGATTCTTTTCATCAATGCCAAAAAGAATAATACCTCCAGAAGTATTAGAAAAACTAGAAAATGTATCATATAAGTTTTCTGGTACACCTCCCTTTGCTTTTTTAATTTCAATCATGTTTGTTTCGGCTTTAAGATTTACAATCTGATTTATCAATTCTATCAATTCTTCTTTTTGCATTATATCTCCACCTTTCTAGTTCATTATATTATATTATTTTTAAAAAAACATCATTTTACGAAAATTTTTATTAAGTTTACGAAAATATTTTTGATTTTACGAAAATTTTTAATTAAATTACGAAAATAATTCTAATTTTACAAAATTTTTTTTAATTTAGATGGGATTTTTAATGAATCAATGTTAGTTCTTGTAAAATAAAAACACCTCGCGGTGTTTTTGCTTACATATACTTATTGAAGGCAAGAAGACTCACAATAAGGAATTAAGTTAATGGGTTATTAATATGTTTCTTCAATATATAAAATAGATAAAACGTAGTTCACAATTAAAGTAATAAGACCTAGAATTGCTACAACTAAAGAAATGTAGAAAGCTAATTGAGTTTCTTCGACCGCGGTAGCTCTTAATTCTCCAGTGGTTGTCCATTGATAGAAATAGAATAGGAATCCAATAAATCCTGCGACCAAAGCCATTCCAACACCTTTGAAAACTAAAGTTTTAACTTTCTTTTCTTTATAGATATCTCCGACATAATAGAAGATTGCTCCTCCGGCGGCTAAAAGGATAGCGATGATTAACCACGCAGATAATGGCATAGTTGCCTTTGCATCAATGATCTTAGCTTTTAAATCAACCACTAAAATAAAGATAAGTCCCGCAATTAAGGAAATTGCTACACCTAAGAAATTGGTCCAGCTTCGAATTGAAATCATTCTGACTGTTTTCTTATCGGGTTCGATATTATTATTCATTTGTTGAATAATGCTTTCGCCTGCTGCACTAACGGCTGTTTTTTCTTCTTGATTTTCCATGATGTTATTATAATTTAATCCAAAATTATTAAATTATTTCTCCTTCCTTCAATAGGTATTTTATCAAAATTTTACTTTTTCGTCCATATAAAAGATGTATTTCGTCTCTCATGTTGATAAAAAACGCCAAAATTTAGACTAAATTGCTTTTAAAATTTGACAAGTTAATAGAAAAATTTATAATATAAAATATACAAATGAAAGGAGAAATAAAATGAAGAATAGAAAAAATATTTTTTTCCTATTTGGCATCTTACCAATGTTTGGTTTTTCTCTTCTTGAAACACCAAAAGCTGATTTAAATTATTCTAAACCAGATATTTCTCTCACTTTTCAAAAAAAAGAACAGCAAGATTTAGTTGAAATAGAAGACAATAAGACTAAGCTTGATGATTATAAAATTGGTAGTACTGCCTTTTTCACTGTTGACGGTCCTGGACCAATTGTATCTATCAAATGGCAATTTTTCTACGAAATTTCAATGATCAAAGTAATAAATGAAAATGATTCATACGAAATCATCAATACGTATACTAATGATTCTGACAATGTAGTAACTTATCCAGGAAATACAAGTTATACGTTGGATGCTCCTGCCGTCACGCCCTACATGGAAAATTTGGATGTCCCTGGATTAAATACACATGATTTATGTAAAGAAAAATTTGCATATTTAACTCCTTATGGTGCAGCAAGTAAACCCGCAGCTCAAGGAAGGTCCCCCTCTGCCACGTTAAATCCTCATACAAAATACACTTTTTCAATCAAAGCAACAACAGCTCAATTTTCAATTTATGCTATTCAAAAATCTTGCTATTGGTCTTGGGGAAGTTGGAGTGATTGGGCCATTGACGAACAGAAATATACTACTTTTAAAGCTATTTTCTTTTCAACTCATATAACAACAACTTCAATTAGTTAAAAAATTTGCTTAAATTTTTATGAATTTCATTGCTGATAATTTAATTCAATATTATCTATCCTTGAATAATAACGTCACCAATAATCTCTTTTATAAAATTATTATTTTGACAATTAAAAAGTTTAAAAAGAGTATTACAAAGTGCACTTGTGGAGATTTATCATGAAAAAGATTTTAAACACTTTAAAATTATCACTATTACTATTTCGTCAAGAAAAGAAAAAGATTGTTTTTTATAACATTATCTTTTTCATCATGGTTTTTCTTACTGTAGTTTGTTCTACTTTATCTTTAGAATTAGATAATGCTCTTGCAAATAGCGAGGCAAATTCAGCTTCAAATACAAAAGAATTAACAATTAAAGGACAGGATTTAGAATTACCCAATGCATTAATGGATTATGCTTCCTCTTTAGGGGAACATACTATTGTCAAAAAAACGATTTATACCTTAGACAATTATAATATTAAATTTGATTTTTATCGCCAAAATGAGGAAACAGGAGAATTAGAACAAAAATCATCCACATCTAATTATTTTTATTACTTTCAAATGATTGATCCAAATTATGATACATATGGAATGTATAGCGATACATCACAAGGTATGCAACCTTTTACTAAAGACATGGATTTAGCAATGATTGATAGATTAAATCATATGGAACCAGGAAAATATACAATCCTTTTTGATTATCAAAATAAATCTTATTCTTTAGATGTTGATGTCATTGCTTGTAATCCTTATGATGACGTTTGCGTATCACCTAATCTTGCTAAACGATTACAAGAAATAATACCCGAAATTCAACAAGGAGAAACCTGGTATAAGTTTAGCTATAGAAGTATTCAAGTTGCCTTAAAACTATATCATTATTGTTTAGACTTAAACCCCTTATTAAGTAGTTATATTTCTTTTAATGGGATTGGTATTGAAGAATATATGAATAGTATGAAGCAGGTTGGAACGGTGCTTTATGTTATTACTCTTATTGCTTTTATCACTATTATAGTAAGTTTTATCAACATGATATTAATCTTGTTCTTAGATAAACAAAAATACATTGGCTTATTAAGAGCACAAGGAATAACTAATATTCGCTTAGGAGTAATATTAATAGCACCTTTGCTATTTACCTTTCTAATCACTTCTGTGATTGCAATTATTTGTTCTATTACACTTACTAATCCAATTTTAGCCACTTTAGGAGATATCTTTATCAAGCAATTTATTAAAAACGTTTCCTTATGCACACATAATGAACTAAACATTCTTTTACCTTTATTAGGCTATATTCTTATTGCAGTTCCAATTATTATCTTTATTATATTTATAACCAAAAAAGATACAATTTCTCTTTTAAAAGGAAAATAAATTTAATCAATAAAAAATGTCATATAAAAATCTTAAAATTTCTAATTCAAGGCTAAATTGCCTATAAAATATGACAAAGAAAGGAGACATAGAAAAGTATTTATTTATGAAAATCACAGTGCACAATTTAATTTATTCTTACCCTAACTCTAACAATTTTAATGCCTTAAATGATGTAAGTTTTGAAATTGACCAAACACATAATTTTGTGATTATTTCCGGCGCGTCAGGTTCAGGAAAAACTACTCTTCTATACGCTCTTGAAGGATTAATTACCCCTCAGCAAGGAAAAATACTTTTTGATGAAGAAGATGTTTGTCAAATGAACCAAAAAGAACTTGCTTCATTTAGAAATGAAAAAGTTGGCTTTGTCTTTCAAAATTATCTTTTAGATGAATCTTTAAACATTGTTGAAAACGTCTATCTTCCTGCAATAATTTTAGGTAAAGAAGATAAAAAAACCTATATTAAACGCGCTCAAGAATTATTGCTTTCTGTAGGCATTAATGAAGATCAATTCAAGAAAAAACCAACTCAACTTTCCGGTGGACAACAGCAAAGAGTGGCTATCGCTCGTGCTTTAATCAATAAACCAAACATTATTATGGCAGATGAGCCCACCGGAAATCTTGATAGTAAGAATGCAATAATGATTATTGAATTATTGAAATCCTTAATAGAAAAAGAAAATATCAAAGTGATATTAGTTACTCATGAAACGAAATTTTATGAATATGGGGATCAAATAATCACTCTAAGTGATGGTAAGGTAGTTAAAAATGAGTTCTAAGAAAGATAAATTTTTCTCTTTAAAAAAAGTACAATTCAAACAATTGTTAAGCCATAAAGCCCGCGCGATTATGCTAATGCTTTCCTTATGCTTTAGTTTTACGCTTTTCCTTACTTTCTTCTTTGCAACGTTAAATTTCGCTCCTTGTGCAATTGTCACTTATGAAAACCAAGCAACACTTACTGTTGATTTATCAAATAACCGTGAATCAGAAGTGCCTTTTGAAGAAAAAATGCAGACTGTAGCAAAAAGTGAGTATGTTATAGAACATTTATTTCAATATAGATCTCAAGAAATAGAAACCATTCAATATAAAGAAATGTTAGTTCCTACTTCTATTTATACAAGAGAAAAAGAAGAAATGCATTTAAGCATCGCACAATCCCGCTCTGCAGAGGCATTTAAAGTAGATAATTTTGTGTATGGAGATTACCCAACCAATGAAAATGAAGTTGTTCTCCACGAAAAGGTAGCAGAGGCGTTACAACTTGATTTATCTAATCAAGATACCTCTATTGTAATTCATGGAAAAACGTATAAAGTTGCAGGCATCTTTTCTAAAAGCGGCATGATTGGCACTTCTGTATTAATGCTCAATACTGCCTATTCTAATGAAACGGTATTAGATAGTGTAACCTTTACTCTTGATTCAGTGAATCACGTTGATGCTTTTAAAACTCTATTAAACAGAAATGATATCAATACAAAATCCTTAGATGGTAATAAAACCATGGTTAATGCAACATTATTAATTGAAGGAGCGTTGCTTCTCCTTTCCATTGGCTTTACATTAATTACAATGTTAATGTATTACTCAAACTTTAAATCTCTAATCAAACGTCTACAAAAGCAATCATGTATTTTATATTATTTGGGTTATACAAAAGGGCAAACCTCAAGAGATTTAATGTTTAAAATTATCATGATTGGTACTGCCTCGTTTTTACTTGCAGCAGCATTTTCATCTATTATTGGTCTTATTATTTATCAACAAAAATCT
>CANQTY010000026.1 GCA_947626895.1 uncultured Bacilli bacterium
TTACCTCTCGAAAAAGAACACCCTTATTAAACGAGGTTTTAACTCGTTTCGCAACAGCAAAAAATTTTTTTCATTAATATTTGTTGCACTTAGATTAATAATTAACAAAATTCATAGAAAAGTGATGATTTGCATATTGAATTTTAAATCTTGCTTTGCTATATTAAAAATGAAGGCGGCGCAAGGGATTTTATAATCAATAAGAAACCTCTACGTGACAGATATGTTTTTATATAAAACATGTAGGAAGGAGTTTTTTATGAACGTAAAAACATACAAGAAATTAGCCGAACTCGCGGTTAAAGTTGGAGTCAATCTCCAAAAAGGACAAGATGCTGTAATTTATATATCTACAGCACAAGAAGAACTAGCTAAATACCTAGTTCTTGCCTGCTATAAAGCAGGTGCAAGAAAAGTAACCGTTGAATGGAAAAATGATGCCATTCAAAAACTTCACTATCGACATCAAGGAATTAAAGCCTTATGTAAATTAGAGCCATGGGAAATTCAAAAGGAAAAGGATCGTACACTTCTTGTTCCTTGTTTAATCCATGTGCTTGATTCTGATCCTGATATTTTTGCAAATCTTGATTTACAAAAAGTAAATCGTGCTTCTTTAGCAAGAAGAAAAGCGATTAAACCTTATCGTGATTTTGTTGAAAACCTCAATCAATGGACGATTATTTCAGTGCCAAGCAAAGCTTGGGCGATGAAGGTATTCCCAAATGAAACGATTCCTAATGCCCAAAAGAAATTATGGCAAGCAATTATTAAATGTACAAGAATTGATGGAAAGAATCCTATCGCTGATTGGGAAAAACATATCGCTTATTTAAAAGAAAAAGCCAATAAAATGAATTCTTTACATTTAGATTACTTACATTACACTTCTAAAAATGGTACAGATTTAATTTTACATCTAAATCCAAGACATGTATGGATGTCTGCAAGAGAGAAAAATAAACAAGATATTGAATTCTCTGCGAATATGCCAACTGAAGAAGTTTTCACTATGCCAGATAAAAACGGGGTAGATGGGGTCGTATATTCCACGAAACCTTTATCTTATAATGGAACATTAATCGAAGATTTCTCTATCCGTTTTGAAAAAGGACGTGTCGTAGAAGTCAAAGCAAAGAAAGGTCAAGAAGTTTTAGAAAACATCGTCAATAGTGATGAAGGAAGTCATCATCTTGGTGAAGTTGCTCTTGTTCCATTTGATTCCCCGATTAATCAATGTGGATGTTTATTCTATGAAACCTTATTTGATGAAAACGCTTGTTGCCATCTAGCCCTTGGCCACGGCTTTAAAAATAATTTTAAAGATTATGAAGACATGAAAGACGAAGATTTTGAAAAAGAAGGCTTTAATGATTCTGTAGTTCATGTTGATTTTATGATTGGAAGCGAAGATTTACGCATTGAAGGCGTAGATTTTGAAGGCAAAAAGACTGTGATTTTTGATCACGGTGTTTGGGCGATTTAAAAAAAATTAAACTTTTTTACTTAAAAAAAATTTTTTTGTCTATCTTTATATATGAGGATATTCGCAAATGACGTGGAAATTCTTGTATTCATTTAACTCGTGTTGTATGATAGGTAGGCTTGATGTGTGAAGGCATCAGAAGCTCTCTGCCAGTCAGAACACTGGCCGACTAGACCATAGGGAGGTGTAAAAATGAAAAAGTACGAGATTATGTATATCCTAAAAGCCAATCTTGAAGATGCAGAACGCAACGCCTTGATTGGAAAACTTAACGAATCTTTTAATATCGATGGAACAATTGATCATATCGATGAATGGGGACTTCGTGATCTTGCCTATGAAATTAATGGTGAGAAAAAAGGATATTATGTTGTTGTCAACATCACGGCTTCTTCGACCAAAGGAATTGATGAATTTGATCGTGTTGCTAAAATCAACAATAACATTATTCGCCACGGAATATTTGCAATGAAATAATCCCAAAGGAGGATAAAGAAATATGTTAAATCGAGTTGTATTAGTAGGTCGTCTTACTAGGGATCCAGAACTCAGATCCACGAACGCCGGAATGTTTGTTGTTTCCTTCACCATCGCATTCGACGAATATCATGGTAGAGCAGAAAACCGTGAACGAAAAAGCTGCTTTATCAATTGTACCGTCTTTGGACAAGCGGCAGAAAACATGTCCAAGTTCACTAAGAAAGGTTCTTTAGTGGGTGTTGATGGACATCTTACCCAAAGAACTTACGACACAAGAGATGGTCGAAGAGTCTCAGTCGTCGAAATCATTGTTGATTCACTCCAATTCTTAGAAAGAAAGAGTGAAGAAAACAATAATACAAACGACGGATCTAGTGATTCCTCTTATGAGGCAAAAACAGAAGAAAACGTTGAACCAGAGACAAACAATGTCGATGGTATCAATGTCACTGAAGACGATTTGCCATTTTAACTAAAAGAAAGGAATAAAAAATGGCTTTTAAGAAAGTTCGACAGAAGAAAAAATTTTGTATCTTCTGCAAAAACAAAAACCAACCAATCGATTATAAGGATGTTGAATTATTAAAGAAGAACTTTATCACACCAAGTGGTAAGATTGCTTCTCGTAAGGCAACAGGAACTTGTGCAAAGCATCAACGTGAAATTGCAGTAGCAATTAAACGCGCTAGATACATGGCTCTACTTCCTTATACACAAGACTAAGTTGAAGTTTAACCCTGCCCACCATAGCAGGGTTTTTTATTTGGTAAAAAATCTTTTTAAAAAGAACATTTTAATCTAAGTAAACTAGATTTTCTTATACCGTTTCATATGTTTTATTGTTTTTTCATTCAAATTTTAGCACATCATAGCACAACAACTGCAAAACATGATTTTATGTATATGAAAACTTATTTTTCTTTCTTTTCATTCATTTTTTATGTTGCATCTTTGTTTTTTAAGCCTAAAATTGATTTTTTTGCTATTCAATAACCTTATGGTTATTGTATAATAATTTTACGAGGTGAAATCTATGCAAGACTATCTCAAGAAAAAATCAATTCAATTTTGTATATTAATCTTTGTTCAATTACTCTGCTATACGGCGGTTTTTGTATGTATGCAATTAAAGTATTTTACCGAATATTTAATGGATATCATCATTATCTTAAGTGTCGTATTCTTTGTTATTGACTTATTTTTTGTTATTTGGCTTATTTCTCATGTTTCGAAAGCTCGTTCAAAATCAGATGTAAAAGCCATTGATATCGTCGGAAATAACATTAATGAAATCTATGAGTTTGGTAAACTTGGAATTGTGATTACTGACGAACAAAATAAAATCATCTGGAGTAATGAATGGTTCCCTGGAAGTAGCTCTACTCTACTTGATCAAGATATTTGGACTTGGCAAGGGGAGCTTGTAAAATTAACCGATGAAAACAATAAAGAACCCGTAAAAATAATGATTCAATCTCAAGTATATGCAGTCGATTATATTCCAAATGCTAGAGTGTTTATCTTCCGTGATATTACGGATATTGAATCTATTTCTACCTTTGCAACGGAACACTCTCCCGCGGTAGGAATTATCGCAATTGATAACTATAGTGATATTGTTGCTTTACTTGATGATGTTACTGTGAATGATATGTTAGCATCCGTGCATGGGATTATTGCTAACTATGCTAAAAAATATAATCTATTAATCCGTAAGTTTAGAGCGGATAGCTATATTGTTTTATGCACCCGCGCAGCTTATGAAAGAATGAAGGCAGATAAATTTTCCATCGTTCAAAAAGTACATGATGATATTACTGAATCTGGAGATAACGAATTAACTATTTCTATCGGATTTGCTGTAGGATTTGATGATTATGTTAAATTATCAGATATGGCAAATGAAGCTCTAGATGTGGCTCTTTCTCGAGGAGGAGACCAAGCTGTTATTTCTCCATATGGGGAAAACTTAATCTTCTTAGGTGGTAAATCAGAAGCAAAATCGAAACGTAGTACAGTCCGTGCTAGAGTCTTATCACAATCTTTATCTTCCCTTATTGATGATGCAGATGATGTCTACATTATGGGACATGCTGATGCCGATTTAGATGCAATTGGAAGTTGTTTAGGTTTATATTGTTTTGCCTCGCGCGAAGGTAAAAAAGTTCATATCGTTTATGAAGAAGATTTAATAGAAGCGAAAACTAGAAAAGCCTTTAAAAAGACCTTTACTAAGGAAGAGATTAAAGAATTAACTATGAGTCCTGCGGAAGCTTTACGCAATATGAAAAAGGAATCTTTATTAATTCTTACTGATGTTCATCGTCCATCCATTTGTTTATCACGTGATGTTGTTGATAAAGCTAAAAATATTGCTATTATCGACCACCATCGACGTGCAGAAGAATTTATTGATAAGCCTTTATTTGTTCATATTGAACCTTCAGCATCTTCTGCTTCTGAACTAGTCGCAGAACTCATTCGATATAGTAAATATCATATTGAAGTACCCCCACATTATGCGACGATGATGCTTGCGGGTATCTTCCTTGATACAAACTTCTATCGTCAAAAGACAGGTTCAAGAACTTATGAAGCATCCTTTGTCTTAAAAGAATTTGGTGCAGATAATCAAATCGCTGATGATTTCTTAAAAGAAGAATATGAAGAATATGCTTTAAAAACAAAGATTATGTCTAATTCTTCCACGCCATATTATGGAGTTATTATTTCTCTTGCGGATGGAAATGATATTATCGATCGAACTATTTTAGCAATCGTTGCTCAAGAGACATTATCCATCAAAGGAGTGAATGCTTGCTTTGTTGTTGGTAGAACTGGTGAAAATGAAATTCGAATTTCATCAAGAAGTGACGGAACAATCAATTGTCAAATGTTACTTGAAAAACTTGGTGGAGGCGGTCATTATACCGCGTCCGCGGCAGCATTTAGAGATAAGAGCATAGAAGAAGTCAATGATATGCTTCGTAGTGTTCTAGATCAATATCTTGCCGATGCTCGAATGGAAGATAAAAAGTAGGAGGTACTCATGAAAATTATTTTATTAAAAGATGTTAAAAACGTTGGTAAAAAAGATCAAATCGTCAATGTATCTGATGGTTATGCTTCAAATTATTTAATTCCTCATGGTTTAGCGGTCAAAATGACTTCACAAGAAATGAGTATTTTAAAAAACAACCAAAAACAAAGAGCTCTTGATGAAGAAAAGAAAAAAGAAGAAGCTCAAGTTTTAAAACAAAAAATTGAAGGAATTGTTTTAGAATTTACTGCGCCAAGTTCCAAAGATGGAAGAATGTTTGGAACTATTTCCCCAAAACAAATTGAACAAGAATTAATAGCAAAGTATAAAATTACAATTGATAAAAGAAAAATGGTTGATAAAGAACCAGTAAATTCTTTTGGTTATAGCAATATTCGCGTGGAATTATATAAAGATGTCATCGCTACAATTCGTGTGCATGTCATCGAAAAAAAATAGGTGATTTATGGATAAAATACCCCAAAACCCAGAAGCAGAAAAAGCCGTTTTAGGCTCTATGATAGTAAATGAAAAAAGCCGAATTGAAGCTCTTGCGGTTTTAAATGAGGATGATTTTTGCTGTGGAAATAACAATAATCAAACCCACAGAAACATTTTTCATGCAATTTATGCTTTAAATTCTTCAGGAAAGATTATTGATTTATCTTCCATTGCCGATGAATTAAATAATCACATGCACGTCATGGAGGATGAGTTAGATTATTTAATAGAGTTAACCGATGCATTTGTTGGAGAAAAACATGCTCTTCAACATATCAACATGGTAAGAGATTTAGGACTTTTAAGAAGATTATTAAATGAATTAAGAGCCATCACTCGTGATTATAATGATAAACCTATTTCTTCGGTAACAGATTTTGTTGGAGAAGCTGAACGACGTATTTTAGATATCACCAAAGCTCGCCGTGTCAGTGGTTTCCGTGCTGCTGGAGAAATTGCAGAAATCATCACCAATAAACTTCTTGCCACAAAACAAGAAGGAAAAAGTGCAAATGCTGTCACAGGTTTAGATACAGGGTTTTCTAATTTAAATAAATTAACTTTAGGTTTACAACCTGGAACTCTTTGTATTTTAGCAGCCCGTCCATCGGTTGGAAAAACTAC
Organism: uncultured Bacilli bacterium; assembly: GCA_947626895.1. Classification (GTDB taxonomy): domain Bacteria; phylum Bacillota_I; class Bacilli_A; order RFN20; family CAG-449; genus CANRPC01. The sequence continues at coordinate 6,132 of CANQTY010000026.1, forward strand.
TTTTGCCATTAATATTGCCTATAATGTCGCTGCAAATACGGGTAAAACAGTTGCTTTCTTTTCTTTAGAAATGGCTGCTGAAGAAATCGTTAAAAAGATGTTATCACAAAAAGCAAAAGTTTTAGGAAGTAAACTTTCTACTGGTAATCTCACTGAAAATGATTGGATTGCTCTTAGTGAAGCTAAAAATAGCATCAAAAAAATCAAGATTTTAATCGATGATACTTCCGCGGCAAAAATTAATGATATCCGTACAAAAGCGCAAAAATTAATGCGTGAGGATGATAACCTTGGATTAATCGTAATTGACTATATGGGGTTAATTACTACCTCAATGAGGACGGATAATCGCCAAGCAGAAGTCGCAGAAATTTCCCGTTCTTTAAAAGCGTTAGCTAGAGAACTTAATATTCCTGTTCTTTGCTTATGTCAATTATCAAGAGCTTCGGAAATTAGACCTGATCATCGTCCTATCTTATCTGATTTAAGAGATTCAGGAAATATCGAACAAGATGCTGACCAAGTTATGTTTATCTTCCGACCAAATTATCAAAAATATGATGCCATGAATCAAGAAGGTTCTGAAAATGGAGATAATACTAATTCACAAGAGAAGGATGTCGATGAAAACGGACAAGAAATTCGTGAAGAATATAAAAAGCAAGAAGAATCACAAGTGATTTTAGCCAAAAATAGAAATGGTCAAGTCGGTGTAGTTTACTATAAATTCTTCCCTTCAATTAGCTTATTTATGCCAATTGAAAAACCTTCACACAATTTTAATCCACCTGTTAAAGAAAAGAAGGGTAAATAATATGCGTTTTCATGTTATTGAATCTGGTTCTAAAGGAAATGCAACTATCATCACATCAAATCATGGAAATCTCATGATTGATTTTGGTTTATCTACAAAGAAAAAATTTCTTGAAGCTTTTGCGCTTTTAGGTGTTTCAATTGAAGACATGAGCGCACTTCTTCTTACCCATTCTCATATTGATCATGTCGGAAAATGGTTATCTTTATTTCCTTATGAAAGAAGATATGCATCTCAATTTACAGCGAATTATATTGTTAATAATGACTTTGATAGCCAAGGCGTATTAAAAGAACATATTTTACGCCCTTATGATAAAGTAACGATTTCTGGATTTGATATAGAAGTGCTTCCTCTTTCTCACGATGCAAAAGGAACCATTGGTTTTTTAATAAAAGACCAAGAAGAGTCTTTATGTTACATTACTGACACAGGATTTATCTATGAAAAAACTCTTCAAAAGATTCAAAATTGTAACTACTATATCATGGAAAGTAATCATGATGTATGCATGTTATTAGAGACCAATAGACCCCAATCACTAAAAGATCGAATTCTTGGTGATCAAGGGCATTTAAGTAATGATGATTGTGCTTTATATCTTTCAGAAGTGATTGGTCCAAACACCAAAGAAATCGTCTTTGCCCATCTTTCTGAAGAAGCAAATACCCCTGAAAAAGTTTTAGATACATTTCTTAAAATCATGCAAAAAAGAGGCATTTCTTTAGAGCATATCCTTTATCGTTGTGCCTCACAAAGAAGTATGCTTTCGGGAGGAAAAATTATCGAGGATAGTTATGTCTAAAATTACCATTATTTCGGTAGGAAAACCAAAAGAAGACTATCAAAAGAAAGCATTCGAGGAATATAAAAAACGCTTATCGAAATATTGTGAAGTTGAATTTATCGAAGTTCAAGACCAAAAAATTCCTGATAAATGCTCAAAAAAAGATGAAGAAAAGATTTTATCTATTGAAGGTAATCTCGTCTTAAAAAGAATTCCCTTAGATAGTTACGTATTCGTTCTTGATGTTCAAGGAAAAGAATTAGATTCCCTTGAATTTGCTGATAAAATTGAAAAGTTATTTATCGCATCTAAAAGTCATCTTACCTTCCTCATTGGAGGCTCTCTAGGAGTATCTAGTGAACTTATAAAACGTAGTGATTTTAGATTATCATTATCTAAAATGACCTTTACTCATTTGATGTCCAAAGAGATTTTATTAGAACAAATCTATCGGGCAATGAAAATCCATCATGGAGAAAAGTATCATAAGTAAAAGGAGAAGAAATGTTAGTTGCTAGCGCACAAGGAAAACCGCAGAAGAAAAGAATTGACTTCAAAGGAATTTGGCAGAAGTTAACCAGTAATTCATGGGTAACTTATGTTTTTTTACTATACGTTGTTGCCTTTTTGACATTTGGATATACTCTCATTAGAAATAGTTTTGTAATCCCTATCTCTGGAGATTTTGTCATTCAAGAAATTCCTTTTTACTTTAATGGGTATGATGATTGGAAAGAAGCATTCGCGACTGGTCATTTTCCCTTATGGGATGATTCTGCATTTTTAGGGGTCAATAACATAGGCGCAAATGCATTTTATTATTTGTTTAATATCTTCTTTTTACCAACGCTATTGTTACCAAGAGAAATTATTCCCCAAGTACAGGCATTTTTAATTATTACAAAAATCGTTTTAGCAGGCGTAGGAATGCGAAAACTATTAGAAATATATGAAGTGAAAGAAGATACCTGTATTTTAGTTGGTTTAGCATATGCTTTCTGTGGATGGAATTTCTTTTATCTCTGGTTTAATCACTTTTTTGAAATTACCGTATTAATGCCTTTCTTTTTATGGTCGATTGAATATTTATTAAGAAAAAGAAATCCCTTTTATTTGATCTTCATGGTCGCTTTAGTGGGTATTACAAATTATTTCTTCTTAATTTCTTTCTGCTTTACTGGTGTGCTTTATTCTCTTTTCCGTTATTTCCAAAGATTTAAAATCATGAAAGAAATGAATGAAGAAGCAAAAAAAGAACATCCTCATATTCTTCATGTTCGCTTAGAAATCATGCTTAAAGGTGTGATGTCTTTTGCCTTGGGTTTAATTCTTGCAGCCTTTATTTTACTTCCTTGTTTTGATGCCGTTTTAACAAATCCTAGAGTGAGTGATGCAACATATGCAGGAACTCTTGTAGAATCTTTTAATGCCTTTAAAGATGCCTTAAAAGGTAGTAGTTTTACAATGAAAGTCGAGGCATTTAAAGAATTCTTTGGCTTATTAACCGATTGGGAACAAGCCGAAGGAAGTGCAGAATATGCGACAAAATATTTGATGTATCCTGCAATATCTTTCTTCTTTCCAAATATTTCTTGTTATGATTCTCCTTTATTTATCAATAATGGATATGATAATCATCAAGCTTCTTTATATGTATTTACACCTTTAACGTTATTATTACTTCCAAGCTTACTATTATCTTTAAAAAAGAGAAAATGGTCTCATTTCCTTGCTGTAGGCTTTTCTTTAGTCTTATTATTTACCCCATTTGCCTATTATTGCTTTTCAGGATTTACCACGAATGCCTATGGAAGATGGCAAATCTTTATTGTTTGTATCTATTGTATCTATGTTGCAACCTCTTTTGATCATAAGGATGAATTCGTTAAAGGTAGTATGCTTGCTTCTTTAATTTTAACTTTAGGCATACAATATTATTTAATTGATAAAGCAAAGGGAATGCAGGGTACAGTCTCTACAAAAAATCTCGATCAAGATCGCGAGATGTTTTGTTACATTGCCATGATTTATACGGTCATTATTTATATAATTTATCTATTCGGATTAAAACGTAAAAACTTTACGAAACATTTAAAATTTGTTATTGCTTTTGAAGCCGTCATTGTCGGCAATATCGTCCAACAAGTACAAGGAACAACAAATTTTAATACCTCTTTATATGGTGGATATACAAATGTCGCCGAGGAGGTCCGTTTAGCTAATCGTATTAAGGAAGTCGATTCATCTTATTATCGAGTATTTTCTACTTCCGCGGACCGCACAGGAAATAACTTAGCAATGATTTTAGGCACCAGAGGTGTTGGTACATTCCATTCTGTATATAATTATAATTTAGATGAATTTTTAAACTGGTCTCAAATTACCTATGGCTATGGGGGATGGTCGATGGGAATTCATGAAAAACGTGTAAATCTAGATGAATTTTTAGGAATTAAATATTATATCGTTAAATCTAGTGACCATAATATTCCTTTTGGTTTTGAAGAGATTTATTCAACAGATAATCATTCTGTTTATATCAATAACAATCACATTGAACTCGGTTCTTCTTATGAAACTATTTATAATAAATCTTCCATGAGCAGTGAATGGTATTCTTTTACAAGAAGTTCTTCGCATACATTTATGAACGAATTAGCTTATCTAAATGGAGCCATTATTGATGATGAAATTAGTGAAAAGTTACTAAGTGAATATCCTAACTTTAAGCTTAAAGTTCCTGGAAGTGATGAAGTAATTACAAGTAAATATCATAAAGTCGCAAATGGAACAGTAATGGTCGAACGATATGAAGATAATAAGTTACAAGAACCCATCAATGCTTCAGAAAACTCCAATGCTTTAAAAGCCCTAAAATGGAATTCTGTCGTTGAAGAAACTTTCCCATCTTTAAAAGTATGTGGAAATGCTTCAAGAGAAAATCCATGTTATGTAGATATTCAAGCGCGTTTAGGTGAAAATCTTTATATTTCCCTTTATGGTGGGGAAAACCAAGATCGATTCTTAGTTGGCGATAATCATATGACACATTGGTATTCTAAAACTGGAGATATCAAAACCAATCGTGGTTTCTATGTTCAAGAACCTGTGACGAAAATCCGTATTGAAGTAAGAGATAATTTTGATGAATCTAGATCTTTATTAATCCCTGATGTGCAATATGAATATTATGATGATTTTAAAGAAAATATTGAAACACTTAAACAATATGCTGTTTCTAATGTCCAAGTGATTTCTAGTGATGAATATCACTTTGAGACAAATTATGAAACTCCACGAATTGTCGTATTAAATATTCCTTTTGATAAAGGATGGACTTTAAAAGATAATCAATCCAATGAAGAAATTGAACTCATCATGGCAGATGGAGGTTTTAATGCATTTATAGCAAACCCTGGAAATCATCAATATGTTTTAGTTTATGAAACACCAAATCTATTCTTTGGTTTCAAAATTACTTTTATAGGAACGATGTTTGTTCTTCTTTATTATGTTATTTTAGATTCAATAAAGAAATATAATATGGAAAATCGTCTCACTCATCTTGTGCCCTTTAAAAAAGGAAATCATAAAGAAAAAGAAAGTAAAGAATATGATGCCACGCTTATCTTCCATCAAAAAGGGGAAGAGCAAGAAATTACCATCCATAAAAAGGATGAAGATTAAGCATTTAATTAAAAAAATGAATATGTTTTAATCCTTTAGGATTACATTTTATTAATGGAAAAATTATATTCTATTGACTCTAAAAGGTAAACAAGAAAGATTTAAATTAAATCTTGTAACAAAAGTAAAAAGTTTATTTTCTAAAAGACTTCAAAAGTGGAAAAAAGTATTGTTTTAATGTGATTAATTAAATATTTTTTATTTTTTATGGATGATAAATACAGATTAATTTTATTTTTGGTAACAAATATGAAAATAAATTTTTCATTTTTATTTTGATTTTTAAATAAATCTATGTTTTTTATGTTTTTTTGACTTATTTTTAAAATTTATGAGAAGTGTTTTTATACCCCTATTTATCAGAAGTAAAATCGCACAAAAAAAGAAGGACATGATATCCTCCTCTTAAATTTTCTAAAATTAGTTTATATAGATTAATAATTTTTCTTATCTTTTATATTATTATATTCTTCAAATAATTTTAAGCATTGATCTCTATCTAATTCTAAAATGAATTCTTTTTTCTTTTCATCATTCATTTCATAAAAAACTTTATCTCTAAATCCGATATTTTCTGTATCAACGATATTGCATCCAAAATACACTTTAGAAATATTTGACCAGAGAATTGCTCCAAGACACATAGGGCAAGGTTCCGCGGTAGTATAAAGTTCACACCCCGATAAATCAAATGTACCTAATTTTTTAGATGCTTTTCTAATAGCCATCATTTCTCCATGACAAGTAGCGTCATGATTTTTAATGACCTCATTATGTCCTTTTGCGATGACTTTGCCATCTTTAACGATAACTGTTCCAAAAGGTCCTCCATGACCTTCATGGATCCCTTTTTGTGCTTCTTTAATAGCCATTTTCATAAATTTGTTCATACGTTTCTCCTTTTTAATCTTTTTGATCTAGCTTAATAATCATTTCATAAATTTCATTTGTGCGATAGTTATAAATCTCAGCAATTTCTTTTGCTAACGCTTTTTTTGATACCGTTTTATCCTTTAATCTAGATTTTAATAATTCTTTTAGACTTTTTTCGTCAATTTTTTCCATTTTTCGACATCCTTCAACAATAATCACCATTTCTCCTTTTAAGGTTGAAGAATCTAAAGTTAAACTTTCACTTGTCGAGGTATAAATATATTCTTCATGAATTTTTGTTAATTCTCTAGCTATCGTTAAATTTCTTTCCCCGAATATTTCATAAATATCATTTAAAGTTTCCATGATTCTATGGGGTGATTCATAAAAAATAAGGGTCATGGGGTAGCTTTTAATTTCTTCTAGTTCCTTTTTTCTTGATGAACTTTTAGCATTTAAAAATCCATGAAAATAAAATTTAGAAGTAGATAAAGATGAACCAAGTAATCCTCCAAGAAAAGCAGAGGAACCATGAATAATCGAAACTGGAATGTCATTTTCTATCACTAATTTAATTAGTTTTTCTCCAGGATCAGAGATTCCCGGATATCCTGCATCACTTGTTAAAGCAATCTTTTTTCCATCTTTTAATAATTCAATTATTTTCATAGATGCTTCTTTTTCATTATGTTCATGACAGGAAATCATCGGTTTTTTAATACCAAATTCACTTAATAATAGTCCTGTAGTTCTCGTATCTTCGCTCGCGACAAAATCACAAGAAGAAATAACTTCTTGTGCTCTTAAAGAAAATTCTTTTTTATTTCCTATAGGCGTGGATACAACATAAAGAATTCCTTTTTGGTTAGCGAAGCTAGAAACTCTTTTCATATTATTCTTCACTTTCTTTATTTTCTTTTTCTTTTGGATTTCCCTTATTCGCGACATTGATAATCTCAATTTTATCTAATTCGTTATACGACAATGTTACAACAGAGTTTGGATTTTCTAATCTTACGACTTGGGTTAAAATATTAATAGATGTAATCTTATAGGTTTCATCTTCATATTTCACTCTTAATCCCACGCGAGGCAATTCTTTTTTTGCTTCTGAATAGGCTTCATCTTCGTATTTTAAGCAACAGATAAGTTTTCCACAATGGCCAGAAAGCTTAGGGATATTAAGGGCTAACATTTGATTTTTAGCCATAGTAATAGAAATTCCATCAAATTCATTTAAAAAAGTTGCACAACAAAGAGGTAACCCGCATACACCAATACCCCCGACGACTTTTGCTTTATCACGAGAACCGATTTGTCTTAAATCAATTCTACAATGATATAAAGAGGCGAGAACCTTTAATAATTCTCTAAAATCTACACGATCTTCAGCAAGATAAGTGATGAGTAATTTCGCTTTATCTAAAGTATATTCACAAGAAACGATTTTCATATGAAGATTTAATTTATCAGATTCTTTTTGCACGCGAAGAAGAATCTCTTTACAATCATCTTCATTTCTTCTTTGAATTTCTAAATCTGTATCATCCGCTCGACGCATGATAAAAGTTAAGCCCTCCGCGGAAGAAGGATCATAAGCCTCGTTTGCTTTAAAAATTTGTCCTAATTCTATTCCTCTTGGGGTTTCAACAATGACATAATCTCCCTCATGGATACTAGGATCTACATTTAAATAAGACATGTACGCTCCTTTGTTTGCAAAACGAATCGTACAAATAGTTGCTACTTCTGAATTCATTTTTCTTCTCCTCCTTTGGCAATAAAATATGCTAAATGTTCTAATATTAAGGATATAGTTACATTGAGTTCAATTCTTCCTCTTGTAAACATAATCTCTTTATAACATGATTCTACATTTTTAATTTTACTAGATATGGTTTTAATTTGCTCAGAAAAAGCTTTCATTTCACTTTTAAAATCATAGGATAAGCGAAGCATTTCTTTAAAAATGCTTGCTAACATATCAATAAATAAACGTGCTTCTTCTTTACTTTTAATCTTCGTAATTCCATTTTTTTGCATGTAATAATACCCTTCATCTAAAGAAATCGTAAGGGCCTTAATATATTCAATTAAAATTTCTGAAACATTTTTATAACTTGCACTTTCCATCATTTCTTTTAAAGTAATGGGGTTACTTGCATAGTTAGAAAGCAAATCATAATCTTCATTTTTTAACCCCATATCCTCGATTTGGTGGTATTGATCTTCTTTAGATGAAGAGATGATTTTAAGATGTTGGCATCGAGATAAAATCGTTGGTAACACCTTGGTTTCATTTTCAGTAGTTAAAAATGCATAGATATCTTCTTGAGGTTCTTCTAAAAATTTTAATAACGCATTAATTGATTCACGATTCATATTTTCTACATGATGAATGATATAAATCATCTTTCCAGATCTTTCCATCGATGTGGTAGAAAATTTCATTTCTAAATTTTCAATATCTTGCACTTTTAAACTTTCTTTTTGTGCGTCTAATAAGACAAAATCAGTATAATTTCCTTCATCAAAACGGCGACAAGTAGAACACTCTTCACATGCAAAGACATCTTCTTTTTCACAAATTAATGATTTTGCTAAATATTTAGCTATTTCTAAAACAGGTGCGCCATATTCTCCCTTTATTAAATAAGACTGCGCTAAAGTGTTATTGTTTCTTGCATTCAAAAAAGTTTGATAGACTAATGGTTGTTTTTCTTTTAAATAAGAAGCAAAACTCATTCTTGTTCCATCCTTTCTTTTAAAACCTTTAAGCAATCTTGAACAACATGTTCTAAATCTTGTGAAGCATCAATACGTACAATTCTTTTTGGATACCGTTTTGCAAGTTTTACATAACCATCATATACTTTATGATGAAAATCAAGCGCTTCTTTATCGAGTCGATTCACTTCACGAGACTCATTTTGAGCAATTCTTTCTAATCCCTTTTCAGGAGCGATATCAAAAAAGAAAGTTAAATCTGGTAAACTATCTTCCGTGGCAAAGCGATTTACATCAAGTACTTCATCAATTCCTAATCCCCGCGCGTTTCCTTGATACGCTAAAGAGGAATCTAAATATCGATCACATAAAACGTAAATGTTTTTTTCTAAAGCAGGCCATATTTTTTCTTTGAGGTGCTGTCTTCTTGATGCTGCAAAAAGAAGGGCTTCAGTACGGATATCCATATTTTTATTTTGTGAAGATAATAAAATATTTCGGATATCTTCTCCAATGGGAGTTCCTCCAGGCTCGCGCGTTAAAATATAAGGAATATTTTGTTCCTCAAAATAAGCAATAATCTTTTTTAAAGCAGAGGATTTTCCAGAGCCTTCGCCACCTTCAAATGTGATAAATAGTGCCATTTTTGCCTCCTATTGTAACTTTTTTCTTCCCTCAAACGAACGTAATAAGGTTAGATCATCTGCATAAGTCAATTGACCCCCCATAGGTAAACCATAAGCAAGTCTAGATACATGAACTTCACTATTTTCTAATAGTTTTGCAATGTATAATGCAGTTGTTTCTCCATCTACAGTAGGGTCTGTAGCTAAAACCACTTCTTGTACAGGTTTATGGCATCGTTTCAATAATTCATCAATGGTTAAATCATCAATACCTATCCCCCGTGTTGCAGAAAGATTTCCTCCTAGAACATGATAAAGACCATGATAAGAATGAAGTTTTTCAAACGCTAAGGCGTCCTTATAAGTAGTCACAACCATAATGATTGATGAATCACGATTTTCATCTTCACAAAAGGGACATGTATTTTCCATATAAGAGCCACATATAGGACAACGATGAATTTTACTTTTCATATCGATAATTGAATGAACAATTAAATCTACCTTATCATCGTCCATTTCTAAAAGTTGATAAGCCATTCTTTCCGCGGTTCTTCTTCCAATTCCAGGAAGCATATGCAAATTTTCAGTTAGTTCTTCAATCGTTCTTAAATTCATAAATTAAAATGGATAATTAAAGCCTCTAGATAATTTGGCATTCAGTTTTTCGTATTCTTGATCGATTGTTTCAAGAGCTTCATTCATCGCTACTTTAATCATATCTTCAAGCATTTCTTTATCTTCTGGATCGATTGCATCTTTATCAATTTCAATCTTTTCTAATTTTCTACTTCCATACATTGAAATCTTAATGGCACCACCTGAGGAGGTGATTTCAAACAAGCGAGCCTCAAGTTCAGCTTGTTGTTTAGCCATTTCTTTTTGCATTTTTTGCGCTTGTTGCATTAAAGCATTCATATTCATTCCCATAATATTCTCCTTTTTATTCAGCTTTTTTAGTTAATAAAGCATTAATATCAATATCTTTTGGATCTGGTAATTTAGAGGCTTGTAGTAATTCTCTAAATTTATTTGTTCTTTCCACATATTCTTTATGTGATAAGCAAAGAATTAGGTAATCTCTTCCTACGAAATGATGGAGTATTTTTCTAAATCCTAATTGGTTTTCTTTAGCATTAATTTTTAATACACAAGAAATATAAGGGGATTCTAAAATTAAAGCTTCTTTTGATACGATTCTTGGAAAACACGGAAGAAGACAATCAAAATATTTCTTTGTCTTTTCATCAAATTTAAATTGTTTCATCTTTTCCCAAGCATCACTAATGAAGTTTCTTTCTTCTTTATTTGCCTGAACCATGATATTCAATAAATCCTCTTCATCAAATTCCATTGGATTTCCCATTTCACAAATAGGAGCAATTTCATCAAATTCAATAGATTTTTTTTCTTCAAAAGAAGGAGCTTCTTCCTTTTTTTCTACAATCACAGGATTGTTTTGAACAGCATCGGAAACATTATTTACCGTTGGTTCATCTAGAGAAGCCATCTTTAAAAGAGTGATTTCAAATAGTGAATTTGCCGAGGCAACAAAACGATATTGTGTAACCGCGGATAAAAGAATATCAATCATTTCATTAATTTCTTTAAAGGTAAAGGGTAAGGTTTTTGCTTCTTCATAAGTAAGTACCTTAGCCATATCTGATTTAGGTGTATTTTTATAGATTAATAAATCTTTTAAAATATCTAATAAATCTAACGTTAAACGACGAACATCAATCCCTTTATATGCATATTCTTCATTTAATTCGGAAATTAAGGCAATATCTTTCTTCTTAATTGCTTTAAATAGTTCAATTTTTTCTTCTTTTGAGGACAAACCAAAGATTTCGTTAATGTGATGTTCCTCAAGATGCTTACCAGAATAAGCAATAGCTTGATCAAGCATAGATAACGCATCACGAACCCCTCCATCGGCAAGAGAAACAATGCTCATAAGGGCTTTATTTTCCGCTTCGACATTCTCTTTTTCGCAAATATCACGAAGTTTTTTACCTAATTCGGTGTCCGACACTTTTGTAAAATCATAACGTTGACAACGAGATAAAATCGTTGGCATCAATTTATAAGGTTCTGTAGTAGCTAAAATAAATACGACATTTGCAGGAGGTTCCTCTAGAGTCTTGAGTAAGGCATTAAAAGCTTCTGTAGTTAACATATGCACTTCATCAATAATATATATTTTATATTTTCCTCGAATTGGAGCATAACGAACCCTTTCAATTAAGGCTCTAATATCATCAATTCCACGATTACTTGCTGCGTCTATTTCTGTGACATCAGGATGTGTCCCTTCTGCAATAGATATACAATTTTCACAATGATTACATTGATGACCAAATCCTTCTTCACAATTTAAAGCTTTGGCAAATAATCTTGCCATACTTGTCTTTCCTGTACCTCTTGGACCACAGAAAAGATATGCATGAGCGATTTTATTTTCCGCTAAAGCGTTTTTTAAGGTCTGTACAATATGTTTTTGACCTGCTACTTCATCAAAAGTCGAGGGTCGATACGTTCTATATAGTGCTTTATATGACATAATGTGTTTCGATGCTTTTGCATCTTTCTCCTTTCTTGGAAATTCTTTTTTTATTATACATCTTTTTCACTTAGTGAAAAAGGACATTTAATAAAACTCATTTTATTG
>CANQTY010000027.1 GCA_947626895.1 uncultured Bacilli bacterium
TTTCCTTATGGTAAAGTGAAAAAAGAATGTAATTTTAAATAAAATATGTTAGTATTATCTAAAGGGATTTGAAGGAGAAATATGGATAAATTAGTTAAGGGTTCAATTTTCAAGCGTTTAGGTGCCGCGATGATGGATTTATGCATTGCCTTAATCGTTTCTATGTTATTATTAAATTTAGTCGCTGCGAACATTGCTAATTCGGTAATGAACTTAGATCAAAAAAGAGTTACATATCGAGAAACCTTATTTGAGGCGGGTCTTGTTATCTATGCACATCAAGAGACGATGCAAGATGTAGATCAAAAGATTTCTCATAAATATGTAATTGTTTTAGATTATAATTCCTCGAAAGAAGAAAAAGATCATTTCTTTGAACTTGGAAAAGAGGATTCAAATTATAACTTTATTGCTTTAAATCAAGAAGAATTAGAAATCACAAGTGATCAATATGATCAATATTTAACGCATTTCTATACTGAAATTAATAAGATGAGTGATTTTAATAATCATAAAGAAGCAAGTTCTTTATTTACAAATGGTGTATTAAATACAGAAGATCAAAGTGCTATCCGTAAGTTTTATGATGATGAATATTATAACAATGTGATGTCTTCAAAATATTTATCACTATATCAAGATGGAAAGATTACCTCTATGTATAGTGAAATTTCTGGCGCAGAATCGCTGATGACTGCTTTATCCTTTATGATATCCTTTACAATCTTTTATCTAGTGATTCCAATGTTTACAAAACGTAGAGTTACCTTAGGTAAATTAATGATGTCTTTAGGTCTTGTTCATAATAAAACTGGATATATTGCCTCAAGAGTACAAGTATTGATACGTTTTTTAGTCTTTATTGTAATTGAATTAATCTCTTCTTTATATCTTTTTGGTTTACCTTTACTTATCTCCATCGTATTGATGTTTGTTTTACAAGGTAAATCAATCCATGATTTACTTGCTAGAACCATGGTAGTTGAGGCTCAAGGTGTTACTTTATATCACTCTGAAGAGGAAGAAAAGACTGCTTTAGGTTTATTAGAGGAGCAAGAAAATACTTCCTTTGATCTAGATGTCTTAGAGGATAAAGAAGAAAATCATGAAGAAATGAAAGAAGAAGTAATTGCTAGTGAAGCCATAATTCAAGATAGTAATGAAGAAAAAGAAGCTCTAAAAGAAGAAACAAATGAAGAAACAAAAGAAGAAAATACTGAAGTTAAAGAAGAAACTCCTATAAAAGAAGAAACTCCTTTAGAAAATCAAGAAATAAAAGAAGAAGCAAATAGAGAAAAAGTAAATGAAGAAAAAGAAGATTTAAAAGATAAAAAAGAAAAGAAAACGACGAAAAAATACGTAGATGGGGTAAAAAAAGAGACAAAAAAGCCTCCACTTAAAAAAGAAACACCCAAAAAAGAAGAAACAAAGAAAACATCTTCTAAAAAGACAAGTGTAACAAAAGAAATAACGAAAAAAACGACAAATAAATCTACATCAACAAAAAAAGAAACAAGTAAAAAAGAGACGACAACAAAGAAAAAAAGCGAAACGAAGAAATGAAAACCATTACAAAAGAATTTCGTAAGACAAAATTTTTAAGGCGTTTAGGAGGTGGGGCATTTGACCTCATTATCGCCTTTATTTTGTTCGTGGTATTAAGTGCTTTTGTAATTTATCCTTGTTTTCAAAACTTTACTGATTATGAGTCTTTATCTAATGAATATAATGTTACTTTAGTAGCGACCCATCTATATTATTTAGATGAAAATGGGGAACCTATGACTATATCTAATAAAAACTATATCTATCAAGATGAAGCGTTAACTTATTTTTTTACAAATTATGATTCTCTTGATCATTTTAATCAGGATAAAGAAAATAGGAAAGATCTATTTACGTATCAAGATAATCAATATGTCTTTAATCAAAATGCCCTGGATAGTGGGTTAAATGCTTTTTATGAAGCAGAATTAAATAAAGCATTTACCATTTTATCTAATGATCAAGATTTACAAAATCTCAGTGCTAAACTAAATGCTTATGTTTTAGGAATGATTGCTATAGGGATTTTTATTAGTTTAGCTTTAACTTTATATATACCCCCAATATTTTTAAAAAATGGACAAACCTTTGGTAAAAAGATGATGCAAATACGCATCATCTCTAGAAAAAGTCAAAAATTACATCCCTTACAATGGATTATAAGAACATCCATATATTTTGTTGTAGAGTGCTTATTATCATTTTATAGTTTTGGTATTCCTTTATTAATCAATGGAATCGTAATCTTCTTCCATCCTGAACATTTAGGAATTCATGATATCTTATGCTCTACTGTGCCCATTGATATTGCTTATTATGATCCTAGAGCAACAAGAGAAAAAGATTTTCTTTATATTCCTTATGAAGTGGAAGAAGAATCTTTAGAAAAGGAAGGTGAACATCATGAATCATGAAAGTGAAGTTACTATTTTAAAAAATTCGATTTATACACCCAAAAAACCTACTTGGTTTAAAAGAATATTAGCTTCTTTTTTAGATTTAATTCTTTTTGCGGTTTTACTTACAGGAATAATGTTACTTCTTTCTTATGTCATTGGTTATCAACATGATTTAGAATTACTTACCCAAAAATATATTGAATATGGTGTATATATATTAAATAAGGATGGACAATATGAATTTTGTAGTGAAGCATCTTCTTGTATAGATTCTTGGAAAGCATTTAATCAAGATGCTTTAGCTATTCAATATTATGATAGTGTAGCTATGAAAACATTACCCATTACTATCGGGGGAGTATTTCTTAGTGAACTTATTTTAGAATTTGTTATTCCTCTTTTCTTAAAAAACGGGAGAACAATAGGGATGTTTTGTTTAGGAATAGCGTATTTAGATAAAAAAGATATCCAAATTACACACATTCAACTATTTATTCGCTTTTTATTTGGTAAATTCATCGTTGTAAGTGTGTTACCTTTATTTTGTTTTTATCTACATTTCTTTAATATTTGGCCAACCTATGGTTTAGTGGCTTGTTTAGCTTTTGTTATTGGAAATTTAATCATGAAATTTATCACAGAAAGAAGAGTGGGTTTTGCGGATGCAATTGGTTCTATGTATATGGTAGAAAATGAAGCACAAGTCTATGTAAAAACTACAGAAGAATTATCAAAATTAAAAGCGGAAGAATTAAAAGCGAAAGAAAAACAAAAAAAGACTTACTAAAAAAACATGTCAAAAATAAGCTAAAAACTAATAAAATTAGCAAAAATTAAAAAACGGTAGCAAAAATTGCGTAGAAAAAAATTATTTTATTGGCATAAAAGCAAAAGTTATGTTATAATGATTTTGCAAGTTTTAGTGGCCTTTTTTTGATAACGTTTTCACGAATAACAAAAAAAGAAAACCAAAACTTCAATATGTCGAGTAAGGAGGACACGATCTATTTTATGAAAGTAAAACTCGAAAAACTAACAAAGCGTTTTCCTACGAGAGGAAACAAAAATGAGGAGGTGATCGCGGTCAACGAATTCGACTTTGAAATTCCAGATGGCAAGCTCATCGGCCTTCTTGGACCTTCAGGTTGTGGTAAATCCACCACACTTTTTATGTTAAGCGGTCTCCAAAAACCTACATCTGGAAAAATCTTTTTTGGTGATGACGACGTTACAGGTTTAGCACCAGAAAAAAGAGGAGTTGGATTAGTTTTCCAAAACTATGCTCTTTATCCCCATATGACAGTTAAGCAAAATATTATGTTCCCTTTACAGAATATGCATCTTCCTAAGCAAGAAATTATTCGTAGAACAGAAGAAGTAGCGCAACTCGTACAAATCGACGAACTATTAGATAGAAAACCTAGTGAACTTTCGGGAGGTCAACAGCAACGTGTAGCGATTGCTCGTGCCTTAGTTAAACAACCGAGAGTTCTTTTATTAGATGAACCTTTATCTAATCTTGATGCTCGTTTAAGACTTCAAACTCGTGAAGAAATTCGTCGTATTCAAAGAGAAACAAAAGTTACAACAATTTTCGTCACTCACGACCAAGAAGAAGCAATGTCTATTTCTGATTTAATCGTCGTGATGAAAAAAGGTGTTATCCAACAAATTGATGAGCCCCAAAAGGTATATGATAACCCTGTGAATTTATTCGTTTCTAAATTCTTAGGTACTCCACCAATCAATGTATTTAAAGGTAAGATTGAAGATAATACCCTATACATTGGTGAAGATAAGATCATGAAATTTAAAGCTGATGATCAGGAAGTATTCGTCGGTATTCGTCCAGAAGGCTTTATCGTGAGTCCTAAAGGTGGATTACATTGTCAATTAAAGAATATTGAAGTTATGGGTAGAGATAGTTCTATCGTATCTACACATCCTTCCGCGGATTCTCCAATTATCCGTTCGATTATTGATTCAGACTTAAAGGTTCAACCAGATGAAAATGGTGTCGTAACCTTTGATGTTCGTAAAAACAAGATCTTCGTCTTCAAAGCAGAGGGTGAAAATGAAAGAATCTATGCTGAAGATGGAGGAAAGGAATAAAGTATGGTTGATTCCAAGAAAGGATGGAAAGCTTGGCTATATTTAGCACCTGCTATCGTCCTATTATTAATTTTTACGGTTTGGCCAATTATTAATACTGTAAGAATTGCTTTCTTAGAAGGATATCAACCAATGGAAGCAATTAAAGGAGTACAATATAATATTGGCATTGGAAACTTTAGTGATGTTATTGCTTATCCAAAATTCTTAGATGTGTTAAAAAATACCTTATTATTAACCGTATTAACAGTACCTATTTCTTGTTTCTTAGCGTTAATTATTGCTGTATTCTTAAATTCAATAGTGAAGTTTTCTAAACTATTCCAAACCATTTATTTCTTACCATATGTAACAAACTCTATTGCTATTGGTATGGTCTTCTCTATGATGTTTAATATCGTCGGTCATTCTTCGGTCAATGTCGCTGAGTATACAGGTTCACTTACCATTTATAATCAGTTTGTGAATGATGCTGGCCAAACGATGGGATATACCGCACAATCTTGGGGATATATCAATAGTATGTTAATAGCTCTTGGTTTAAATCCAATTAACTGGATTAACGCTGGTAGTTCTTATACCGCGAATATGGCAGTTATGGTTATCTACATTGTATGGAACGCCTTACCATTTAAAATCTTAATTCTTTTAGGTGGATTACAAAGCGTTAATAAACAATATTATGATGCTGCTAAAATTGATGGAGCATCGAGAGGTAGAGTATTCTGGAGAATTACAGTACCCTTACTTTCACCAATGATTGCATACGTTGTTATCACAGGCTTTATTGGTGGATTTAAAGAATATTCATCTATCGTAGGTGTCTTTGGTGATACTATGGGGCCTGCAGGTAGTGCTGGAAAACTCAATACAATGGTCGGATTTATCTATGATGCGATGTCTGGTAACCGATATGGACGTGCATCTGCCGCGGCTCTAATCTTATTTGCAATTATTATGGCAGTAACTCTTGTGAACTTATATGTTAGCAAGAAGAGAGTGCATTATTAAGGAGGCAAACCATGGAAGATAATGTAAAAACAAATGGTGGCTTCGAAATTAATCAAATTCGAGGATTTGTCGCTAAATTAAAGTTAGCGGATAAAGCAACTAAAGACTATTATAGCGCAGTGAAGAATCGCTTATTATCCTATAAGGGTGTTAAAGATCGTATGACCTTTAAACAAGAAAACTTCCGTGCGAATAAGTCCAAGGTAGCGGTCTTAAAAATGCAAGGGAAAACTCTTTGCTTATATCTAGATGTTAAAGATCCCGCGACATTAGAAAAGTATGAGCGTTATCTAAAACATGTAGAAAAAACAAAGATGGAAGATACGCCTTACTTTGTGCGTATTACATCTGATCGAAAATTATCATATGCTTTAAATATTGCTGATGCGATGTT
This sequence comes from uncultured Bacilli bacterium, assembly GCA_947626895.1. Lineage (GTDB taxonomy): Bacteria > Bacillota_I > Bacilli_A > RFN20 > CAG-449 > CANRPC01. The sequence goes on from CANQTY010000027.1 coordinate 5,962, forward strand.
TGAAGAAAAAAACATCCCATTAGGTAAAGAAAGCAATGAAGATTTTACAAAGGATATCAAACGTGAATCGATTGAGTCCATGGTGGAAAAAGGATTAATTAAAGAACCTAGTTCACCTAAAGGTATAAAAGCTCCTATTCAAGAAAATCAAGATGATGAAAAAGAAGATGAAGTAGACGTAGAAGAAGATGTTCTTGAAGAAGAAGCTGAAGAACCAAGCGAAGATTTAAAGGAAGAAACCCCTGAAGAAGTAGTAACTAATGAAGAAACTACTGAAACTACAGAAGAAGAAAAAGCTGAAGAAGAAGTAGTAACTGCAGTAGTTGAAGAAACTCCTACTAAAGAAGAACCTCATGAAGACTATGACAAAGTTTCTAAACGAACAAAAGTCATCAAAGGATTTGTTACAGCCTTTATCTACATCTTCCTTGTAATCGTAGCAATTCTTGTTTTATTCCCGTTCTTTGCGATGTTAACTTCATCTGTAAAGACTATCACGGAATTTAAAGAACCAGTTCCAACAATTATTCCGCGTGAATGGCATTTTGAAAACTATATGCAAGCTTATGAAGCCGCGAATTTAGGTCAATTATTCTTAAATACCGTATTTGTTGGAGTCGTTTCTACCTTACTATCCTTAGTGATTACAGTGCTTAGTGCCTTTGCCTTTGCTAGATTAGAATTCAAAGGCAAAACCATCATGTTCTCTGCTTTACTTGCAACCATGATGATTCCAGGCGAATTATTCACTATTACAAACTACGAGACTGTCGCAGTTTGGCTTAACTGGAAGAGCACATTCGTAGCACTTATCGTACCATTCCTAGTATCTGTATTCTATATCTACTTATTAAGACAGAACTTCTTACAAATTCCTAATGAGTTGTATTTAGCTGCTAAAGTAGATGGAACCTCAGATATCAAATACTTAGTTAAGGTAATGGTTCCACTTTCTATGCCAACATTAATCTCTATCACAATTTTAAAGATGATGGGTGCATGGAACTCCTACATTTGGCCAAGACTTGTTGCAAATGATGCTGCACATAAGTTAGTTACCAATGGTCTACGTGGTACAGCCTTCCAAGATGATTCTGGGCAAACCAATTTCCCAGTTCAAATGGCTGCTGTCGCGGTTGTCTCATTACCACTTTTCTTAGTGTTCCTCTTCTTAAGAAAGTACATTATGAGAGGTGTCTCCCGTAGCGGAATTAAAGGTTAATCAAGTTTATTGATTACATGAAAGGAAAAAAATGAAAAATAAAAAATTACTATTAACTTTAGCATCTGTAGCAGCTATGTGCACAGGTATGACTCTATCATTAGCATCTTGTACTAGAAGTACAGTATTTGCTAACTTCCAAATTCCTGAAGATTTTGACTTAGCAACATTTAGAGCAACCAATATTGACATCGTCTTTGACTCTGCGATGGGCACAGATAAAAAAGGTGAAACTTTCGATAATATGATTATCGCGGGATTTGAAGAATTATTTCCAAATATTCACGTTGAACATAACCGTGTAGGTGGATATGATGATGTCCGTGACCAAATCAAAACCGAAATCTCGGTTGGTGAAGGTCCAAATCTTGCTTATTGTTATCCAGATCACGTCGCAGCATACAATATTGCTGAAGCTGTTGTAACTCTTGATGGATTAATCAACGATGATCGTACAGATGAAAATGGAAATCTCTTATTTGGTTTAACTAAAGAACAACAAGAGGACTTTGTTCCTGGCTTCTGGAATGAAGGTAAAAACTTTGGTGATGATTTAATGTATTCACTTCCATTCTCAAAATCTACAGAAATTATGTATTACAATAAGACTGTATTTGATGAATTAAATATTAAAGTACCTGAAACATGGGATGAAGTAGCAACAGCGTGTGCTACATTAAAAGAACATTATCCAGATTCAACACCTTTAGGATATGACTCTGAAGCCAACTGGTTTATTACCTATTGTGAACAAGCAGGTATTCCTTATACCTCTGCGACAGGTGATACAGTAGAAGATCACTTCACATTCAATAATCCTCAAGCAGTAGAATTCTTAAACATGATTAAGGGTTGGAGACAAAACAATTATGTAACCACTCAAGCCTTATATGGTGGTTATACTTCTGGTTTATTCACTTCTGCAACAGATGAACGTTGCTTTATGTGTATCGGTTCATCTGCTGGTGCAAACCATCAAATCCCATCCGAATCGAATAATGAATATCCATTTGATGTCGGTGTTGCTCCAATTCCAACAGTCGCTGGAAAAGCAAGAAAAGTTATTTCTCAAGGACCAAACGTTTGTATTTTCAAAAATAGTGATCCAAACAAGGTCTTAGCTTCTTGGTTATTCTTAAAATATATGACCACAGATATGCCATCACAAGCACAATTTGGTATGGATTCTGGTTATGTTCCAGTCATTAAATCTGTTTCTCAAAGTGATATTTATAGTGCTCATATTAATGGTGCAGATCCAAATAGCAAAGAATATAAGGATGATGTTGCTGCTGGAAGAGGAAATGATCATATTACCGCAGCCGCGGCAAGATTATGCTTAGAAATGGAAGACTATTACTTCACCTCGCCAGCATTCGTTGGTAGTTCTGATGCACGTGATCAAGTTGGAAACGCAGTATCTGCAGTATTATCTGGTGAAAAAACTGCAGAAGCAGCTTTAAAAGAAGCCTTTGATGAATGTGTCTATCTCAATTCATAAGTTTTAGAAAAGGAAAATTATGAAAAAAAGATTAATCACATCACTTATGATTTTAACCTTAGGGGCAACTGCTTTACCTATGATGAGCAGCTGCTCCCGTAAGGGACCAATTGCTGATTTTGTGATGCCTGAGGGAGGATTTGACACCAATAGAGATATTGATATCTTCTTTGCTCATTCTATGGGTCAAAAACTTCAAGATGCTTTAAATGCATTTATTATTGATTTTAATGAGATGTATCCAAATATTCACATTACACACAATTCTGTAGGTAGTTATGATGATATTCGTGATCAAATGTCTACAGAACTTGCTGCAGGAAAGCCAGAAGCGGATATTCTCTATTGTTATCCTGACCATGTCGCCTTATATAATCAAGGGGAATATGTCGTTACATTAGATACTCTAATTAATGACCATACAACAATGATTACAGATAAATTAGGTAATACAGAAGAAGTGGGTTTAACAAAATCTCAACAAGATGACTTTATTCCAGCTTATTGGAATGAAGGCAAAGCTTTAGGTGATGATAAAATGTATTCCTTACCATTATCTAAATCATCAGAAGTTTTATATTATGATAAAACTTTCTTTGATGCCCATAAAGATGAATTTCAAGTTCCAACTACATGGGTAGAAATGGAAGAAGTATGTGCAAAAATTAAAAAATTAGAACCTGATTGCACCCCGTTAGGATACGATTCAGATTCAAATTTGTTTATCACTTTATGTGAACAATATAATTCACCATATACCTCGAATGATCCAAACAATCGTTTCGTGTTTAATAACGCGAAAAACAAGGAATTTGTCAAGATGCTAAAAGGTTGGAAAGATAAGGGGTATTTAACCACTAAAGGGTGCTATGGTTCTTATACATCTTCTTTGTTCGCTAATGACTCACCACAAAGATGTTATATGTGTATTGGCTCTTCAGCGGGTGCAACTTATCAACTTTCTGAACCTGCAGGAAGATTTGAAGTAGGTATTACTTCAATTCCCCAAGTGGACGCAAAAAATCATCCTGCAGTTATCTCACAAGGTCCATCTTTATGTTTAATTCGTAATGATGATCCTCAAAAGGTTTTAGCGTCATGGTTATTCATGAAATTCTTAACTACGAATACAGCTTTCCAAGCTCAATTCTCCATGGATTCAGGCTATACTCCAGTACTTAATTCTGTGTTTGAATTACCTGCTTATCAAGCGTTCTTAAAGGATGCTAATGGCTATAATTCGTCGATTGCAGCTTATTCAGTAAAAGTTTGTGTCGATCAAAGAGATTGGTATTATTATTCACCAGCTTTTGTTGGATCAAGCCAAGCTCGTGATGAAGTTGGTAACTTATTAACAAAAATCTTAACTGAACCTAATGTCACAGATGACTTTATTGATCAAGCTTTTAAAGAAGCAGTTGATGAATGTATTTATCAAGCAGGAGGAGGAACAAAAGATGAATAAATGGCTTAAAATTGTTGGTTCTCTACTTTTAGCGGTACTCCTTATCAACACCGTTGTTTCTTGTGATCGTGATACTCAACTTACAAGAGATAATATGGTGGATTATGCCGCAGAATTGAAGTTTGATGAAACCATAACAACAAGAAAAAGATTAAAGACTACAGTTCATGCCTATGTCAATGGTGATGGTGTAGCAATACCTAATTCTGGTTGTATTGATGGTGATACAGTACACTTTGATATTGCAAAAGATGATGTTTTCACCGACGGAATTATTAAAGCAAGATTTCTTTGTGTAGATACTCCTGAATCCACAGGTAAAGTTCAACCTTGGGGAGGAGTAGCTAAAAACTTTACCAAAGAAAAACTAAAGACTGCCGTGGATATCATTATTGAAAGTGAATCGAATAAATGGGATGTTGACTCTACTGGAGGAAGATATCTATTATACGTATGGTATAGAGATGATTCATCGAAACCCTATCGTAATTTGAATTTAGAGCTCATGCAAGAGGGCCTAGCCGCGGCAAAAAACATTACCACGACTATTTATGCGGAATACTTCCAAAAGGCTCTAGAACAGGCTAAAACGCTTAAACTCAAATATTGGGGTGAAACGGATGAAACTTATCCTAAAGATAGTGATACGACGATGATTGATGTTAAAGAATTAAGCACCAATGCTGAAACATATTTAGATCGAAGGGTTCGTTTTGAAGGATTAATCTCCCGTGTTGAAGCTCAAACTGCTTATGTACAAACATATTATCCTGATGAACTATGTTATTATGGTTTTCCTGTTTATATGGGTTATGATCATTATACAAAAATTAAGGTTGGAAATATTGTTAGTTTCTGTGGACTTGTTCAATATTATGAGCAAGGTGAAACTTATCAAGTATCAGGTATTCAAGATATGGTTATGAAACCAGATCATCCAAATAATTTAAGATTAATTGAAGAAAATCAAGTAGTACCTATCACTGAAATTTTTGCCTCAGATTTTACAAATGAAGCAAAGCAAACACAATTGATGTCAACCAATTGTATGATACAAAATCTTACTGTAACATCCGTTTATACTACCAATAATGGTGGAGATAATGATGGAGCAATGACTCTTACTTGTGTAGATGAAAACAATGTACAAGTAGAAGTTCGTACATCCGTACTTTATAAAGCAGATAAAAAGACCAAAGTAATTGATGATGATCTACGAAATCAAAAGATTACCGTGAAAGGTATTTTTGAAAAATATGGATCAAATTATCAATTACATGTCTTTGCGTTTACTGATATAACATTTGTTGAGTGAAAGGAGAAATGAAAATGAAATTACGAAACAAATTATTTGTACTAGTTGCAGCTGGATTTATGGCTTTCCCTTTAGTGGGTTGTGATCAAAAACCAGAAGTTGCAACAAAATCAGAAGCTACACCTACTGCTGCACAAGCAGCAACATATCTTTACAATGTTTATAAAGATAATATTGGCGCTACAACTTCATCTTTCTATATGGTTTCTATCGTAACAATTAAAAATACTGTGTTTGATGTAACCTATACTGTTAAACCAGCAGATGGTGCTCAATCTGGTATTGTTACCGTCGGAGATACAAACGCAGAAGAACATCAAACTGCGATTATTGTTAAGTATGCAGATAGCACTAAGAAAAATGAATATTCATTAGTTGCAAAACTTAAAAATGGTTCAGATGAAGCCACAAGAGAAATTAAAGGTTATTATGTTCCAACATTTTCTAGTGTTACAGTTAACGAATTAATTACAAATGGTAAAGCGAAAGAAACCTATGCTCTTGAAGGTTATGTAGTGGCATTAAACGCTAACGCTGGAAGCGCAGGCTCATTTGTCCTTATGGATCAAGCTGGTGATTGTGTCTTCTCATACGATACACCAAAATTTGATATTTCTACTAAAGCAAGTGGCTTAAAATTAGGACAAAAAGTTACAATTGCAACAGGAATTAGCCTTTATGGTGATAATAAATTCCCACAAATGTCTGCTCCTGCAGTATTAAAGATTGAAGATGGTCAAAATGATAATAAAACATTTATTTCTGAACATGTTCATGAATATACTATTGCTGAATTAAAGGCAGATGACAAGAAAACAGAAATGGGTGCAACCCCAACAAGCATTTCTAAACAATTCTTAAAGATTACTGGTGGATTTGCTGTTAAAAATGGCAATTATACCGTTTTGAGTGATAAGGCAGATGGCGATCAAGTTATTAATCTCTATTCGAAACCAAATATTGATTCTTCGCTAGTTGGGCAAGCTGTAGATGTTTATGGTGTAGTCCGTGGTGTCAGTTCGAAAGGTGCTCTTACAGTTCAAACCTATGCTGTTGTTGCAGCAGGTTCTCAAGTCTTTTAATTGTTTTTTATAGGAGGTTTTATTTTATTTATGAAAAAATTTAGACTTTTATCTATCCTTGCGGTCTCTGCTTTATTATTCGCTTGTAATAATCCAGATTCACCCTCTACATCTTCTGGTGGTGCTAATTCCTCTACCCCTACTTCTCAAAATACAGGGGGAACTAGTGAGGTGGACAATAAAAAGGGTACAGAAACAAATCCTTACAGCGTCGCCGAAGCAATTAATATCGCTTCGCAATTGGCATCCGATGCTTATTCTGATGAAGAAGTATGCGTTACAGGTTATGTAGTCGATAAACCAGGTACAAAAAATAGCTCTGGAAAATTTTCATTTCATATTGTAGATGATTTATCTAAGAGTGAAACACAATTGTATGTTTATCTTACCCTCAGTGATGACGATGTCTATCAAAACGATCAGGTTGTCGTAAAAGCATATTTACAAAATTACAAAGGTAATACCAATGAGATAACAGGTAAGAAATTAGATGATGGTACTTATACAAACAGTAATGTTCTTTCTGTGACAACAGCGACTTGTTCCATTACTGTTGGTGCTCATGAAGGTGCTACTGTAACGGGTATTGAAGAAGGTAAAACTGCTAAAAATGGTACTGAAGTTTCCTTCTCTGTTGCGGCTGACGCAGACAAAAAAATAGACAAAGTTAAAGCTAATGATACTACTCTTACCGCTCAAACTGATGGTAGCTATAAATTTACCGTTAATGGTAATATGGTTATTACTGTGGAAACTAAAGATGCTACTGATACTTCTCTCAGTGGAACAATGCAATATAATAAAGGTACAACAAGTAACATGACCACTGGTAACAATGCAGAAACAGTTGGATTAGATGAAACAATTTTCAATATCACAAGCACTTTAGTAGGAGGCACTACTCATGTAGGACTTAACAAAGATAATCATATTAGACTTTATAAAAACGAGGGTTCTGCATTAGGAATTGCAATTGTTGATGAAAAAAAAGATGAATATATAATAGACAACATTGTAATAACATTAACTTCGGATTCACCAGCAAAATTAAATGATGCAAAAGTTGTTGTTGGAGATAAAACGATAACTGGAGAAATGAAAACTGGTGAAGGTATTACTGAAAATACTATTGGAACATATTTAATTAATGATACTGCAATCTCTATTTCTAATACTAATAGCAGTCAACAAATATTTATTTCTACTATTGTAATTACGTATCATTCTGTACAAGCTGCATAATACAATTTGTTGCTTTTGAATAAGAGAGTCTTTTGACTCTCTTTTGTTTTATAAGAAAAACAAAAAATTACAATAGTTCTTTGCACAGTGTTGTTTTTACAAAAGCAATAATTTAATTTAGAGCATAACAACTGCAAAAGATTTATTTAATTCTATAAATTAAAACACACACATTTTTTGAAATTTTATAGGTTTAAATCTAATCTATTCTTTACTAGGTGTTAATATTGCTTTATTTATTCCAATGAATTAAGAAAATCCATTGGAAAGATATAATACAAAGTATACCTTGCGCATAATAGCAATAATTTCATTAAAATAGCCCCTTTTTTATAAAAAAGTAGCAAAAAATGAAGTTTAAGAGCAACACTGTGCGAAAAAGCTATTGAAACTTTATTACTTAGGTCCTTTAAATTTGCCTTTTTTAGTTTTTTTGATACCGTTTTTAATGTTTCTAGATGAATGGATTGCAGTTTCATAAGAATGTAATATGGTAAAAATAGGTGAAACGTATTACACATTAGCAGTAAAAATCATCGAAAAGTCAAAAACGGTATCAAAAAAGTGAAATTGCATAGAAATTTAAAATGATTCAAATTCCTCCACATAAAGAGTAGTGAAAAGATGCTAGGGTCTCTCGGGGTAAGACATTAATCACTAAATCTTCATTGCCTCTTGATTTACTCGCTTGGTTTTACGTTTATCTTTTGGACTTCAGTTTGTAATGCAACCTTATCCACCATTTAGCCTTATCAAGTTTCTGTTCGTAGACTCAAAGATTTTACAGTTCCACTTCTTTCACCCATAGCATTACTGCTAACGGCTTGTGGTTCGCTACACTTGGCGATAACTACCCGTGGTTGGCTCTAATTCCAACTAGATTAATATTATGTTCAATACACTATGAAAAAGGGGAAAATAAATTATTTCTCCCCCATTTTCCGTTTAATTTTTTTAAAAATAACCGATTAATTATGAAACTTTATATGTAATAGTAATTGAATCAATATAGAAAGCATGATCAGTTCCATAATGTTCTATACGGAAGTATTTTGCTCCAGCTTCATTACAATTAATGGTAATTTCATTTCCGTCAGCATTTGTAATTGTTTGTGCATATGCTGTATCTGTTGAACCCTTGTCAGTTATAGCGCTAGTAGTGCTAAATCTAACTCCTAATTTAACTTTTGAACCCCAGGTTTTACTTTCTAGCTTTTTAATAGTTATGCTTGCAATCTCTTTTGCTGTTTCTTTTGAATTATAAATATAACTACCTTTATTTCCTTGCAAACTATAACTAGCCTTATTATTAAGGCACATATAGTAATAAGTCAATTCTAGAGCATCAGCTCCATCTATAATTGTTTTTGTTTGATCTGCACTTACATATGAAACATTTGTTTTTCCGTCATTTCCTAACATGTTAGTTGGATTAATATTAAAACTAGTATTAACAGCGTCAGTCGCTGCAGTGGCGACAGTAACTTCCATATCGCCATGAACAGTGAATTTATATTCATTTTCATTGCCAGTAGCTTCTGCAACAATATTAGTTGTTTTACTACCAGCTAAAACAGCTACAATCTTTTTTCCAGTTTTTGCGGTTGCTGTAAATGTAAATTCTTCACCATTCTTCTTTGTTTGACTTGCATCAAGACCAGTAAGATCAGCACCTTCGTAGTTGCCAAGAGTGATTGTTGATGTACCACGAACATTACTAACTACTTCGTAAACTTTTTCGCAATCTTTGAAAAATTCAATTGTTACATTTGAATTTTTTACATATTTTTTGATATATCCATGTACTACTATCGTATCATGTGTATCAGCGGCAGCTACATCTTGGGCATATGTCATTTGTTTAATGTCAAATAATTGAATGCTTTTGCTTTTATCGCCAGGAGCTGAAGAATCATCAAGATAATAATATCCTCCATCAACACGGTAAATTCCTTCTACATAAAATTCATTAACATCATTTTCGGTTGAACCACTCGTACATTCTTCGTTAACTATTCTCATTGCTTCTTCGACAGAGATTGGTGCCGCTTTTGATCCATAGTTTGTCTCAGGAGCGTCTTCATCTTTAGTTTCCACAGTAATAACCATATTACCATTAACGGTAAATTTATAGCTACCATCAGTTTGAGCGGTAAGAGTAGTATCATTAGCTTTAACTTTGTCTATTTTTTTGTCTGCGTCAGCCGCAACAGAGAAGGAAACTTCAGTACCATTTTTAGCAGTTTTACCTTCTTCAATACCCGTTACAGTAGCACCTGTGTGTAATAAGAAAATTAATTTGGATTTATTATCAGTATGAGAACAGGAAAAGACAAGTAGTTATATAAAGAAATAAACAAAGAAAAAAGGAAAACGAGTTTACGCAAGTAAATCTCGTCGATTTTTGAAACAAACTATAAATAATGGAAGTGTAAAGATAAAGTATACCAGTTCAATCAATTTATTTTGAGACAAATTTGAGACAAAAGTGAGAAAATGTAATCGCTTTCATTGATTTTAATCATTAAACTCTCTAATATTAAAAAAGATTTAGCCTTACTTATTGTTCACTAAATCAAATTAATGAAAGGAAAATTATATGAACAAAAACAAATTTCTTATGATTACATCTTGCTTATTATTAGTAGGATTAGTCGGTTGTTCTGGAACTGATACTTCCACGACATCTACCTCAACAAAACCAAACGAAACAAGCGTTGGTTCAAGTACAGTAACCCCCCCCCGTTGGAACCTCTTCTGAAGAAGATATAACAACTTCATCTGAAGATACACCAGTAACATCTGATGATGATACTCCTGAAACATCTGAAGATACACCAGATTCATCTGAAGCACAAAAAGTTGAACCAAAAGGTGAAAAAATTGAATTTAGTGTTTCATCTCTAATGGAAAATGATCAAGCAAAATTAAAAGCATTAATGGGAGATACCACAAATTGGGATATTGAAAAAGATGCAACCAATGGTGATGCGAAAGATTTATATCATTTCAAAGCTGGTGCACCTGAAAAATCTACATGTTGGACATTTGATGGAAAAGAAGAAATTAAATTCTACAAAAAAACAACAGCAGAAGGTGCTTCAAGCGAAAAGAATTGGGACATTGAAAAAAGTGCAAGAAATAGTCTTCTAAACGAAGGAACAAAATATACCCATCGCTTTAAATCAAATGGGTCTAACAATAAAGTTCAAATTACAATTACTGCTCCAGCACTTATTAGTATTGAGGCTATGAGCAGCGACGCAGCTGAAAAAACTATCGCTATGTCTCTTGCAAGTAATAAAAACACAACCTTCCCTGAACTTAATGGATTAACTACTCTACCCGCTGCTGATGATAATCATGTTGAATTACGTCAATACTTACTTAACGAACCAGGTTCATATCGTTGGGGAACTACATCGAATGGATATAATGTTTACTATGTAAGCGTTCATTATCTAGCTGCAGCAACCCCAGCAGCCTAGTTAAAATAATAAATAAATTAACATAACATAAGGAATGTATATCTCTTTATAAGGATTACATTCCTTTTTTATGGAAAGAAATAAAAATGTGACGAAACGTAACAAAAAATGCAACAATTTATAGAGTCAAGATAAAATTTGCCAGTTCGGATAGAAAAATGATACAAGTTTTTATTTGAAAATCGACGAGTTTTACTTGCGTAAACTCGTTTTCCTTTATCGTTATCATTTTTATTTTTAATGACTGCCCCAATAATGCTGGTATGAAATATGTTAATGTATATTTAACTGCAGTTGAAGAAGCTGCTTATTCTAATGTCTCAAGCGT
>CANQTY010000028.1 GCA_947626895.1 uncultured Bacilli bacterium
AAAATAAACCTCCTAAACATTAGTTTAATAGTATAGAAGATTTATTTGTAGACACGGATTTTTTGACGCTTACAATTTACTTACAATTTTAACTTGTCCTTATTGTGGGTCATCACATATTGTTAAAGTAGGAAAAGCTAGTAATTCAATACAAATGTATTTATGTCACGAATGTCATAAAAGGTTCAGACCATTAACTGGGACAATATTTGATTCAAAAAAAATACCTATATCTGAATGGATAGAATATTGAGTTTTTATTTTGTTAAGACATTTTATTTTTGTTAGTTACAATATTTGAATTTTTATCAACAAAAAATTTTATTTTTTCCATCATTTTTGGCTCTGTTGAAAGCATTTCTAATACGTCCATACATTTCCACATTTTTAATGAATATAAATTTATAAATCTATGATTTTCATAAATAACGATTTGTTTTACTTTTGATGAAGCTAAAAGATCTAATATTCCAGATCGGACGGAAATAATATATTCAAATTGTTTTATATTTTCAATTAAATCATTTATTGACGCAATATAAGGTTTGGTATTAGGTAGACAAAATGAATTCTCATTTATACAGTTTGTATAGATTTCATATCCCAATGATTGAAAATATTCAACTATTGGAAAAAATAAATCATTAGATATTTTGGAACTATAAGATGAAATATTAAATAACACTCTTTTATTATCGGTAAATGTTTTAAAGCTTAATTTTGGATAATCAATTTCATAATTATCCTCAAATCTGAACACTGTATCTGCAAATAAATTCAAGCAATTTAATTTTTTAAAATACAATAATCCTTCATTCATATATGTCCACGGACTAATTATGACCATTTTTCTTTGATTATGGTATTTTTCATACCATGGCCAGTTTTTCATACATATACTAGCCTTACTTATTATTTTCATTTTTTTGATTTTTAGATACTTAACTTCGTCGTAGCTTTGATAAAAATTAATTAAATATCTAAGACTATTAGAATCGCCTATATATAAAATGATTTTTTTATTTATTTGTTCCCTAAAAGACTTTAAATAGGCCATAGAAACGATAAAATCTCCTATTCCTGTTTCAGGAATAAATGCCAAACAAGAATCGGGATATTTTTTCATTTGCCTTTTAAAATAGAACATTTGAAAAAAGCGATGATAAAATTGGCTAATTTTATTTAATGATTTTTTTATAAATATGAATAAATCTTTAATCATAACTAGTTTCCTTTAACTTGAACTTTCAAATTTGCTTTTCTATAATATTAAAGACTTATAAAAAGTCTTTAATCTGAAAGTTCACATTTATATTATAAAAATAATAATTAGGAAAAAATCAAGGAGAATTTAAAATGAACATAAATTATATTATTATTCAGGCTGGTGGTTTAGGAACTAGATTAGGACACCTAACTCATAACAAACCTAAAGGAATAGTTCCTGTTAATAATTTACCAATGATATTCCATTTAATGAATCATTTTAAAGAAAAAAAATTTATCATTATTGCGGATTATAAACATGAAGTAATGGAAGAGTATTTAGAAGTGTTTTCTCCGGCCGATTATATTATTGTAAATGCATCTGAAAAAGGAACATGTGCGGGAATAAAAAAAGCACTAAATATTATTCCTAATAATAATGCTTTTATGTTAATTTGGTCAGATTTAGTTATTAAAGAAAACTTTGTTTTGCCTGAAAAAGAAGATAATTATGTAGGAGTAAGCAATACTTTCCCGTGTAGATGGAGATATGAAAACGAATTATTCGAAGAACACTCTACAGAGACAAATGGAGTCGCAGGTTGTTTCATTTTTACAAATAAAAAAGTTATTGAGGATGTTCCAGAAAGTGGAGAATTTGTAAGATGGCTAAACGATAAAAATATTAAACCTAAATCCTTTGTCCTTCAGGATGTTGTTGAGGTAGGTACATTGTTAGCCTATGATGCTCAAAAGCAAGATAATGTTTGTAGACCATTTAATTCGATTGAAGTTAAAGATGATAAAATTATTAAAAAAGCTATTACAAAGCAAGGTGAACAAATAGCGGTTCATGAAAAAAACTGGTATAAAGAATTAACAAATTTAGGTTATAAAAGAATTCCTAAAATCTATTCTTATGACCCTCTTATCATGGAAAAGATTAAGGGTTCAAATATCTTTAAAGTTTCTTTAAATGATGAGCAAAAAAAGAAAGTAATTAAAAATTTTGTTGATGCCTTGTTAGAATTACATTATTTAGGTAAATGTGAAACAGATTATTTTGCTTTGCAAGAAAATTATTATACTAAGACCATGGATAGAATCAATAAAGTTCGAAATATGATACCTTTTGCTAATCAAAAAGAAATTATTATTAATGATAAGCCATGTAAAAATGTATTTTTCTATAAAGATAAGTTTAAAAAAGTTATAGAACAATATCTTTATGATACAAAATTTACTTTAATTCACGGGGATTGTACATTTTCTAATTCTTTGATTGACGATCAATTAAATATCACATTTATTGATCCAAGAGGTTATTTTGGTGATGTTATTTTATATGGTGATGAGTATTATGATTGGGCGAAATTATATTATTCAATTCATGGAAATTATGATCAATTTAATAATAAAAGATTTGTTTTAAATATATTAGAAGATCGAGCAAATTTAACGATAGAAAGTTCGGGATATGATTATTTAACAAATTATTATCTATCATTGATTCCGAATTGTGACATTGCTAAAATTGAATTGTTGCACGCGATAATTTGGCTTTCTTTAAGTACATATGCGTGGGAAGATTATGATTCTATCTGTGGAGCTTTCTACAACGGATTATTGTATTTAAATAAGTTTTTGGGGGAAAAATAAATGAAGTATTTTGATGACAGATTAAAAACTATTACGGAATCATTAGATTCTATTGATGAAGATTTATTTAATCAATTATTAGAGGAATGTTATTTGACAGTAAAAAAAGGTGGTAAACTTATTTTTTCTGGATTAGGAAAAAATGTGCCTATTTGTGAAAAAATAGTTGGTACATTAAATTCTTTGGGTATCAATGCAAATTTTTTACATACCAACACTGCTGTTCATGGAGATTTAGGAATTATTAAAGAAAATGATTTAGTATTTGTATTATCAAAAAGTGGTAATACCGCGGAATCAGTATTATTAGCCAATTATTTAAAGCAGCGCGAAAATATAAGTACATGGGCTGTTACTTTTAATAAAGATAGTCAATTATCTAAAGTTTTAGATAAATCTTTTGATTTATATCTTAGAGATGAGGGAGATAATTGGAATATTGTCCCTAATAATTCAACGACAACTTTTTTAATTTTATTACAGGGATTATCCCTACAACTAGCCGATAAATTAGGAATTACACTGAAAGATTTTAAAAAGAACCATCCTGGTGGTGCTATTGGAGATGCCTTAAAAAATGTCTAAAAAAGTTATTGAATTATCACCACTAGCTCATACTTGGATTTTTGACATTGATGGAACATTAGTTAAGCATAATGGATATAAAATTGAAGGTCATGATACATTACTTCCAGGTGTTAAGGAATTTTTTTCTAATACGATTCAAGAGAGTGATTTTGTAATTCTTCTTACTTCGAGAGATGAATGCTATAAAGCAACAACAGAACAATTTTTGAAAGAAAATGGGATTCGTTTTCATCAAGTTATTTATAATTTACCATATGGAGAAAGAATTTTAATGAATGATAAAAAACCGAGTGGATTAGATATGAGTTATTCGATTAATACAAATAGAGATGAATTTTGCAAATTGATTTTTAAGATTAATAAAGATTTATAATTCGGGCAGGAGGGGTATACAAGTATGTTTCATTTTTTTAAAAAGATTTTAAAAAAAATATTATATTTTGTGTTTGCCATTTTAGATACCGGTGTAGTTAAATTGCATACGAATGGGAACCATAAACTGTGGTGTTTCAGACTTTTTGGACACAATATTTTTACATCTCGTAATCCTATAAAACTACAGGAAAATACAATTATATATTTCAAAATAAATCGAATATCTAAATATTCTTTAAAATGTATTCAAGGATGGATTAATATTGCAAATGAACTAGGGTATAGATTTATTTTTGTTTGTGATAATAATATATTGCGATATCAAATATATAGAAATTGTTATTTTGATCATCTCAATTTTTCGTTTATTAAAAGTAAACGAATAAAATTATTTAGAGTTAAAAAGAATTTATATAATAAATTTTGGAAGAAGGCAACGATAGCCCATTTAACTCCCTTTTATTGTGCTAAAAAAGCGAATATCGTTAATCATTGGGATATTGATGCCGATGATACATTATTCCTAATTGATGCCAAAAAAGGTGCTCAAATTTTAAAAGCTGCGGAAAAAATAGCTATTGAAAAAGATATTAACGCTTTTTCTTTAGATATGTGGAGAAGTAAATCCAATGGTGTTCATTGGTCTCTTGGAATTTTATTTATTCATGATACCATTGATTTCATGAATATCTTTAAAAATGAAAATAGTTTAGAATGGACCGAAAAATATAAAGATTATGACTGTGCTTTTAATTTAGATTGGTATATGTCATATTTAAAAAAATATAAAAATATAAAAATAGATACTTTCTATGTTGAAAATTGTTATTTTATTCATTTTGGCGAATTGTTGTTTTCTCTTTATAATAGTTGGATATGCTTATGGAAAAATAATAAAATTATTTATCCTATCTTAAAATATATATATAAAAGTGATATAGGAGAATTAGATATTGCCGACTGCATTAAAATAGATGTAAATATTAAAGAAGAAGAATCAATACACTTTTTTGAGAATGAAGTGCCGTATGATAGATTTTTAGATCCTAAGCTCAGACAGTTATGTAATATGACTAATTTTGCTGCTTCAAGCAAGAATGAATTGAAAATTAAGTAATTAAAATGAAAGACGATGAAACTAGAGTTACAGCACCTAGTGCAAAGAAAAACTATATTTTAAATTTAATATATCAAATATTTGTTTTAATAGTTCCTTTAATTACTACGCCATACATATCTAGAGTTCTTCTGCCTACAGGCGTTGGTATATATAGCTATACATTTTCTATTACAAATTATTTTGCCTTATTTGCTCTTTTAGGGTATATGACTTATGGACAAAGAGAAATTGCAAAACAACAATCTAACAAAGAAGCACAAACAAAATTGTTTTGGGAAATAATGGTGGGGAAACTATTTTCTACTCTTTTTAGCATTTCGCTCTTTTTAATTATTTATTTTATTATAGGATATGGTGATTATTCATATCTCATGCTTTTTTGGATTATATATATTGCTGCTCAATTTTTTGATATTAGTTTCTTTTTTCAAGGTAATGAGAAATTTGGTGGTTTAGTAATTAAAAATGTTATTATTAAGATTCTTGGAATTGCTCTAATATTTATTTTTGTTAAAAAAAGTGAAGATTTATGGATATATATTTTGTGTTCTTCACTTACAAATTTATTTGGAAATTTAATTATGTGGTTTGATTTAAAAAATAAAGTCGTGAAAATTAAATTATCAAGTATTCATCCGTTGCAACACCTATGGCCATCAATACGACTTTTTATTCCAACAATAGCAGTCACAATCTATACAGTTTTGGATAAAACTTTGATTGGATTATTAATCCAAGATACATATGTGGAAAATGAAATAATCATCGAAAATGGCGTTGAAACTGTAGTGGAATCAGTGAAGAAAGTTTCCGAATTAGAAAATGGATATTATGAACAAGCAGATAAAATTGTTAAGGTGGCTTTGACAATAATCACCTCTTTGAATGTTGTAATGATTTCTAGAAATAGTAATGAACTCGCCTTAAATAATGATGAAAAAGTAATTTCAAATTTGTATAAAGCCTTTCGATTTGTTACATTTCTTGGCTTTCCTATCATGTTTGGATTAGTCGCCTTAGCCCCTAATTTAGTTCCTTGGTTTTTAGGCGAAGGATTTGAAAAAGCTATTCTATTAATACAAGTATTATCACCATTAATATTGATTATTTCTATTGGAAATATTTTTGGAATACATTATTTAATACCTAGCAAAAAAGATATGCAATATTCTGTGGGTATTTTTATCGGAGCTATAATTAATTTGATATTAAATTTTATTTTAATACCAAAATATTGGTCTCTAGGTGCTGCCGTAGGTTCTATTGTCGCAGAATTTTTAGTTGCTTTAAGCATGTTTTTATTTGTAAGAAAAAAAATGTCAATCAGAATATTAATTAAATGCATGTATAAATATGTTTTATCTAGTCTTGTGATGTTTGGTATTTTATTTTATATACAAACGTTGTTAGTTAGTAATTTGCTTAATTCCATAATTATCATTGCTTTAGGAGTTTTAATTTATTTTGGCTTGTTATTGCTACTTCGGGATCAATTCTTTCTTGAAAATGTAAAGAATATGTTAAAAAACATAAAGGAAAAAATCACTAAAAACAAAAATTAATTGTTTGTTTTTAACACAAATAAAAAAGTAGGAGGGACACATAAAATGACAAATAATCCAATCAAAAAAACAATAAGAAATATATGCATATTTTTCATATATCATTTAATGAAAATTAAGAAGAAAAAGGATGAAGTGATTTTTATTACTGGCCCAGGGATTGGAGATGTAGTATTCTTGTTTGCGTATCTTAAAGAATTTATTAAAGCAAATCCAAATAAGAGAATAATTGTTATAACGCATCCCAATTTGGTATGGTTGGTTCAAAAATATGATGGGATAAGTAAAATAGTTGAAGTTGATAAATCTACCCTTACTTATAGGTTTATTTACGCTTACTATTTATTCAGCAAAAAATATTGTAATAAAGGGATAAAACACGGAATTTTTTGCGCTGTATTCGCTGGCGGTGATCCTCAAAACTGCAAAAATGATGTTCTTTACACTTTAAGAAATTACATATTAAATCTTGGCAATGAAGCAAAAATATCTTTGCCACATATCGGGGGGGGTATCAACCAGCCTTTTATAAGAATGATTTAGATAAAAAAATCATTCTTATTAACCCGTATAGTAATTCATGCAAATTAGATGAACACTCTTTTCACTATCTCGAAAAAATAGCTGAATTTTTAAAAAATAGTGGATATTTTGTATTTACAAATGTCATAGGAAATCAAGCATCTATTAAAAATACAACTGAACTTAGGTGTAATTTAGAAGAACTTATTTTTTTATGTCTACACTCTTTATGCTTTATTTCTGTAAGAAGTGGCATTCTAGATTTAGTATTACCTACACAGATTAATATGTTTGTATTATATAGTTCAAATGAAAGGATGTCTTCTTTTTGCAGAATGAGTCAGTGGACAGAACAGACAAAAACAGGAATTATTTATGATACAAAATATAATGAAATCGCAAAGGAAAATAATATAGAAAGCTTTAAACAATTTTTGATGATGATTACTAAAACATGTGAGGATTAAATAATTTGAATTAATTCACCTTAACTTTTATGGCTATTTTAAAGCAAAGAAAAAGGATTGCTATGTAACAATGAGTTACTCACAATCCTTTTTAGATATTTAAGATAGTGTCTATATTGGTTGATTCTTCGACAAATCTCTATGCACCTACGTTTGCAGAATTATTCTTCTTGATGTTTTCTTCAATAATAATGTAGTCTGTAATTAAGGCTATGAATTCTGAGTTTGTTGGTTTATCTTTAAATCTAGAAACACTATAACCAAAGATACGATTAATAGTGTCGGTATCACCACGTGTCCAAGCCACTTCAATTGCATGACGGATGGCTCTTTCAACGCGTGAACCACTTGTATGGAAAATATTTGCTATTTCAGGATATAAAACTTTCGTTACACTCCCGATATATTCAGAATTATTTTCATAACATAGTAAGATTGCTTGTCGTAGATAGGCATGTCCTTTGATATGTGCAGGAATTCCTACCGAATGTAAAAGCATTGTAATTTTTTTATAAATAGAACTCTCTTTCAAAACTGACTCCTTTGACTTTTCAATAGCTCTAAAAGTCAATAATTGTTCCATGTGATTCATAAGAGAATCGCAAGAACATGGCTTTTGAATAAAATCATCGATATGATATACATCGATTGCATCTCTTATTGCCATATTGCTATAGAAAGATAATGCAATGATGAAATCAACGTGGATGGATTTATCCTCTTTAATTCTTTTTAAAGTTTCAAATCCATCATATTGGGGTAAGATCAAATTAATAACTAAGAATTTCACTTCCTCTTTTAAGGACTTGAGTTTTTCAATTGCCTCAAGTCCATCTTTTGCAATACCAACAACCTCATAGTTCTTATTCTTATTGATTTTGTTTACAAGGTTATTAACAAAAGATGCGTCACTATCAACCACAAAAACTTTGTGAATCATAATATTCCTCCTTCCCAGTGATTAAATTCATCTTAAATTTGTTTTTTTAATTTTGCAAACGACTTAAAATTTCATTTCCCCAAATTTCGACAAATTACGATAAGTAAATTTGTAAGAAATTAAAGGAAAATGACTAAATGTAAGAGATATTGTCGAAATTTGACGAACGATTTTTTCTTTTTATCGCCATTTTTTTATGAATCAACCATGAATTAGACACTATCATATCCACATATTCACTTCCTTTACTTTTACTTCATGTTGTAATCATGACCTTTAATAACATGTCTTGATGCATAATAAGAAAAAAGAATTTGCTCTGATTTATAACAAATCCTTTCTTAAATGATATTTTATATAACTTATAAGACTTTACTTTGCTTATAATGGTACGATTGATAGAGTTTATTTTTTTAGTAACCATACCACGGACAAATTGATATTTAAGTAAAGTATCATGGAAATAATAACTATTCATATTTAACTATGTCATCCTTCGCTTATTTAAGTAGTGAAAACATGATTTCTCCTTCCTATATCCTTTACTTACTTTTTTATAGATAGGAATCTTTCCACTTACTATTTTAGCGATATTGAAGAAAAAAATCATGGTGCTAGAGCATAAATTCACTTTTTTTATTTGTTTTGGCATTTTAATAATAAAAAAAGAGCCTTGAGGCTCTAAAAATTTAGAAGTCATGCATCATAACCTCCTATAAAAAATATCGAGTATTTTTTGATCGCAATTATAAGTTAGCACAAGTCACTTGTGCTGTCAACTTTTCTCCTTTAATCATTAAAGTTTTTGTTGATTTGTTTACCAAAAAACTTACCAATAAATTTTAGTAAAAGATTATTGGTGTAATATTTCTTATGAAGTGTAATACTTTCATGAAATAAACGACGAATGAATTTTTTGATAAATCGTTTTGTTTCATCTTCAGGAACAAATACAACAAATAAATAGAAGACAAAAGTGATTCTTCTGATTTTAGGATTTTTCAACCTTTGAATGAGCTGATTTTTATTTATTTCACAATACTTTAAGTACTTCACAATTGAACTTGGAATGTGATAATAAAATTCTTCTTCATTAAGATTGATTAGAATACATTGATCATGATCTACGGCATTTCTAAGCTTTTTAGCTTGTGATAGAAGATAGACATATTTAGAATCATGCAAATGGTATTTTTTGGTATAGAAATCAAAAAGGCTGATGAGTTCCCCGAAGGTTAAAAGGTCAACAAAATCCTCGACGGGGATATTGTGAATTCTTTGTGACAAATCCACGTTATATCTAGTAAGAATTTTTTGAACATTTTCATCATGTTGCCTTTTTTCAATGCTTTGATGAATGCTTCTATTCTCATTAGAATCACTTATTTCATCATAGTTGTTATCTAAAAACTCATTTACAATATCAATACCATTGATATCGAGTATTTCAACCTCTTTTATGATTCTACCTTTTAAAGATTGTTCAATCATAGTAAGCATTTGAAATAGAGCAAATTTAACAAGATTATCGATTCTAGCAAAATCCATTAAATAAGCAAAATCTAGATCAATTGGTTGCTTTTTATGATGATCAAAATCAAAGTTTTTCACGTATAAAGGAATAAGCTTTCTATGATTTCCTTTCTTAAGGTAATCAAGTGCACTTTCTTCATTGCAGTAAGTGAATTTAACACCCATTGATTTTAATTCTTCGATGACTTGTTTTGCTTTGACTGTAAGATTCTTTTTCTTTGTAATCATGTGACTTTTCATTTTACCTCCTTGTTTACTAACAAAAATGACTCTCATATATATAAATCCACAAGAAAACAAAAAAATTGTCAAAAAACTTTAAAAACTTTTCGTTCCTTTAAAGAATGTATCTAAATGTAAGGGTTTTCATAGCTTTTTAAGGGGAAAATAAAGTAGTTTTTATTGTAACTTTTTAGGCTATTTGTTAGAATACATTCGGTAAAAAACTAGAAATAGTCAAGGAGTATTATCATATGGAAAATAATAAAGAGAAATTTGATGAACTAAGCGCATATATTGATAGTTTACATGCAACGGGTCATGAATTAATCGCTGTATTACATCGAGCCCAACATATATTTGGTTATCTTCCTCGTGAAGTCCAAGAATTTGTCGCAGAAAAACTTTCTATCCCTGTTTCTAAAGTCTATGGGGTAGTAACCTTTTATTCTTTCTTTACGATGGAAAAGAAAGGAAAGTATGTGATTAATGTCTGTTTAGGTACTGCATGTTTTGTTCGTGGTGCAGATCAAATCATGAAAGCTTTTGAGGAAAGACTTGGAATTCATAACGGAGAAACGACCCCAGATGGGAAGTTTACTCTTTCTTCATTACGTTGTGTTGGTGCCTGTGGTCTTGCTCCAGTGGTGCAAGTCAATGGGAAAACCTATGGAAACGCGACAATAGATACTGTTGATCAAATCTTAAAGGAATATGAAGGAGACTAATATGGGTTTAAAAAGAATTAATACGATTGATGAATTATATCATTTATCTTCAGATTTAAAAGGATTATTAGATATTAAAAAAGGCAAAGCAACTGTTTCTAGAAATATCGAAATTTCCGTCTGTGGAGGAACAGGATGTCATGCATCCCAATCAGAAAAAATCAAAGAAGAATTAATTAAATATGCAAAACTTTATAAAGTAGATGATAAAGTCAAAATCTCTATTACAGGATGCTTTGGCTTTTGTGAAAAAGGACCGATTGTTAAAATTTCTCCAGATCATACATTCTACATTAAAATTCGTCCTTGTGATGCAGAAAGAATTATTAAAGAACATGTTGTTGAGGGGAAAGTTATTGAAGACTTTTTATATACAAATCCTTTAAATAATCAAAAGATTTTTTCCCAAGATCAAATTCCTTTTTATCAAAAACAACATCGTGTAGCCTTAAGAAATTGTGGTTTAATTAATCCTGAAATGATTCAAGAATATATAGCTAATCGTGGCTTTTTAGCTCTTGGAAAAGTCTTAAGTTCCTATAGTCCAAGCAAAGTTATTGAAGAAGTAAAAAAATCTGGTTTAAGAGGTAGAGGTGGAGGAGGATTTAACACAGGTCTAAAATGGGAATTCGCCTCAAAATATCAAAGTGAAAAGAAATATGTCATCTGTAATGCTGATGAAGGAGATCCAGGTGCTTTTATGGACCGTTCTATTCTTGAAGGAGATCCTTTTAGTGTGATTGAAGCGATGATTATTGCAGGATATGCCATTGGCGCAGATGAAGGAAATGTCTATATCCGCGCGGAATATCCTTTAGCTATTGAACGTCTTTCTTTAGCGATTGCTCAAACTCGAGAATTAGGCTTATTAGGTAAAAATATTTTAGGCACAGGCTTTAATTTTGATATCTTTATTAAGTATGGAGCAGGAGCTTTTGTCTGCGGAGAAGAAACTGCTTTAATCTCTTCTATTAAGGGAAATCGTGGAGAACCTCATGTAAAACCCCCATTTCCCGCGGAAGCAGGACTATATCAAAAACCTACGATTGTAAATAATGTGGAAACTTTAGCAAATGTTCCTGTAATCTTTTTAGATGGGGCAGAAGAATTTGCGAAAATTGGTACAGAAAAATCAAAAGGAACAAAAGTTTTCGCTTTAGCAGGTAAAATCAATAATGTAGGATTAGTTGAAGTTCCAATGGGAATTACTTTAAGAGAGATTATCTATGATATCGGCGGAGGTATTAAAGATCATCATGAATTTAAAGCTGCCCAGACAGGTGGTCCTTCAGGAGGATGTATTACTAAAGAACATCTTGATATTCCTATTGATTTTGATAATTTATCAAGTATTGGTTCGATGATGGGTTCAGGAGGACTAATCATCATGGATGATCGTAACTGTATGGTAGATATTGCAAAATTCTATTTAGAGTTTACTGTAGAAGAATCCTGTGGAAAATGTACACCTTGTAGAATAGGTAATAAAAGATTATTAGAAATATTAACAAAAATTACTGAAGGTAAAGCCACGATGGAAGATTTAGCGCGTCTTGAAGAACTATCCAATATTATTAAAGATACTTCTTTATGTGGATTAGGACAAAGCGCACCCAATCCTGTATTATCAACGTTACATTATTTTTATGATGAATATCTTGCGCATATCAAGAATCATTATTGTCCTGCGCATGTCTGTAAAGCTTTAGCAAAATATCAAATTGATACTTCAAAATGTATTGGATGTTCTAAATGTGCTAGATCTTGTCCTGTCGAGGCTATAGAAAAAACAGATATACCAGCGAAAAATCCTAAATTATTTGTCTATAGAATTAAAGAAGAAAAGTGTATTAAATGTGGTACATGTGCTTCTTCTTGCCCCATGAAGGCAATCACATTATAAGGAGGTCAACATGAGTACAGTACATATTAAAATTAATGATATCCCCTTAGAGGTAGAGGAAGGAACAAGTATCTTGCAAGCCGCAAGAAGTATTAATATTTATATTCCTACGCTTTGTTATCTATCTTTACATATCGTTCATGAACATAAGATCAATGCTTCATGTAGAGTTTGTGTTGTAGAAATCAAAGGTAGAAGAAATTTAGCGCCTTCTTGTTCTACAAAGTGTACAGAAGGAATGGAAATCTATACCAATACTCAAAGAGTGATTAGAGCAAGAAGAACGGTGATTGAATTATTATTATCAGATCACCCAGCAGAATGTGCGACATGTGAAAAGAATTTAAAATGTCAATTACAAAAGATTGCGGCGAAGATGAATATTCGTGAAATTCCTTATATGGGAGAATATTCTAAACCAAATGAATATATTAAATCTGAAGCATTAAAAAGAGATAAAGCAAAATGTATCTTATGTGGGAACTGTGTCGAGGTCTGTAGTAAAGTTCAAGATTGTAATGTTTTAACTTTTTCTCATCGTGGTTTTAAAACTTTTGTAGGACCTGCTTTTGATGTGAATTTAGATGAATCGAAATGTGTAGCCTGTGGTCAATGTGTTAATGTTTGCCCAACGGGAGCCTTATCTCAAACAAGCGCTATTAATGAAGTTTGGGAAGTTCTTCATAACCCTTCAAAACATGTAGTGGTACAAGTTGCTCCCGCGGTAAGAGTCGCGCTTGGCGAGGAATTTGGCTATGGACTTGGTACCGCGATTACAGGAAAAATGGTTACAGCCTTAAGAATTTTAGGCTTTCAAAAAGTCTTTGATACCAATTTTGGCGCAGATTTAACAATCATGGAAGAAAGTAATGAACTAATTAACCGATTAAAAGAAGGGAAAAATCTTCCTTTAATCACTTCTTGTTGTCCAGGATGGATTTCCTTTATTGAAAGTGAATATCCTAGTTTTTTATCTTTACCTTCTACATGTAAATCCCCGCATGAAATGTTCGGGGCGATTGCCAAAAGTTATTATGCAAAAAGTGCCTCACTTGATCCTAAAGATATTGTTGTAGTATCTATTATGCCGTGTCTTGCAAAAAAGAAAGAAGCAAAGCGAGAACAACTTCAAAATGATGGATATCAAAATGTCGATTATGTTTTAACTACAAGAGATTTAGCGAATATGATTAAAGAAATTGGTATTGATATTGATGCTCTAGAAAATGGAACCTTTGATAATCCTTTAGGGGAATCTACAGGTGCTGCGGATATCTTTGGTGTTTCAGGAGGAGTTTTAGAAGCTGCTTTACGTAATGCAATCCTCACCTTAGAGGGCAAATGTAAAGATGTTGACTTTATGGCTGTTCGTGGTTATGAAGGCTTTAAAGAAGCAAGTGTTAAAATCAATGGGAAAGAAATTAAAGTTGCCGCGGTGAATGGGCTTAAAAATGCTAGAAAGATCATGGAAATGATTAAAAATGGTACTTGTCCATATCAAGCTATTGAAGTCATGGCTTGTCCTGGTGGTTGTATTAATGGAGGAGGTCAACCTTTCCATCAAAGAAAGATGTCAAATACCATCATAGGCAAAAGAATGGAAGGATTATATATGCAAGATATGTCTAAAAAAGCACGTATCAGTAGTTTAAATCCTTACATTCAAAAACTATATAAAGAATTTTTAATTAAACCAGGAAGTGAAGTAGCTCATAAATATTTACATACTTACTTCAAAAAAAGAGAAACGGTCATTAAATAAATGAGGGAAAAGTTTTTAAATTTTATTAAACAAAGCGTACGCATTATTACCATTGGAATCGTGATTGGCTTTAGTGTTGCCTTATTTCAATTTTTGATGGTACAATTAACCCATTTTTTAATGGATGTATTTGTTTATCATGTCTTATGGAAAATCATCGCCTTTTTAATAGCGATGCCTATCATTATCTTTTATTCTTATTTATTAACAAATAATAATCCTAATATAAGAGGAGGAGGAATTCCCCAACTGGAGAATAATTTAAAGCATCATCAAGAAAGATTACAATGGATGAAAGATTTTCCTATGATGTTTATTTCTTCTTTATGTTCTTTTTGTGCTTATGGTGCTTTAGGAGGAGAAGGCCCTTCGGTGGTCTTAGGGGGCAATAGTGCTTTAATGATCAATTCTTTATTTCATGAAAAAGATGATGAAAGTGTTTGGATTGGTTTAGGAGCAGGTTTTGGTTGTGCTTTTCAATCTCCAATTGCGGGATTAGCGTATTATATAGAATGTTTAATTCCTAAATTTAACTTTAAAGGAATCGTTAAAGCTACTATCATTATCTTATTATCTTATTTTGTAATTCATCTTATTTTCCCTCATATGAGTGTAGAATTGAATATCACTTCCTTTTTAGGTTTTGATCTATGGTATTTTATTCCTCTTATTGTGATAACAAATTTTATCTTTGGTACATTATTTATCTATTTAATAATTTTTATAAAGAATTATTTAAAAAATCATCCGACCTCTTTTTATAATAAATATAAAGTGATTATCTTTTATGTAGTAACGATTATTTTAGCCTTTTTCTTAGGAAAATATATGGGAGCAGGTTCTTCTTTTTTAGGTATATTACCAAGTGAACAAGTATGGTATATTTTACTAAGCTTAATTTTCTTTAGATTAATTTTAACAGTACATGGTTCTACTTCTTCCGTGAGTGGGGGAGTTGTCATACCCCAGCTTGCTATTGGAGGGGTCATTGGAATGTTTATCATGATGGTTAGTCATGAATTATTTCATGTATCTTTATTTTACGCTCAAGAAGTCATTCTTTTATCGATGTGTTCTTTTTATGTCGTCGTGATGAAAAGTCCCTTGACAGGGCTTAGTTTGCTCTTTGCCTTCCTCCCCTTAGAGGTAGCTATCAAGCTACTTCCCTTTGGAGTGATTATTATGATATTAAGCTATTTTATTTCTTATCTAAATAAAGAAAAGGCTTTATATCCTATTTTAGAAAGATATTTATAATTTAATATTAGAATCATTTTTTTGATATCATATAAAAAAATAAACTTATAAAAACGACCCCATTATGAACTTTTAAATATTTTCATAATGTTTTTTTCTTTTTTGTTTCATTAAAAAAAGCCTAATTTTAAGGAAATTATTGTTTTTAAAAATGTTAAAATAAATCCTAAAAGAAAAAAGATAAAATTTTTTTACCAATTTTCTTTTGAATTGTCTATTTATATATATGAGAGGACATGTAAAGATGAAACTCATGATGAGTTCATGAGTACATCTTTATATGTTTTTTTATTCATTTATTTTGCATCAAAGCAAAGAAAGGAGAACATAAATATGAGTATTAAAATCTTAAATTATACTAAAGATGTAGCCTCGGTCATTGAAGACTTAAAAAGGAAAGGTGTTAAATTCATCACTTGTAGCGAGGAAGAAGCAATTGAGTATCTCAAAAAAGGAGATAATCTTTTCCTTGTTCCCCTTTATTTAAGTGATTTTGATAAAGATACAACGGATAAATCATCAAGCACATTTATCGATTTGGACTTTGCTTATTTAATCGATTTATATGAAATTGATGATGAAGTAAAAACAGTTGTGTTTCGCATGATTACTCAAATCGAACGATTTTTAAGAGGAAGAGTGAAAAGAGCCTTCAAAAGTCTAGATGAACAAAGAGGGCAAGACATCGTTAATGAATTTCTTAATTTAGATTATGAAGGTGGACTTCAAGATAGTCAAAATCAAGACAGTAATCAAAAGGAGAATAAACCTAACAAAATGCGAATCCATAATGGAATCATCAATAGGCAAAATGATAAGGATGCTAAAGATATCCTTAGTAAATATCATGTGGATTTAAGTCAAAAAATTCAGGATATACCACCTGAAGATTTTATTAGACTTCTCACTTTTGGAGAACTAATTAGGTTTTATGATTTTTACACTCATAAATATGACTTAGATGATTTTAGATATGTTCGCATTCTAAAAGAAGTTAAAAATCTTAGAAATGCAATTGCTCATGGTGCTTGTATTCTTGTAGGGCTAGATGAGGTATCTAATAGAATGCATAAAGGATTAATTCTCAATTACTTAGTTGGATTGGGTATAAGCGAAAAGCAACTTATAAGCAAACTTGTTAATCCAAGGATTAGACAATTTGTTTGCACTATTTACATGTTTAATGTTCTTGTAAAAGATCGAAGGCAAAAGCGACGCATAAAATCAATTGTTGAAAAATTATTTATGGAAAGAATGCTTCTTCATCGAGAATATTACTTTAATAATTATTTACTCAAATCGACCTACAACTTCTTCAGAGAAATTCTTAGAATAAAATTCTAGGAATTTTTTCAATAGTCATTACGCATACTAAATAAAAATTGAATAAAATCAATGAAAAACGAATAAAAAAAAGACTCATTGAAAGAAAAAGCAACAAATTTTCAAGTGAGTCATTTTGATAGTCATCAATAGTACCTGTATTCCGCAGATGAGAGATAATTTATAATTTTTAATCTAAAGATTAAAGTCTGAATTTTCTCATGTGTTGT
>CANQTY010000029.1 GCA_947626895.1 uncultured Bacilli bacterium
AAAAAAGTATAACTCGCCCATGAATAAGAAAAAGGTTTTACTTCAAAAGAAGAATTTCGATCATACCAATAAGTATAGGCCCATAATAAATCTTCAATATATTGATTTTTCGAAGCAAAGCGATGTTTTTCAAAATATGTTTGATATTCATCCTCTAGATAAACAAACCATATCGCATCGATATAATGATCATTATTTGCATCAAAAGAAGCTAAATCATGGTATTTTTCATCATACCATTTTAAAGCTTCAGGTAATATAGCATAAGTCGGTTCATTATCACTAGCTAAAAGACGTGCAGTTTCACTGACTGTTTTATCAAAGTGAAATACATCACTTACTTTTCCTGTGATAGATAAATTACCATAGCTCGATTTTTCATAAAAAGAGGCTAAAGACTCCCAATAGGTATCTTCACTTTTTCCAAAAAAACCGAGATTTATTTTTTCTAATGCATCTTGAATTTGTGTTTCACTTAATGAACAATCTTTAAAGGCCACAGGAATCACTAAAATCGAGGCTTTTCCTAAAGAAGATAAATCATGATAGCCATTATTTTTTCTTACTTCTTGAAAGGAAGGAGATTTTATATAACTTGATTCACTTTCAAAAAAAGCAGAAAAATCACAACCTGTTAAGCCTAATATCGAAGCGAAAATAAGTAAAGCTTTCTTTTTCATAAATTAATAAAAAGTAATGACTCCTTTTTCATTATCACAAGTTCCAATTTCTAACTTAATTGATAGATTTGAACTATTATGGAAGGAGTACTTTTCAAGCTTTCTTCCTTCAGTATATAAATCATTATTACTCGCATAAGCATTTCTAAAATACGTATTTCTTCCTGTTCCACTTAATAAAGTAATTAAACGCATTTGATAGCCATTTGTGCTTTCATTTTTATTTCGTGAAGGAGTATTTGAATTCATCATGCCTAAAAAAGCAGAACTACTTCCTAAAAACTTATCATACGTTGTAGGGTCATTAATATATTGATATTGACTTTTCGTAAATCCCCCGACTCTAGCATCTACATGATAGATTTTAAAGCCTGGTTTTGAGAATAATTTAGGATAAACTCCTTGATAAGCGTTTATAGAATCATAACTATTTAATCCTGTCGGAGTATAATATTCAATAATTAAATATTCTTGATAAGGACTTCCATTCCAAGAAGAAGAAGGAATAATTAAACAATCCCCATTCTTTTGGAAAGATTCTAAAGTATATGTTCCTTCTTTAACGACGATTTTCGGTTCTACCCAAGAAAGTAAATATTTTGAAAAAGCGTTATGATCACCAATATTACAATCCATCATATCTAAACCACCTGTTGGTCTAGTATAATCTCTTCCTCCAGTAGAAAGCATAGAGCCTGTATCATAATTATAATAATCATCAAGTCCCATCATATGACCTGTTTCATGGATAAATGTATGGGCATCAACGGATGAAAATCCTTCCGTATACATGAAGTTGTAACTAGCCCAACAATACGTTCTTGGCGAAGGTTTTGTATAATTTAGTGCACCCATATACCAATATGTATAGGCCCATAAATAATTAGATAAAGTATTATATAATGGATCCGTTGCAGTAATTCCATGGTCTTCAAAATAGGCACTATATTCTTTTTCTCCATAGATTAACCATACTCCATCAATATATCCATCTTTATTTTGATCATATTCTTTGCGGTCAAAAGTAGGATCACTTGCTTCAAGAAGTTCTAAACCACGTAATAAAGGATAATAAGTTCTATCATAATAATAAGGATTAATCCCTACATATTCACTAGTTTGAGCATTTAAAGAAGCAGCTTCTTCTAAAGTTAAATCAAGGGTAACAAAAGGGGCTACTTCCCCTTTAATATCTAATTTTCCATAGCTAGATTTATGATAAAATGAGGATAAAGATTCCCAACCTGTATCTTCACTTTCTCCAAAGAAAGCATCTTCTAAATCAGCATGTATTTTATTTTGTTCATTGATACTTAATGAAGAATCACTAAATAAAATAGGTAAAACTAAAATCTTTTGTTCTCCAAGTGAGGATAAAGGGGCTTCTTTTACCGTATTATTATCTAAATCTTTTAAAGTAAAACTATCAAGTTTTGCATTCTTATCATAAATATCATCCCGTATCAACATTTCACTAGATGACTCGCTAGATGAACTTTGTATAATAACTTCACGTTGACAAGAAACTAAACTAAGTCCTAAGAAACATAAGATATATAACCATTTATTCTTCATCTTCATTCTCCTTTCTTAATAATTCACTAAAAGGATTATTTCTTTCCTTTCTTTTATTATATTCATCTTCACTAATAACTTCCCAACCTTTCCCATGAGGGTAATCGTTTTCATCTCCGACAAATTTCATCGGAATTGAAGATAATAATAAATCTAAATAACAAGGATATAAATCAATTTCATTTTCATCAAAATAAATCATATCTTCATCAAGATTTTCTGTATTCGAGGTAAATAGATAAACATCTTTTGATTCAATAGGTAATAAAATTTCTTTTAACGTTCTTGTTGATAACATCATTAGCTCTGCTTTTAAGAAGATTTGTACTTCAATAATTTGTTCTAAATATCTTACTTCAATTTCTGCATGAGCAAATTTTAATGAAGAAAATAAAGGAATCATCTTTAAATCTTCTTCTTTAAAAGAAATATCTTCACTAAAGTGATGATAGGTTTTTTTCATCAAATCGCGACAAGAAATAATCATAAATAATGTTTCTCCTTAAAATAAGCTTCTAGACTTATCATCAGTGTGCGAATATCAATATGGGCATTAGATGCTGTTCTTAAAGCAAAAATATGTTTCCATTCTTTTAAAACACAACTGACAACAATCTCCGTCTTTAATGAATTGGGTAAGACACTTCTAGCTAAATCTGGTTTTGCTCCATTTTCTAAAAGAGTAAAATAGCTAGCTTCTGCTTCTTCCATTGCTTTTTTCCAAATAGGATATTGGTTTTCATTAATTCCTAAAGGTTTAATAAAACTAATTTCGTGATGAAACTTATCTTTAGCATAATTACAATATCTTGTAGATTCTTGAGCAAAAGAAGCGATACGATGGCGCACGAGTTCATGAGAGACTCCACGATCTGTCGTAAATAAGATGGTTATCGATAAATGTACATCTTTTTCTTCGCTAGGTAAAGAAGAAATTTCTTCTTTTGTTAATTTTTTAAATAGATGACCACGAAAATATTCTTGATAGGTTGAAGGATAAACTTCAGGAAATAAATATTCTAAATAAGCATATAAAGGATAATATACGTCATTTTTAAAGTTTTGATAAAGTTCATAAAAAGCTCTAAAATTCCCCGAGACAAGTAGTTTACTCCCTTCAGAAAAATTTAAAAATTTTGGAGCATCGATTTTCATTTGATGAAAAAGATTTAAACTTGTCACTTCTAAAACGACATAAGCATGTTCTAATACACTTCCATGATTAAAAGACATGATCTTTTTGGTAAAGGTGATATCACTACCCTCTTTTATTAAATCTTCTGATTTATAACAGACTCTCCCTGCTCTTTCAATCATCTTATAAGGTAAATCATCATAAATTTCTATAAAACCCGCTTGTACTTCTTTCATAACTTACTTCCTTAATTCAATTCCTAATGAGGATAATTTTTCATAAATTTTTTCTTCTATTTCATTAATTTCTTCTGTTTTTAATGTACGATCTAAAGTCGAATAAGTAATACGAATCGCTAAAGAATAATGATTTAAAGAGATATGTTCTCCTTCATAACGGTCAAAAATAGAAATATCTACGATTAAAGAAGAGATTTTTTCAATCGCATTCAGTACTTCAATACTTGATAAAGATTTATCGACCACAAGAGCATAATCTCTTGTAATAGAAGGATATTTAGAAATTGGATTCATCTTTAAAGGCGAAGTTTTTAATTCATATAATGCACTTAAATTAATATCAAGTAGATATACACTTGGTAAATCGAATTTTTCTTGCATTAAAGGATGAATTTCTCCCATCACACCAATACGTGACTTTCCTAAATAAATTGAGGCACTTCTTCCAGGATGGAAAAAGGGATCATCAAGACGCATAATGTTATAACGACTTTTTTGAATACCTAATAAATCCATGATGCCTTTAAAAAGCCCTGCAATACTATAATAATCATACTCTTTTGTAACTAAATTTCCCCGTATACTTTTTTTACCAGATAAAGCGATACAAAGTTCATCATAAGAGGAGGATTTTGTTTCCACTAAAGAGGTTTCAAAAAGCGCTAAATCTTCATTTTGATGCGTATAATTATAATAAATCGTATTTAGCATACTAGAAATTAAACCACGTCTTACTACATGATGATCACTAGTCATAGGATTTAAAACGACCCAAGGTTCATCATGATTTAAAGTGAAATATTCTTGATCTTCTTTTTGGGAAATTAAAGTATAAGTTAAAGTTTCCACTAAGCCTAAATCGACAAGATATTCTCTAATTAATCGCTTCTTTTTTTGATGAGGTTTTAAACTTCCTAAAGTGCTTTTAGAAACGGGTAAAGAAGCATGAATCTTATCTAAACCAATCGTTCTAAAAATCTCTTCACTTAAATCTGCATCACAATGTAAATCAATTCTATGACGCGGAGGATAAGCTAAAAATTCATCTTCATTTACTTTTTTAATTTTGATATCTAAAGAAGAAAATACTTCATCCATTTCTCTACTAGTAAAAGAAGTCCCTAAACGATGATTGATATAAGAATATGAACAAGGAATCACTTCTTCTTTTTTCTCTCTTACATCATAATAAATCGGTTCTTCAAAAGAAGAGGCAGATGCAATTTCTTTTAATAGATAAGAGACAAATTCAATTACTTCTTTTTCATTATCAGGATGAATTCCTTTGATAAATCTAGCCGAGGAATCACTGCTTAAACCAATTCTTGAAGATGTATGGCGAATTAAATGGGGTAAAAAGGTAGCACATTCAATACCTACATTTTTTGTATTTTCATTAACCGCGCATACTTTTGCTCCCATAATTCCACCTAGACATAAAGGAGTATTTCCATCACTAATTACAATATCTGATGGAATTAAAGGATACGATTTATCATCTAACGCCACAAAATCACAAGTAAAATCATCACGCACGACTATTTTTTTATTGTTTAATAAATCTAAATCATATAAATGAATCGGGCGACCTGTTAATAACATCACATAATTTCCAATATCGACGACATTATTAATCGAACGAATTCCTTCACTTCTTAAAGCTCTTTTTAACCAAGAAGGAGATTTATTTACCTTTATACCTTTCACTACTCGATAAGAAAATTGAGGGCAACCTTTTGTTAAAGAAGTAACTTCAAAACTAGCTTTTTCATCCGATTTTATACTAAAGCTAGGAATATTTACTTTACGATGAAATAAAGCACCAACTTCTTTAGCTAAAGAATAAATCGAAAGAATATCTGAACGATTCGCAAGTACATTGATATCTAAAATGACATCATCTAATCCAAGATATTTTAAAACTTCTTCATTTCCTACCTTAGCATCTTCATCTAATTCTTCTATCCCTAACCATTGTTTTTCTTCAAGAAGCGACTTATCTACACCAAGTTCTAGTAAAGAACAACACATTCCATCACTTTCTACCCCGCGTATGGTTGATTTTTTAATCGTAACATTATTGGCTAATTGGGCATTTTCACGGGCAACAATCACTTTTAAACCAACTTTTACATTAGGTGCGCCACAGACGATTTGATGAATGCCAAATTTTCCTTCATCAACTTTTAAAACATGAAGATGATTAGAATCAGGATGATTTTCTACTTCTAAAATTTGTCCAATAACTAAATGATTTCCTTTTGCTAGATAAGAAACTTCTTCAATTTCAAGACCAGAAAAGGTGAGTTTTGAAGCAATTTCATCCACGGATAAATCTTTTAAATCGACAAAATTTGATAATAAATTTAAACTGACTTTCATAATGTTACTCCTTATCAAATTGCTTATTAAAGCGTAAATCATTTGTATAGAAACGACGGATATCATCAATTCCATAACGTAACATAGCAACACGTTCTATACCTACTCCAAAAGCAAATCCTTGATATTTATTTGTATCAAATCCACACATCCTTAACACATTTGGATGAACCATACCTGCACCTAATATTTCTATCCAACCACTATGTTTACAAAGGGAACAACCTTTTCCCCCGCATTCAAAGCAAGAAATATCTACCTCTACTGAGGGCTCAGTAAAGGGGAAATACGATGGTCTCATACGGATAGAACGCTTTTCTCCAAACATCTTTTTTACAAAGAGCTCTAATGTACCTAGTAAATCAGACATGGAAATATGTTCATCGATAACTAATCCTTCAATTTGTCCAAATTGATGGCTATGCGTGGCATCTTCATCTCTTCTAAAAGTTTTTCCAGGAGAGATGATTTTAATGGGACCCACTCCATTTTTACTTAACATCACACGTGCTTGTACAGGAGATGTTTGTGAGCGCATTAAATGTGTTTCATCAATGAAAAAGGAATCTTGCATATCTCGGGCAGGATGATCTTTAGGAACATTTAATAATTCAAAATTATAATGATCTAATTCTACTTCTGGACCTTCCTCAATTTGATAACCCATGCCAATAAAGATATCACTTACTTCATCGACAACTCGTTGAAATAGATGTTTTGCTCCTCGACTATCATTTTCATAAGGAAGCGTAATATCAATGGTTTCTTTTTTTAATTTCTTTTCTAATTCATGATCTTTTAAAGCATTTCTTTTTTCTTCTATTTTATTTTGAATCTTTCCTTTTACAGAGTTCATTAATTCCCCAAAAGAGGCACGTTCTTCTGGTTTTAATTCTCTCATTTTAGCCATAAAAGACATGAGTTCACTCTTTTTAGCTAAATATAATACTTGTAACTTAGAAAGTTCTTCATTATTTTCCGCGGAAGCGATTTTTTCTTCTGCTTCTTTTTCGATTTCATGGATTCTATTAATCATATCGTTACCTCGATTCAGAAAAATTATATACTACTTTGAATTTAAAATCTATTTTTATAAATAAATTTATAAAACCCATTTTTGATTTCTAAATATTAAAAGTTTCTTTAAATTTCAAAAAGATAATTGTCTTTTGAAATATAGATTACTAACTTTTTGTAGAGAATAAGTAAAAACGTGAAAAAATTTGCAAAAAATCCTATAAAGCAATATAGTTAAAATAAATCAAGGATATTTTTTTGGAGTTTATAAAATGAAAGAAATTTTAAATTCATCTATTACCATTAAAAATCTCAGTAAAAGTTTTGATCGAGAACTATTTCATGATTTAAATTTAACAATAGAAAATCAAGGATTATTAACTATTCTTGGTCCTTCAGGATGTGGAAAAACTACCTTATTAA
Source organism: uncultured Bacilli bacterium (assembly GCA_947626895.1). Taxonomy (GTDB): domain Bacteria; phylum Bacillota_I; class Bacilli_A; order RFN20; family CAG-449; genus CANRPC01. The sequence continues at coordinate 7,452 of CANQTY010000029.1, forward strand.
ATATCATTTTTGGTCTAGAAAAGCCAACCAAAGGAACTATAGAAACTAAATGTCAAAATAAAATAAAAAAGAATCTTTGCTATTATGTAGCCACGGATAGTAACATTCTTGATAACTTAACAGTCAAAGAAAATTTATTATTTATCAATAAAGATTTATCTTTAGTTCAATCTATTGCTAATCAATTACAAATTAGTTCTCTATTGAATCAAGAAACTGACTTATTATCAAAAGGTGAAAAGCAACGCCTTGCTTTAGCAATGGCATTTTTATCCAATAAACCCATCTTATTAATCGATGAACCATGTGCCAATTTAGATGAAGAAAATAAAGAAATTATATGGAAATGTATCAAAGATATTTCTCAAGAAAAGATTGTTATAGTCACAACACATAATGTTAATGAAGCAAAACTTCATGCAGATTTAATTATTGATTTTAATACTCTTCACTCTATTCCATATATTTATAAAGGAAAAGACGTTAAGACTAAAGAAAATAAATCTTCTTTAAAGCATATATTTACTTTCTTTTTCAAATCTTTAAAAAAACAAAAAGTCATTTATGTTTTTCAAATAATATCTTTACTATTTTTATTTCTTTTTTCTTTCATCTATTTAAATTTAAGTAATATTGATATTCCTACATCTTATATACAAGAAGTAAAAAGTCAACCTAGTGATTTTGTAGAAATTTCATATAATACCTTAGATAAATCAAGTCCATATGGATATACTGTAAATGATGATATTATTCGAATTTATGAAGATGAGTATTTAGATAAAAAGGTTTATTATTCTTTTGTTGAAGAATATCAAAGTTTATATAAAGATTTAGAAATTATAGACTATGATATCGCTCTACCTATAAATACGAAAACGGATGTATATTTTTCCTGTTATTGTCCTATAGAAATGCATATAGAAGATAATGAATTATATAGATTTAGTAATGATATGATTCCTTTTGATGAAAAAGATCTTTTTCCAGATAAAAAATATCATTTTATGTATCAAGGAACATACACATTTAAAAATGGATTTATTGCACCTAAACTTGTAAAAGATGCACCTATTTTAATCTATAAATCGGATATGTTATCTAGTTATGATGATAGTTTAGATATAAATGCAATTCAAAATTCAATAGAAGATTATTTGAAATCAATTGGTATTGAGGGAACATATGGAGATCCAAGATATCTATATGGTATAGGTCATGAGATATATAATTATAACCAATCTAAAGATATTGTAGAGATTGTTTCAGGTAGAAATATTGAAAGTAAAAATGAAGTACTTATTGGAAATGATGATTTATATCAACTACTTAAAGAAAAAAATCATTTATCTTTCTCTTTTACCCTAGAAAATGGAATTCAAACGTATGAAATTGTAGGTTCTTATGACACTTTTTATTCCTATGATGACAATTTTATCATCTCCGATTCTTGGTATGATGAATTGAAAAACATTCTTATTCAAAACTATTATCCGTCAACTTCCGAACAAACAATTGCGCGTCCATCCTATATGATTGTAGATGAAGAGGATATTGATTTACATAAATTAGAATTACCTTCTTTTGCGGCATTAATTTATAAGCATGGATTCTTTAATTATGACTATTATCAAACAAATATCTCTAAAAGTACAAATATGACAATGACTTTATCTATCATTTTCTTAGTGATTTTCTCCTTGTTATTTATTTATTCCATGTATTCTTATTTTAAAAAACAAGAAAGAAATATTGCTCTACTTATCTTGATGGGTAAATCATTTATTACTAGATTTTCTCTATTTTTAGCCTTTATTGGAATATTCTTTATCTCTATTCCATTGATATTAATATCTATTGGAGGACCTTTTGCTTCAGAACTATTAGTATCGTTAATCACATATTATGAAGTGAAATCACTACATTTAAGTGTTAATTATTTAGTCAATTATCTTATCTATATTCTTTTAGCAATTCTATTAACAATGATTATTTCATTATTCTTGATGTTATTTAATAAACGTCATATTAAGAAAAAAGGATTATATCATGCCTAGTATATTAGCACTTCATCAAGTTCATAAAGCTTTTGGAAAAAAGCTATATTTATCGTCTCATTTAGTTTTTTAATGATATTGAAAAGCAAAATTATTGAGATTATAATGAAGGCATAAGGAGATTCATAAAAATGAAAAAGAAATTTATTTTTGCATCTTATTTTTCTATTTGTTTATTGGCAAATACTATTTGTAATGGAAATCCTATATATTTAAATGAAAATTTATCAAAGCAAAATGCTATTAACATTAATGCTTTATCTGACGAGTTCGATTATAAATATTCAAGTATGAATGATACATTAACTAATCTTGGTAATTTATATATCAATCATGATTATTATTCAAATCGATATTGGAGTGGAATAATGGAAAACTATTTACATTATATTCCTAGAAAAATTACAAAATATCATGGTTGCTATGCCCATACACCATTTATTGGAAAAACAGCGCTTGCTAATGGGAGTGCTAGTTATACATTAAATCAATCATATTATTATGAATTTATAACTAGCAAAACTGTATACTTCCAAACATCGGTTAGATATGAAATGGAAGCTTCTGTTTATGCAAATGTTGGATATTCCGACGAAATTGGCAATTTAAGTGGTGAAATTAAAGCAACATCTTGTAAAGGTTTTGAATATGTTGAAACTAATCATTATTCCTCAAAGACTAGAGTATCTAAAACATTAAACCAACAAATAAAATTAGATCAAAATGAAGCCAAGTATTGTCCAGATGGATATAGTATGGCTATTGGTTGGGTTGGTAATTTTTATACTATTTCATATGATGTTGAAAATGTAGTTTGCACTTGGTTTGGAGACCAAGGCGATGGTCTAAAACAAGAAAGTGTTACTCTTGTTGATGAAAGTTTATTATCTTTATGCTATGTGTTTTTGCCAGTAGGAGGATCTTTTAGCAGTATATGGTATCTAGTCTAAACCCATCTATTATCATTAAAAATCTCAGCAAAAGTTTTGATCGAGAACTATTTCATGATTTAAATTTAACAATAGAAAATCAAGGATTATTAACTATTCTTGGTCCTTCAGGATGTGGAAAAACTACCTTATTAAATATCATTTTTGGTCTAGAAAAGCCAACCAAAGGAACTATAGAAACTAAATGTCAAAATAAAATAAAAAAGAATCTTTGCTATTATGTAGCCACGGATAGTAACATTCTTGATAACTTAACAGTCAAAGAAAATTTATTATTTATCAATAAAGATTTATCTTTAGTTCAATCTATTGCTAATCAATTACAAATTAGTTCTCTATTGAATCAAGAAACTGACTTATTATCAAAAGGTGAAAAGCAACGCCTTGCTTTAGCAATGGCATTTTTATCCAATAAACCCATCTTATTAATCGATGAACCATGTGCCAATTTAGATGAAGAAAATAAAGAAATTATATGGAAATGTATCAAAGATATTTCTCAAGAAAAGATTGTTATAGTCACAACACATAATGTTAATGAAGCAAAACTTCATGCAGATTTAATTATTGATTTTAATACTCTTCACTCTATTCCATATATTTATAAAGGAAAAGACGTTAAGACTAAAGAAAATAAATCTTCTTTAAAGCATATATTTACTTTCTTTTTCAAATCTTTAAAAAAACAAAAAGTCATTTATGTTTTTCAAATAATATCTTTACTATTTTTATTTCTTTTTTCTTTCATCTATTTAAATTTAAGTAATATTGATATTCCTACATCTTATATACAAGAAGTAAAAAGTCAACCTAGTGATTTTGTAGAAATTTCATATAATACCTTAGATAAATCCAATCCATATGGATATACTGTAAATGATGATATTATTCGAATTTATGAAGATGAGTATTTAGATAAAAAAGTTTATTATTCTTTTGTCGAAGAATATCAAAGTTTATATAAAGATTTAGAAATTGTAGACTATGATATTGCTCTACCTAAAAATACAAAAACGGATGTATATTTTCCCTGTTATCGTCCATCGGAAAATATTGTATGCCCTAATGAAGAATATAATTTTGAAAGAGAAATCATTCCCTTTAACGAAAAAATTATTTTACCATATAAAACATATCATTTTATATGTAAAGGAACATACACATTTAAAAACGGATTTATTGCACCTAAACTTGTAAATGATGCACCTATTTTAATCTATAAATCGGATATGTTATCTAGTTATGATGATAGTTTAATCTTTGGTGCTCCCGCTAGGGCAATTGCTAACTATTTAAAATCAATCAATATGGAACCACAAGAAGGAGATTTAAAGTATCCATATGGTATGAGTAGCAATATGTTTAAATATAGTGAATCTAAAGATATTGTAGAGATTGTTTCAGGTAGAAGTATTGAAAGTAAAAATGAAGTACTTATAGGAAATAATGAGTTATATCAACTACTTAAAGAAAAAAATCATTTATCTTTCTCATTTACCCTAGAAAATGAAACTTATACGTATGAAATTGTAGGTTCTTATAATGCCATATTTACATTTTTAAATAAAAATGATTTTATCATCTTAGATTCTTGGTATGATGAATTAAAAGATACTTTTATTCAAAATTATTACCCATCACCTTCTGGATTAACAAGCGCGCGTCCATCCTATATGATTGTGAATGAAGATGATATTGATTTACATAAATTAGAATTACCTTCTTTTGCGGCATTAATTTATAAGTATGGATTCTTTAATTATGCTTATTATCAAACAAATATCTCCAAAAGTACAAATATGACAATGACTTTATCTATTATTTTCTTAGTGATTTTCTCCTTATTATTTATTTATTCCATGTATTCTTATTTTAAAAAACAAGAAAGAAATATTGCTCTTCTTATCTTAATGGGTAAATCTTTTATGGCTAGATTTTCTCTATTTTTAGCCTTTATTGGAATATTCTTTATTGCTATTCCATTGATATTAATATCTATTGGAGGTCCTTTTGCTTCAGAACTTTTAGTATCATTAATTACATATTATGAAGTGAAATCACTACATTTAAGTGTTAATTATTTAGCTAATTATCTTATCTATATTCTTTTAGCAATTCTATTAACACTAATTACTTCATTATTCTTGATGCTATTTAATAAACGTCATATTAAGAAAAAAGGATTATATCATGTCTAGTGTATTATCACTTCATCAAGTTCATAAAGCTTTTGGAAAAAAAGTGATTTTATCGAATCAAGATTTTTCTTTTTATCCTGATAATATTTATATTTTTCACGCTCCATCGGGAACAGGAAAAACAACATTATTCAATATGATTCAAGGAATTGAACCTATTGATCAAGGGACTATTTCTTATGAAGACCATTTAGATTTAGAAAATGATGTAAGTACATTAAATCAAATCGATAATCTCTTTTTAGATTTAACAACCAAAGAAAATCTTCAATTAGTTTGTCAAGATGAAGAAAAAATTGAAGAAGTTTTATCTTCTTTAAATATTTTATATACGAAAAATAGCAAAGCAAAATTCCTTTCTAAAGGAGAACAAAATCGTTTAGCTTTCGCTAGAGTGATTTTGGAAGATAAACCGATTTGGTTACTGGATGAACCCTTTGCAAACTTAAATATTGAACTAATTAAAGTATTATGGGAAATCATTTTAAAACATAAAAGTAAACATATTATTTTAATTGCCTCACATGATCAAGAAATCTTTAAAGAAGCCTCTATTGTATTATTAAAAGATGGTAAATTAAGCTTTATTCAAGAGGCCCATCAAAAGAATACAAAAGAATTAATTTCTTCAAGAAAAGAAGTACATCACTCTTTTAAAGAAATGATTTCTTATTTTCTTTTCCCTCTTTTTAAAAACAATATCCTAAATCTATTTTTATTTATTCTTTTACAATGTGTATTTTTAAATTTAAGCTTTATTTTAGCTTCTTTTTTAACTAGTATCCTTGATTTATGTAAGGATTTAGCGCTTTTAGAATCGATAATGAATCCTTTGATATTTTATATTGGATGTAGTTTATTATTCATTCTTCAAATACTAATTATTTTTTCTAGCTTTCTATTTTATCGAACACTTAATAAATCATTTCAAAAAGAAAAATATCTTTTACTCACCTTACAATTTAAAAAGACTTTAATTTTAAAACTTTACATCTTATTTAGTGCGATATCTTATCTAGTAGTTATCCTATTAACTTATTTGATTTATTATGGATTTATAAAGGATTTAGCTTTTAAAAAGATTGAAGAAATTACCTCTTTTTCCCCTCTTAAGGACTTTCCATTTGCTTTTATTTTCATTTTAATTAGTATCCTTAGTTTTGCTTTATTTGCATTCATAAACCATATGAAAATTAAAAGAATTCATTTATATCAACTTTATAACATGCATAAGTTATAACTTTTCTTTGATAAAAATAATCAATTCATCTTTTTTCAATTGAAAGATTTAAAAAAAATAGCAATAATAAGGATGGCTATGAAAAAGACACGTCTTAGGAAGCCTTTAGAGAGGATTTAATTTGGTGAAATAAATCTAACAAAACCTAAGATACCACTTTGGAGCCCTCTAGAGAACTAGACGTATCCTGCGTTAAAGGAAATCAAGAGCACAAATAGGATTTTGTGAATAAAGGTGGTACCGCGTATCTTACGTCCTTTAAGGGGCGTTTTTATTTATTAAAGGAGGAAAAACTTATGAAACTTGTATTAAAAGATGGTAAAGTCATTGAATCAAATGGAAAAACTGGTTTAGAAATTGCAGAATCTCTTTCCACGTCTTTAGCAAAAAAAGTCGTCGCATTTAAACTAGATGATGAACTTTATGACTTAAGATGTATTCCTAGTCATGATGGAAACTTCACTTTAATTTTAGAAGGAGATAAAGAAAGTTATGATGTTTTGAATCATTCGACCTCTCATCTTCTTGCTCAAGCCATTCATCATTTATACCCGAATGCCTTATTTGGTTTTGGTCCCTCAATTGAGGAAGGATTTTATTATGATATCGATTTTAAAGAAGAGGTGATTAATGAAGAGGTCTTCCCTAAAATTGAAAAAGAAATGGCAAAACTTGCCTCTTCTGGAGAAAAAATCATTAAAGAAGTAGTCTCAAAAGAAGAAGCCTTAGAAATCTTTAAAGATAATCCTTATAAGATTGAATTAATTCAAGGTATAAATGGAGAAATATCCATCTATAGACAAGGAGATTTTGTCGATTTATGTGCAGGTCCTCATCTAGAATCTGTTGCAAAAATCCGTCATTTTAAACTTCTTTCTCTTGCGGGTGCTTATTGGCGAGGTGATTCCAATAATCCCCAGCTTACAAGAATCTATGGAACTTCCTTTTGGAGTGAAGAAGAACTTAAAAATCATCTTTCTCTTCTTGAGGAACGAAAGAAAAGAGATCATCGAAAAATCGGTAAAGAATTAGAATTATTTATGTTTTCAGAATATGGACCAGGATTTCCCTTCTGGCTTCCTAAAGGCTATGATTTAAAAAGAAGACTTGAAGATTATTGGTTAGATATTCACCGTAATAATGGTTATGTTGTTATACAAACACCCATTATGTTATCAAAAGAATTATGGGAAGTATCAGGACATTGGTTTAATTATAAAGAAAATATGTATATATCTACAATTGATGAAAAAGAATTTGCTATTAAACCGATGAATTGTCCAGGAGGAATGCTTGTCTATAAAAATAATATCCATTCATATCGTGATTTTCCCTTACGCGTGGGAGAACTAGGTCTAGTACATCGTCATGAAGCAAGTGGAGCGTTAAGTGGTTTATTTAGAGTAAGAACTTTTACGCAAGATGATGCGCATATCTTTATTCGAAAAGATCAAATCCAGGAAGAAGTGGTTAATTTATTAAAGCTCTTTGATCAAATCTATTCAACTTTTGGTCTTGATTATCATATTGAATTATCCACAAGACCTGAAAAGAAATATATTGGAGATATTGAAATTTGGAATGAATCTGAAGAGGCCCTTGCTAAAGCTTGTAAAGCTTCAGGAAAAGATTTCATCATCAATCCTGGTGATGGAGCCTTTTATGGACCTAAACTGGACTTTAAATTAAAAGATTCCATGAATCGTATTTGGCAATGTGGAACTATTCAACTCGATATGAATTTACCAGAACGCTTTGATTTAACTTATGTAGACGCGGATGGATCGAAAAAACGTCCTGTGATGTTACATCGTGCTATCTTTGGTTCCGTAGAAAGATTTTTAGGAATCTTAATTGAAAACTTTGCAGGAGCCCTTCCTACATGGTTATTCCCTACTCAAGTGATGATTCTTCCTGTCGCTACGGAAGAACAAAAGACTTACTCGAAGCATTTAGTGGAAAGATTTAAAGCTTATGGGATTCGTGCAGAAGTAGATCTTCGTGAAGAAAAACTTGGATATCGCTTAAGAGATGCTCAAGTTCAAAAAATTCCCTATTCCATTGTAATCGGGGATGAAGAAATGAAGAATAATACCCTTACTTATCGTCTATATGCTCATAAAGAACAAATATCGATTTCATTTGATGAATTCATTCAATTAATCAAAGAAGAAATCGATACAAAAGCTTTAAGAAAATAATTTAATTTTAAAAGTCAATAAATCAAATCTTACGGTTCATTGGCTTTTTTTCACTATTTTTTTTCTTTTTTATTTTAATATACCAATCTGTTGAAACTGAATAATTACACTTATGAGATAAAAAATAAAACCTACCGCGCCAAAAGCAATAGTTAAAGAAGATATAATTAAAGGAGCAAGGGTGTTTTCATTAAGTCTTTTTCCCTTAAAAGAAGAGCTTAAACCCATAATTCCTAAAATAAGACCTATTAAGCTCAAAAATCCAAAGACAAATAAACTGATAAATTCTAAACCTAATCCAATGATACTATAAAGTAGTGCTTTATTTTTATTACTCATGACTAGTTCTCCTTTGATAGACTCATTTTAAACTATTTAGCATGAAATAGATAGATGAATAAATCTCTATTAAAATTAAATATAAGCTATTTTTAACTATTTAGATTTCATAAGTAACTAAATCTAATAAAAAATTACCTTTTATGATCTAATTATAATTTGATATAAAAGATAATAAGATGTCAAATATGAACTATTTAGATATTGTGATTTATGATAAACTAAGAAAATTATTTTTAAAAAAAGTCAAGGTGCCCTGCGCGACGGGCTCCTGGCGAAAAAAATTTAGATTCTATGAGTCACGGAATCCTATGAAAAACAAATGCCTGTTTTTT
>CANQTY010000030.1 GCA_947626895.1 uncultured Bacilli bacterium
TTTAAATCGCTTTATCAAGAAAATTTAGTTTATTTTTTAATCAAAATTTTGCTTTATTCTTCTGTGCTTTTTAGTTTTCTTAATTATTCTCCTAGATATAGGAGGGCCATAAAGACGAAGCATAGGCTTAATATTTGGTTTCTTTTTCGCTTTTTTCTCCTTTTTCATTATAGGTTTATTATCATTATCTTTTTCTTTCAAAGTTTCTTTTCCAATAAATTCGTTTTCTTTTTCATTCAAATCCTCTTGATATAGACGATAAGGGCCATATAAGCAAGTATAATAAAAAGTTTTTGTTGATCTTTTTTTTGTTAAATCAGGATATATCATTTTGCTTTTCATTAATAACCCATAATTTTTTACATTATTTGAATCATCTGAAAATATATCTTCTAATGCATTTGGATTATCAATTAATTTTTCAATAGTTAAATCTTGAATTTTATTACAATAATCCTTTTCTAGCATTCTTAAACAATATCTCGGCTCATTAAGCATAAAATCCCATGTATGTGCTGAATCGCCTTTACATGCTAGACGATAATTACATTTTTTACATTCACCACATTGGGCGCTACGATCTTTACGATATACTTTAAATTCATTTTCCCAAACTTTAACAAAAGAATCTTCTTTAACGTTTCCTTGGTTTAAAATCGGATAACGATCAATATTTAAACAGGCAACAATATTTCCTTCCGCGGTAATACTAGCCACAGATAAACCAGCAGTACAAAAGAAATAATTATCTCGTACTAAAGTTTCATACATATCCACATAATGAGAACATCCATACGTGACTTGCATCTTATTATCTTTATTTACTCGATGAATTCTAATAAACTCTAATAACTCATCCATTTCTTGATAATCTAATAAATATTCCTTTTCATCTTTTGCTCTTCCAATCGGTTCAATATTAATTAATCTTAAATGATTAACATTTAATGTGAGAACAAAATCATAAATTGCTTGTAATGAATGAATATTTAATTTTGAAACGACCGTTGTAACCATACTAATGGCTTTAGTATATTGAACAACATTTTGGATACCCTTAACAGCTTTATCAAAAGCAAAAGAATTTCTTCTTAACTTATTATGTTCTTCCTTTAAACCATCTAAACTAATTGAAATCGACCCCATATGGTGATTTTCAAGTTTTTTTGCCATCTCTTCATCAATTAAAGTTCCATTCGTGGTGATGCCCCAGCTAAAACCTAATTCATTAATTTTATCCACAATTTCAAAAAAATCAGGGTGCAATAAAGGTTCCCCTCCAGTAAGAGCAATAAAAATTTCACTACCATAAGCATCTTTAACTTCTTTTAAAGTTTTAAAGATATATTCTTTAGGTAACATTGTTCTTTTTTCAGGAGAACAAGAACTACCACAATGAAGGCAAGCTAAATTGCATTCATCTGTAAGTTCAAAAAATAAGGTGTCTAGCTTAGGATTTTTATATAAATCCTTTCGCGTTTGTTCAATTTCGTCATAAATTTCAATTTGTTCTTTGTTTAATCCCATTTTTTTACCTCCAATTTTTTTTATGAAACGAATTCCATTAATTCTTGTTTTAATTTAAGATATTGTTCTTTATCTTTTTCTACGCCTTGACCAGTAAAATAGCAAGAACATACTCTAAGTTTTGCCATTAGATGGCCATGATCAGAAGCATATTTTTCTAATTCAAAGCCTTTTTTATAATTTTGTCTTATTCCTTTTGCAGAAAAATAACATTCTCCAAGAAGCCAATAAGCATCAAGATGATTTTTTTCGACTGCCTTTTTTAACCAATAGATACATAGCTTATTATTTTTACACACACCTTCGCCATACAAATAGATTTTTCCACATTGATAATAGGCCCCTACATTTCCTTCGCGTGCACTTTTTAAAAATAAACGCGCTGCTTTTTTTAAATCTCTATCTACTCCTCGACCATAATAATAACAATATCCTAGATAAAGTCTTCCTATAGTAATCTTGTATTTCGAGGCTTTTTTAAACCAATAAAATGCTTTTTTATAATTTTTTCTTGATTCTAAACCAATATAATACATAAATCCTAAAGGAAAATAAGCATCTACATAATCATATTCTCCAGCACGAAGAAAATATTTTTTTGCTAAAGTATCGTCGACTTTTACTCCCCGACCATAATAATAGCAATAAGCTAAAGCACAACTTTTTAATGGACTATCTTCTTGAGATGAAATATAAGAAAATAATTCTTCATCTAAAGTAGAATCTAATAAAACGTTATCAAAAAGATATCCTTCTATTAATTTTTCATAGAATTCCTTTGCGGTATTTACTTTGACTTTTTCATAAATAATTTCCATCTTTTTTATCCCCTTAAAATGTCCATCTATTTAATTTATAGCAAATCTAATTTTTTAAGTAAAGTATCTTTTTTCTTTTAAATCATAATTTGCAAACGCGATATAGAAAAAGTACTTTTTATAGTGAAAAACTCACTAAAAAGCAGTATTGAAAGCCGATAGCAAGTACATTTAAAAAGAATCAACCTTGCTTCATGAAAAAAGAAATGATTTACTAATTTTAAACTAGTCTTTAATCATTTCTTTTAAAACATAATTAAAATTATGTCTAGAATTTATTCTTTTTTCTTATCACTAGATTCTTCATCATCCAAGGGCAAATTATCTTCCTCATTTTCACTTGGAGTAACTTCTTTTTCATCTAAAGTATTATCTTCCTCAATAGGAGTTTTTTCTTTAGAATCTTCTTTTAGAAAATCTGGTTCATCTTCTTTCTTTTTAATAACACGTTTTATGAGTCCTTTGTTAATTAACTCCATCATTCCTTCATAAGGTAAATAATAGTCTTTTGTGACATAATTATCCATACGGATTCCATTCATTTTTTCTAAAACTATTGCAAGAAGATTGAGTGCATAGCGAACACGTTTTTCATTTTTTAAACGATACATGCACGGAGTATCAGCAAAAGATGTAATATCCGAGACATCTTCAACTTTATATTTACTTTCTGCATAATCATTTGGATTTAAAGGTAGATAAACACAAAGTGTATTACCTCTAAAGGAAAAGCGAGCAACAACTTCTCTTCCTAAGTGAAAAGTTTCTCTTTTAAAACTCATTCGAGCTTTAACTTTCTTATAAGAAAGAAGTTCATTTTTAAGTTTTGTATACCAATTCTTTATTTCATCACTTGATTGAATATATTTGGCCATAAAACTTTTATTATAATGTAATACACTATCAAATGATTCAATATCCTCGACATCTTCATGTTCTTTAACTTCTTCATCTTTTGGCTCATCTTTAACTTCTTCATCTTTCATTTCTTCGCCTTTTAAAACGTTAATAGGATAATAAGTTACTTTATCTTTATAGCGAATAATGACCATTTTTTTACCATCTTCTTCCATATTTGGTTTAATCACATAGAGCCCATTTATGCCCCCTAGGTCGGCAAGATGAGTATATTCCTCTTCCGTTAAAACATCAAATTGAGAAATCGTTTCTTTTTTAGGTTTAAGATTATAAATAGCATCAACAATTAAATCTTTACAATTAAATTCTTCCCCGAAAGAAAACTCCACTTTAACTTTTTCATAATTTGCTTTAATTTCCAAAAGTTTTCGTGTTGGACTTTGAGCTCTCCTTTGATTATGAATAGCAATGAATAAAAGTATCATTGCAGCAACAAAACACGCCGCAGCAATTGCGCACACTGCTAATAATACAATGAGCTCTGTTGAATTGACAAATAACATTTTTTAATCTCCTTGTAAGATATTTGTAAAATTCATGTTAGAGAGAACAATAAATCTTATTCATATCAATTAATTTTTTTAGGAGTTTTAATTTTCTTTAGAAGTTAATTCTTATATCTCTCTAAACTATAAGAATCACTATAGTTTCTAATTTTTTTGATCTTTCAAGATAAGTACTCCTTCATCTTCTTATCAAGAAAGTAAAGAAAAGATATAGTTGATATTTATATAAAGATATTCTTACTTAGAACTTCTTTGATATTTTCTTATGATTACCGCGGTAACTATAAGTGTTCCTATACTCAATATAGAAATGAGCGCAGCAGAATAAAGCATCGGTAAGAAAGCCATCCCATCCATTGTAAATACATACGATGAAACTCCTTCTGTCTCAAAGACAACGTAATCTCCATCAAGTGTGTAATTAAGCGATTCTCCATCGATATTTTGTAAGGCAAAATCTTTGTCTTTTAATTCTCGGGGGATGAGTAAGCGAATAGTCACTTTACCATTAAATGGAATATCTTCGTCATTTTTCATCATTTTTAAAGTGTATTTATATGAGATTTCGTCATTTTCCCACGCCATGAATGTACGCGAAATATTATCCACTCCATCACATATAAGTTTCATGGTGGAATCAAATCCATTCATGCTTTCAACAATCACATTTGGTTGATTGCTACTAGGGAATGTGTATTCAAGACGTTTCACAAGACTATCCGTCTTCACGATAGTCAAAGTTGCACTCATCGAGTTAATGGCATTATAATTTTGCTCATCGCCTTTAAAAGTAGCTACTATCGTATATGTGCCAACTTCTTTCTTTCCATTACCTTCATAAGTCACACTAACTCCGTTTGGTAAATTTCCTGTAATTTCGATACTATGTTCTTCACCATCATATGGCACCGTTATATCGCTAAAACTCACACTCGACATATCATAGGTTGCTTTGTTCACTGTGAAAGTAAGATTATTATCGCTACCTGTGCTTAAAAATTCCACATCGTAGTTATTATTAGAGCACGTTGGTAAGACGGTATAGGTACCCGCGGATGTAGTTTTATTTGGTGCTTCGTTTGTTTCTTGTAGAATATAGGAAAGATCAAGAATATCAAGATCATCATCTCCCATAGCCTCATTTTGGGCATACCAAGTTCCATCTTTACCCTCTGAAGCACGAGTTGCTTTTGCCGTCACCCAATCTATGGGTTCTTGTCCATAAATCATGCTAGAGAAGGTTAATGAAACTTTTATTTTCCTAGGCAGAACCTTGAATTGAGGTCTACCATTTGACCATTCAAGCGTGATATATTTTGAAGCATTTTCATTTTTAACATCAACATAGAGATGATAGGTACCAAGTGGTAAGTTATCTATAGCCGTCGAAGAAGAATCATCTTCATGTAGATAGATACCATCATCTTCAATGGTATAAATTACACCATCATCTTCAACGTTACCCTCTAAAATAGAATTATCTTTACGAAGATAGAACTTAAATTGATCGATATTATCAATGAATGATTTAGTTCTATCTACATCGGAGTTTCCTACCCCTGCTCCAGTTGCCATAACTTTTTCAATACCACTAATGATGTCTTTTTTGAAGGCTTCTTGTGTGTGAGCAACATCGCCATACTCCACGCCATTTTCTAAGCTTGTCATTGCTGCATCGGTCAAAGTGATTTTTAAATGTTCTGCTATGGTATGAACTTCAAAATAGTCATAGCAGGGCTTGTGGTTACCCTCGATATCCACTGCTTTGAAAAATACAGCATAATGAACTAGTGGCTCATTAGCAGTCTTATTTGCTTCGTCAAGATTATCATAATCCTTCCACTCTTCGTCAGTTTGTCGTCCTGCTGTTAAGTCAATAAGATATCGATTTACTGTAGCAGAATCATATTCTTCTTCAGTATATTTCTTTACAATATATTTTATATCGATTTTATCTTTAAGGTCGCCGTTCCAAACATCTTTCCAACTAATGGGAAATCTTTTATCCATCGGATCGGGCAATTTGAGTTCAATTGATGCACCTGAGCTATAATAAACTTCTCGACGTTTTTCTAGTTTTTCGTTATTAAACTCTCCTTGTAACCCATTATTAAATATCACCCTCATGTTATCGGGCTCGACAATATATGGAACAGTAATCTCATCATGAGTTCCGTCTTGCCATGTAGTTCCAGATTTTGGCTTAACATGTAGTTCATATGTGCCAACTTTATTAGCCGTAATGATATGGTTTTCTGAGTCCCACCAGCTTGCTTCATCGCCACTTCCCTCGGCAGAAGAGATTTCTATCATGTCACTATTTAAAATTTCCCATGTTACGCCATTAGGAGAATAGGTTTTTGTATCACCCGTCCAATTATCTTTATCAAGTATAGCCATTTCTGCAGCAGCAGTTAAATTCAAATGAAGCGCAGGACGTACCCCACAGCCTTTTTGGTGCCCAGAAGTGTCTCCGCTCACGACAAGCTGATTACGATTGCCAGAATCATCGAGTAGATATGCACGATCTGCACGATAGGCCTCGCCAGAACGGAGCCAACAATAGCTCTTTCCAAGGCCGCTTTTCGCGCTTCTAAGAATCGCATCGGTATCCCACACGCCATCGCCAACACCATCTTGACCACCATTAGACATACCCGTTTCCGTTAGGGATGGAAGCCAGAGATAGTCGTTTTTCCACGCATTGTATGCCGTTTCTTCATTTCCCTTACTGCTGTAGTCCATGTTGGTGCCTACATCATACCACTTTGGACCATCATCGCTTGTGTCTAGCGTACCATATGCGTCATTGGGAAAATAATAATATGTTACTCCTGTTTCCCACCCATCTTTTTCCGCTGGTCCGTAGAACGACTTCATTATTTCTTCGTCGTATTCTTTTTCTTGATACCCCACCTCAGAAGGCTTGGCAAGATACTCCGTTAAACTGTTCTCAACGCCTTGCTTTTTGCTCATCGTAAAGCGAGCGTATTGGTTATCTTTGTTTTGAGTGTACGCCTTCATTATCGAACTGTTTTGAGAATATTGCCCGCCCGCATTCAACATTTCCACGCGGATAACACTCGTGGAATACATATTCGAGGGGTAAGCAAGATCGGTGCTTCTATCACACCAAAAGTATGCATAGCTTGCGACATCATGAACTTCTGTTTGGGTCGAAGCAATAAGCGTATCTGAGGAACGCCACAAGTCGAGTATGATATCGCCTGCTTTAGTGTTTTCGCCACTATACTCCGCCGTTGTAAGATACACGGCATCCCACTTAATACCGCCAAAATACACTGAAACATTTTTGTTATCATTTATCGAGCGAAAATCGGCAGATGTTTTTTTCTCTTTAGCAGCCGTCTTCAAGGAGCTATAAAACCTCTCCCCCGTGAGCGCTTTGATGAGATCCATAATCCTATCTCCGTCAAACGCTTCAGCTTCATCATTATAGATTTCTCCAATCGTTACCCAATTTTCATTATTTTCACGTTCGCCATACGTCGTGCTACTGGGTGTCATACTCAAAAGGACTGAAAGTGACAGCATTAACGTCATCGCTAGTGTAAGTACGCCACCAATATTTTTTCTTTTAAAAATATTTGTTTTCACATGACTCCTCCTACGTACAATGGCTATCACCATGTACGTTTTACAAGTAATTTGCCAAACACAAATTACTTGCTTACTATACCCCCCCCCCGTTGATTTTTGTCAAGATAAATTAATTTTATGCTAAATTTTGTCGAAATATTTGCTTTTTAAATAGAATCGTAACCTTCAAAGATTCCCCTATGACAAAACCAAGAAAAAATAATTTCTAATTTTTCCATTAAAAAACTTCAAGGATACAATCCCCCCGATTCATTGTAAAATCCCCCGACTAAAATCGGTTTTTCCGAATTATTACTTAAAAATCCCCCGACAAAACTCATTTTTCCCCGAGTTTAATCGGATGAAATTTATACTATTTTAAATTTCTCTTTGATATTTTCACTCCAGGGAAGTAAAGTAAGCTTCAAAGATTTCCATACTACATAGATTTATCCAGATTTGATAAGCTACAAGAGGGATAAAAATATGATAGGCAAAAGATATACAGCGTTATACAGGATTGAAGTTGTCGAGGAATATTTAAAAAGTAAACTAAAGATTTAGCTCGTTGATTTTGTAATGAATGTTTAAAGCTTTCCAGTGATAAATAATTATCTAATTTATTTACCCCAATTATACATTCATAAAAGATCTAATGATAAGAGTCATTGAAAGTATAAAGATAAAATTTTGTAAATAATAAAAGATAACGACTAAAAAATCGCCTAAGTAAAAATATTGAATTGTTATTTCTATTCTAAAAATTTTACTTTATTTATCTTAAAGTAGTTACTTCTTTTTTCTATATCTTAAAGTAGGGGAGCATAAAGACGTGTCATTGGTTTCTTTTTCTTTTTTTCTTGTTTATTTTTTTCTTTATAGGTTTATCTTCAGTTTCTTTTTCTTTTAAAATCATAATTTGCAAAAAATACCTATAAATAAGACTTTTCCATATCACGTTTGCAAATTATGATTTTTTAGAAATTTTTTTCATTAATATTTTTGCACTTAGATTCATAGTGACTCTTTTTCTTTTAATTTTTGCTTAATTTTAGGCGTTTTTCGTATTCCATAAAATAAGAAAAAGCTTTTTTTAAATCTTGATGCACACCGAAACCAAAATAATAACAACGACCTAAAGTATAATAGACTAAATAATAATCATATTGGATGCATTCATCAAAATATTGCATCACTTTTTTATAATCTACATCGACTCCTCTTTCATTTAAATAACAAAGTCCTAATTGATATATTGCAGGTGGATATTTTTCTTTCGCGGCAATTTCATAATAATGAAGAGCTAAAGAAGGATTCGTATAACCAAATCGACTATCTAATAAACAACTAGCATAACAATAATTAGCTCCGATAGGTCCTTCTATTGTCGCAGTGCAAAAATAATCTATAGCTTTTAAAAATCTTATATCATCTTCATCTAAAGAATAGTAAAAACATCCTAAAGCATAATCTTTTAAAGGAGAATCCTCTAAAGAAGATAAATCATGTTCTAAATTATCGAATATATCTTCGTTAATAATAAATTGATCCCATTGATATCCTTCTAGTAAATATTTTAAAAATTCATCTACACTATTCACATTTATTTTCTTTAAATAATCCATAGTTATCCCTCACTTATATTCAAAATTATTTAGTTTTATTTTTATCTAAAAATGATTTAGCACTATTAAGTCCATAACTTTCGGCTTTTTTAATGTAATAAATCCCCTTATCTACATCTTTATTTACACCTATTCCATAATAATATAAAGAGCCTAAGATATAGAAAGTAACTTCATTATCTTCTTGTTTTGATAAGTATTCATAGATTGCTTCACCCATTCTTTTATCAAAAACTAAAGATTCAAAATCACTTCCATCTAGAATTGCTTGATAAAGTTCTTTAGGGTTATTTACATTAATTCTATTCTTACTTATATCCAATTTTGAAATAGCTTTATCTTCTTTTTTCATATTTTTTCCTTATTATCTTTATTAAACCTATTAAAATAAGTTATCTATCTTTTTGCCCCCATATGACAGGAACATTTTCAATATTCCATTCTTTATCCCACCCCATAGGCTCAGTTTTCACTTCACAATAAATGGATTTTAAAGAAGAACAAGAAGCAAAAGCTTTTGCTTCTATTACTTTAACACTACGAGGAATAAATATACTCTTTACATTATCACAACTCTCAAAGGCACCCCTAGTTATTTCTATTACTTCATAAGTTTTGTCATTAATTGTAACTTTTTCTGGTACATTAATTCTTCTTTCATTTCCTACATATTTTATGATTTTGGCCTTATCTTCTTCTAAAAAGATACGAAAATCATTTTGTACGACAAATTGATTCTTATCTTTTGCATTAAAATTCATTTGAAAACCTTTAGGATTAAAATCTTTATCCCAATGTTCTTGAATCTTATCTACTTCACAATTAATTATATAATTAGAACGCAAAGCATCAAAAGCATTTTTTTCAATAAAAGTAATACTTTTTGGAATCGTTACATATTCTAAAAAGTTGCAATTAAAAGCATTACTTTTAATTTCATCTACAACATATGTTTTATCGTTATATGTAATCTTCTCAGGAATTCTTACACGTCTTTTTTCCCCATTATAACGGGCTAAAATTGCAGAATGATATTTTTCTAAAAGATTAAAATAAAAGTCATCTTGGATAACAAATTTATTCTTATTACAATCTAAATAATATCTCATATATTTCATATAAAGTTCAGATTTCATAAATAATTCATTAATTTCTTTTGCTTCAAAAAATAAGCTAAGTGAGTAAAAACATCCTTCAAAAGCAGATTCTCCAATAGTTTCTACTGATTTAGGAATGAATAGTGCTCTCAATACTTCACACTCAAAAAATGCTCTCTTTCCAATATATTTTAATTTACTATCTTGAGATTGAACCACTCGTTCTAAACAATAGCAATCTTCAAAAGCACCTTCTCCTATTCGAATAAGGGAATTTGGTAAAACAACTTTTTCTAAGCCATGACAACAAGAAAATACATAATTTCCAATTTCTTCAACACCTTCTTCAATAATGACAGATTTTACCTCATCAAGTTCTTCAAAAAGACAATCATCAATTTTTTTAATTTATCCAGGAATAATAATCTTATCTCTATTTCCATGATAACCCACTAATACCCCATCTTCTACTTCATAAATTTCTTTGTCTAACATAATAATTTCATCCTATTTTTTTAAAAGATTATTCAATTGTTTTTTTAAATCTGCAACTTGTTTTTTTGCTTTTTCATTAGATTTACTTATTTCATCTAGATATTTAAAACCTAATTCTAAATCAACTTGTCCACCATAGCCTAAAAGTAAAGCAACACTTGAAGCCATTTGAGCTCCTATATGTCCCTGCTCTGCAGCCTTTTTAAACCAAAATAAGGCTTGTTCTTGATCTGGGTCATCATTAACTCCCTCGAAACCAGAATAATAATTTCCTAAACTAAATTGAGCCTCTCCGTTTCCTTGTTCTGCAGCTTTTTCAAGCCAAGAAATGGATTTAGAAATATTTTTTCTTGTCCCTATTCCTTCATAATAACTCATACCGACTAAATATTGTGCTTCATCATAACCGAGTTTTGCAGCCTCAAGATATAAAGAGAAAGCCTTTTTTATATCTTTTTCTGTTCCTTCACCATAATCATAACATTTTCCTAAATTAGTCATGCCTTCAGGAAAACCTTGCGCGGCAACTTTAGAAAAATACTCAAAAGCTTTTTTAGCATTTTTTTTAACACCAATTCCATTGATATAGTAATAACCTAATTGATTTAACGCTGTTGGATCATCTTGTTTTACAGCCTTTTTATACCATTTAATGGCTTCTTTAATATCTTGTTTTACGCCAAAGCCTGTTTCATAACATTTTCCAACATGACTTTGCGCAAGAGGTTCATCTAGTAAGGCAGCTTTTTGAAACCAATAAAAAGCTTTTTCTTCATTTATTTCTACGCCTTCACCATTTGAATAACAACAGCCTAAATTTACTTGACCAATCGGATAATTTTGTGAGGCAGACTTTTGATAAAGTTCAAAAGCTTTATTCATATCTTGTTTTACTCCTTCCCCATCACGATAACAATCGCCAAGATTATTTTGGGCGACAGAATTTCCATGTTCACTTGCTTTCGTCCACCAATAAATAGCTTTTTTCACATCTTTAGGAACAATATCACCATTAATGTAAAAGATTCCTAAAGTTAATTCTGCATCTCCATGTCCCTTTTTCGCGGATTTTAAACACCATTTAAAGGCTTCATCATTATCAATTTCTGTACCAATTCCATATAGATAACAACAACATAAACCAAATTCTGCAGGAGCGTATTCTTGCTCCGCGGCTTTTTTAATCCAATAAAAAGCATCCTCGCCACTTGGTTCTACAAGAATTCCCGCTAGATATTCTTCCCCTAGGGCAAGTTGTTTTTCAGGATCTTCTGGATTTAAATCAAGTTCTATATCCTTTTCTTTTTTCATCATATACTTCTCCTTGTATTCGCCTTAAAATTTTCCATTTTCTTTATAAAGTTCTAATTCTATATTTGCGATTTGATCACCCATCGAGGAGGCTTTATGAAGCCAATAAAGGGCCTTTTTCGTATTTTTACGAACTCCTTTTCCATAACCATAAGCAATACCAACTTCACAGCATGCTCCAGATTCATCTTTTTTTGCTCCTTTTAAAAAGTATTCAAAAGCTTTTTTATCATCTTGTTTATAAATAATTCCTCTTTGATAATATCGACCTAGAAAAAAATAAACTTCATCACACTCTGCTTCCTCGGCTTTAAGAAAGCACTCTAAAGCCTTTTTATAATTTTGTTTACCCCCATCGCCATAATAATATAATTTTCCTAGTTCTAAATATCCAACAGGATCATCAAGTTCTACGGATTTTTTAAACCAATAAAAGGTTTTTCTTAGATATGGATCTTCATCAATTTCAGAATATAGATAACCTAGACTAGTCGCTGCCTGAGGAATTCCTTGACGTGCAGCCTTTTTCCACCAAAAAATGGTCTTTTTTTCATCTTTATCTACCCCTACTCCACTAAAATAATAATAACCTAGTTGATATTGCGCGGAAGCATAACCATGACGTGCCGCTTTTCTCATCCAATAAAAAGATTTTTTTAAATCTTGATGTACTTCTCCACCATCTAAATAAGCACTAGCAAGATGATATTCTGCCCTATAATTATCAAATTCTGCGGCTTTCATCCACCATTTAATGGCTTCAGGAATATTCTTCTTTG
The DNA here is from genome assembly GCA_947626895.1 of uncultured Bacilli bacterium. GTDB lineage: Bacteria > Bacillota_I > Bacilli_A > RFN20 > CAG-449 > CANRPC01. The sequence continues at coordinate 12,677 of CANQTY010000030.1, forward strand.
TTCCTTTACCATAAAAATACATCGTCCCTAGATTAAGCATTGCAAGCTCATTTTCATGAAGCACAGCTTTTTTACACCAATAAAATGCTTTTTTTAAATCTTGTTTAATACCATCACCATAAAGATAGATTTCACTTAATGCCGCTTGAGCATTATCATAACCATCTTTACTAGCTTTTAAATACCATTCACAGGCTTTTAAAGCATCTTGATTTACACCTTGACCATAACGATAACATTCACCTAAATAGTAATAAGCATCTGTATCTTCTTGATGGGCAGCTTTTCTAAACCAATAAACTGCTTCTTTATAGTCTTGATCTACTCCGTCTCCAAAATAATAGGAAAGTGCAAGATTTAATTGACCTGTTCGATAATCTTGTCCCGCGGATAAAGAATAATATTCAAAAGCTTTTTTATAGTCTTTTGTTACACCTAATCCATCATAATAACAATCTCCAAGATTATTTTGGGCAATTGGATCTTCTTGTTTTGCAGCATCTTCATAGCATTTAATAGCCTTTTGATAATCTTGTTCTACACCTCTTCCAAAATAATAACAATCCCCAAGATTATTTATTGCTTTTACATTATTTCGATAAGCTGAATTATAAAAATAGTGATAAGCTTTTTCATCACTTTGTTTTATTCCTACACCATATAAATAACAAACACCTAAATTATTTTGAGCTTGAGCATTTCCGTTTTTCGCAGCTTTAATATACCAATGAACAGCTTTTTTCATATTTTTTTTAACGCCAACTCCTTCATCATACAAAAGTGCTAAATTCAATTGAGAATCTGCATCCCCTAGAACAGCAGCTTTAGTATACCATTCTATAGCTTTTTGATAATCTTGAGGAACCCCATATCCATTTTCATACATGAGGGCAACATAAAACATCGCATCGACATTATCTTGTTCCGCGGATTTTTTAAACCAATAAAAAGCTTTGACATAGTCTTGTTCTACTCCACCTTCTCCATCAAAATAATAACCACCTAAAGAAAGTTGATCATAAGAATCTTCTGGATTTAAATTGAGCTTATTTTGTTCTTCTTTCATCTTTTTTATCCCCCTTTTTTTATTTCTTTATATCTTTTTTCTGCATATAAATTTCCTAATGCCATAGCACTTTGATAAAAGACTAGTGCTTTTTTTATATTTTTTTTAACACCTCTACCTAATTCATAACATCTAGCTAATTCATATTGTGCTAAAGAATTACCTAATTTTGCAGATTGATTCCACCAATAAAAGGCTTTAAGATAATCTTTTTCTTGATTATAAAGCTTTCCTAATTCATATTGTTCATTCGAATCTGCTAGATTTAAACTTGCATCTTTTTCCACATTAAAACTCCTTTACTTACTTACTTTTTTTAATTCTTCTAAACGAATTTTCGCTTCTTTATTTCCATTATTGAAAGCTTTTTTATACCATTTAATCGCTTTTTTTATATTCTTTTCTTCACCTAGACCTAATTCATAGCATCTAGCTAATTCATATTGACCTTTAGGATCATCTAAAATTGCAGATTTTGCAAAATAATAAAAAGCTTCTTTATCATCTTTATCAACACCAATTCCATTTTGGAAAAAGCGCGCGTAATTATATGCACCTATAGGACTATCATTTTCCGCGGCCTTTTTATACCATTCCTTTGCTTTTTGAATATCTTTTTTAACACCTAAACCTTGTTCATAAAATTCACCACATAAATTCATCGCTTCTTCATCATTTTGATCTGCAGCTTTATGGAAAAAAGTATAGGCCTTTTTATAATTGATTGCTCTACCTAATCCCTTCATATAAGAATCACCAATTTCAAATTGAGCAATTTTATCTTCCCGATTTGCAGCCTTTTCTAAATAACGAAACGCAAGAGGTAAATCTTCACCCACTCCGATTCCATATTTATATGCTATTCCTACTTCTCTTATGGCATCAATATCACCTTTTTCACTAGCTTTTAAATACCAAGAAAAGGCTGTTTTATGATTTCCTTGAAAACTATAGAATTTACCTGTTACATATTGCGCATCTTTGAGTCCTAATTTTGCAGCTTTTTTATAATATGTAAAAGCGATATCTTGATTCTTTTCTACTCCATTTCCAAAATGATAGCAATTCGCAAGATAATAAATTGAACCAGCATCATTATGCTCATTTCCCTTAGACCACCAATAAACAGCTTTTTCATAATCTTTAAAACCTTTTTGAAAAAAATAACAATTTCCTAAATAAAAAAAAGCTAAATTAAAGTCTTGTTCCGCGGCTTTTGTAAACCAATAGATAGCTTTAGCAATATCTTTTTTTACATCAAACCAACCACGATAATATCTTAATCCCAACTCAAATTGTTCTTCTCCAGTTGTAGCATCTAAGGGATTTTCACCTAATTTAATCATCTTTATGTTCTCCTTTTGTATCTTTTTTCTTTTTCATTCTAGAAGTAATTTTTTCAAAGGGTTGAGCAAAGATTACATCGACGTACTTTTTTCTTAATTCATCTGCCTTTTTTTCATCTTTTTTAACTACTACACCACATTGGTAACAATACGATAGTAAAAAAAGTGCCTCTGGACAGTTTTTATTCGCAGCATCCTCGACCATAGCAAAACCTTTATCGATATCTTGTTTCACACCTTTACCTTCCATATAACATTTACCTAAATAGTATTGCGCGGTTATATCTTCTTTTCTATAAGCCTTAGTAAACCAAAAAATAGCTTTATTATAGTCTTTTTTAACTTCTGTTCCTTCTAGATAATCTTTTCCTATTATGGTTTGAGCTTCACTATTTCCTTGATTCGCGGCTTTACTATACCAATAAAAAGCCTTTTTACCGTCTTTTTTACCATAAAATATAGCATTACAATTTTTTCCCATGTACATTTGAGCATCAACACTACCTGATTCTGCAGCTTTTTCAATATATTCAAAACCTAAATCACGATTAAAATCCTTTTTTTCTCCAAATAAATGCAAATAACCATATTGATACATCGCATCAGCGCTTCCTAATTTGGAGGCAAATAAAAGATATTCTTTTGCTTTTTCATAATCTTTTTTAATACCTTTCCCTTTTAAAAGCTGAAATCCTACATGGTATGTTGCTTCAATATGTCCTTGATCTGCAGCCTTTTTAAACCATTCAAAAGATCTAGCAAAATTTCTTTTACCCCCATTTTCTCCAAGATAATATAAACCTAATGCATATTGTTCATCTTTATCTTCTGGATTTAAATTGATGTCATTTTTTACTTCTTTTTTCATAATTACTCCTTAACTTTTTCTTTTCTTCACTAGATTTTTGATAATATGTCTCAGCTAAAGATAAATCTTTTTCTACATAGATTCCTTTTGAATATAAATCTCCATATAAAGATAAAGCTTTATAATATCCTTGTTGTGCAGCTCTTTGCAAATATTTTAATCCTTTAGAGACATGAATTTTTACACCAATTCCCTCTAAATAAGAAAGAGCTAAATAATAAAGGGCAACTGGTTCATCTTGTAAACTAGCTTTTCTAAAATTATAAAGAGCTTTTGTAAAATTTTGTTTTACACCTTTTCCAAAATAATAAAGTATTGCTAGATTTACTTGAGAATGGATGTTTCCTAATTCACTAGATTTTTTAAAATAATGAAAGGCTTTTTTATAATCTTCTTTTAAAAAATAAGCACATCCTAATTCATATAGTTCTTGACTATCTACTGTATCAAGTTTCATTTTTAATTCAGCGTCTTTTTCCATAGTATACTC
>CANQTY010000031.1 GCA_947626895.1 uncultured Bacilli bacterium
ATATAGAATCATATGCTTTTCCTAAAAACATTATAAAATTATTTTTTAAAAATGAAAAGATACTAACCCTTAAGATGACCTTAATTAATGAAATTTTATGCTGGAGTTGACTTTTTTTCATACGATTTCTATGTTTTAGACAAAAGTGAGAAAAAGGAGATGCTTAAACACCTCCTTATAGATTTTATTAAAGTTTAATAATCTAAGTCTCAGAATTCGATGTTTGATATATCTAAATTAAAAGGAAGTTCTGTTGTTCCAATAGATGAAAGTTTAAAGACATAATCACCCGCGGATATTTCACTTATTTGATTATTGTTTAATTTAACTTTAACATCAAAGTAAGATGATTGACTATAAGGCAGTAACTGTTTAAACACACTAGGAATTAAATAATTTATAAGTTGGCCCTCTTTTAAAATATTCCTTAATGTATAAACGCCATCTTTATAATCAAAATTTGTACCTGAAATATCACTACAATGTGGTGAAATATCATTACGACGATCATTATAATTATCGCGAACACGCCAAACATTATTACTAGCATCCACTACCTCAATCATATTTATTTTATTATTATTTTGATAATCAACTAACCATATATCACCATTAGCTAATGCATTTTCATTATCGTTAATAGTTCGACTCATCATAAATGCACTATCTTCTGCTTTAAAATACTTATATTTTTTTCCATTAATTTGAATTTCCATTGTAAATGTTGAATCTGCCAAAGTTTTGAAGGCTTGAGTTAATTTCTTTTGATCTTCATTTTCTGATAAAGGTGTTAAATGTTCTAATTTTTGTAAATTATCATATTTAAAAGTTAGAGTAAACGGCATCTTAAAAGAACGCTTATTGGTCGTTCCATAGCCAGAAGACATAATTACATTACCCGTTGCAGAAACAAAATGATTATTTTCTATTTTGAATTGTAAATCTGTCATAGGTATTGCACCGAGCAAATGATTAAAGATTCCCAAATTTTCCATAAAAGAAAATTTTATTTCATTAGTGCAAACATAATATTCACCACTTTTTTCAAAATCAGAAGGATTTAGAAGAGAAAATGGACTAACTAAAGAATATAACGAAGCAGGAGAAAGAGTCTTTGTTATAGTATTATTCATCTCAAGATTTTCAACATAAGGACAACCCGTTTCATCATCATAAAACACTTGCAACGAAGTGTATGGGATACGTTGTCCATCCATAATTACAAATGTTTCCCCATAATGTATTTCTTCTTTTTCGTTTTTTTGGTATGTATAATCATATTCAACGTATTGATAAGCTGGTTTTTCTTTATCTATTTCTGGAATTCCTGTATCACGATATTCAACAAGAAATTCGTAGGAATAATTATCATAAAAATAGCTTATTGCTTTGTTTAGTAAAATTTCATCAGAAGTTATTGAAGTAGTTTCATTTTGAACTAAATCATTGGCATTTTCTTTAATTAATAAATTAGTAACTTTAGAGCAAGATACTGCGCTTATTCCAATGAATGTTAATGATAATATTTTTAATATTTTTGTTTTCATATCTTTTCCTTTCATTTTTTTAAATATTTTTAAAGTTTAATCAGGAATTGTAACTGGTACTTTAGAATCATCAAATCCAAAAGGAAGCGTTACATTTCCAATAGAAGAAAATTTAAATGTATAACCCCTAGCAGATATTTCACTCACATGATTATTTTCTAATTTAATAGACATAGTAGCGTAATAATCACCCACACCATGTTGCAAAGATAAGAAGTCAAGAAAATAAGGAGAAACAATTTTTTCTATAAAATTATATGATGGAAAGATTTTTTTACTTGTATATATGCCATCTTTATAATCAAAGAACGCTCCTGAAATAGCATCTAACTTAGGAAATATATCTTCACGACTAACGCTCTCCCGAATTCCATCCCAATAATGTAGATTATTATCATAACAATCATACGCCAAATAATAATTTGCATTTATTTCATCAAGTGATCGAGTATTAATCCATATGTCATTTTCTTTTATTACATTCTCATTTTCGCCTTCATTTCTCCACATCAAGAAAGCTGTTCTTTTAGCTTTATAAAAAGTATAAGTGGTTTTATCAAGTGTTACTTTTACAATAAACGGATTATTACTAAGTTCAATTAAGGGTTGTTCTATCTTCTTTTGTTCTTCATCGACAGGTAAAGGATTAAGGTGTTCTATTTTAGCTATATTATCATATTTAAAGTCTATTTTTACCGAATATTCTTTAAATCTAATTCCATTAATATTATTATATTGAATTATTTGTCCCGTGACAGAAGTAAAGCATCCGTTTTCCATCTTAAATTCAACATTTTTGGCGCTGTTTAACTTATTTTGTCCCATACTCATTGGTGCAATAATGGTACTAAATTTCTTTTCATCAACAAGGCCATATTTATCACCTTTTTTCACAAAATCATTAGCATTAAACACCGAAAAAGGACTAAACGCTGCAAAATTAAATAAAGAATTATAGTTTTTTAAATAATTTTTTTCCACTTGATTATCTAAAGTGTAATTTTCAGTGTAAAATGATACTTTTTCTTTATCAACAAAACGTGTTACCAATTTCGAATATTCTCTAGTACCATCTTCTTTAACATTATATTCTCTAATTGCTAATGCTTCATCAAGCTCTTCATCTTTACCATCTTGATAAATAACCTCCTCATTTACGGTTACTAATTTTGATGGATCGTCATCACTTGCGTATTCTAAGTGTGTATCATAAGCATATGTTTTATAAAACAAATTCGTGGCATTTGTTAATAAAACTTCTTCAGAACTAGCAGATGGGGTGATATTTTCTTCAGATGAAACCCCAACATATTCTGAATTTTGAGAGTTATCTAACGAAGTACTGCTACTATCATTAGCATTTGAGCATGAAACAAAACTCACACTCAAAAGTGTAAGAGATAAAATTTTTAGAATTTTCGATTTCATATCTTTTCCCTTTCAATATAATTTTAAATTCGCGGCGCAATTTTATTTTAGTCTCCATGTTAAATGATGTAAAGGTTTAACCAAAAAAACATCAATTTTTTATAGTAAAAAGGGGAAAATAAAGACATTACTATCTAATGCCAACTTATATTATTCATTTAAGAATTTTTCTTTTGTTCTAATGCTATATTAATAGAGTTTATATAGGAATTATCATCCTTATTTATATATATAGTTTTAAAATAAGAAGGAAGACCTTTTTCTAAAGACTCATTACTTGTTAAACATAAATATACTTCTTTAAGAGATAAATACTTTTCATATTGTTTTAATTTAGTAAAGAATATATTTTGATTTTCTTTACTAGGATTCATTAAAAAGATAACAAAATGAAAAGGAATCATATCAATATGAGGGTTATCTTTAGTTAAATCCTCGACATCGATTGTACCAATTAAATTTTTAGCCATATAAATAGCTAAATCTTTTGTATCCTCAAAGGCAAATAAAATACTTCTTACTACCATAATTAATCTCCAATTAATGAAAGAAGATCTTCAACATGCTGAATCGATAAACTAGCGTCCTTTAAATCCTCAAGTTTTCCAAATCCATATAAACATGCGACAAATTGTACATGAGAGTTTTCCGCGGTTAATTGATCTTGTTTCATATCCCCAATATATAAAACGTCTTTTTTAGAAATATGTAATTCATGGAGTATTTCAAATACTCCATTAGGATCTGGTTTAAGTGGAACATTTTTTCTTTGTCCAATGACAATATCAAAAATATTTGGGAAATAATATTGTACACAAGCTTTAGTATCTTCATCTGGTTTATTAGATAACACTGCAAGATGTACTCCTTTTTCCTTTAATTTAGTCAATGTTTCTATCATCATAGGATAAGGTTTAGTTTTTGCTGTGCGGTTAAAATTATAAATTCTACAATACTCTTGATAGATTGTATTTACTTCACTTTCATCAACTTCTATTTTTTCCGCGGCACGTTTAATTAAAGTAATTGCTCCACTTCCAATGAAATTTTTAATTTCTTCCATTGTAAAAGAAGTATTATATCCATAATTATGAAATGCTTGATTGATCGCATCCGTGATGTCCTCAATCGTGTTTAATAAAGTACCATCTAAATCAAAAATCATGCATTGAATCATTTTTGTTCCTCGTTTATTGTCTTCATTATAGCACTTCTTTTTTACTATGCAAAAAGATAAAAATAGACTTTTTTATTCTTATGCTAAAAGCATAGGTTCTTTTTGTTAAACCATGTCAAATATTGTAGTTTTTTACCGTTTTTTACCTAAAAATTTATTGTTTTCCAAATAGGTGATTAATGATTTTAAAGCTCTTCCTCGATGAGAAATAAGATTTTTTTCTTCCATAGGTAATTTTGCAAATGTCATCTTTTTTTCATTTGAATAAAAGATAGGATCATAACCAAATCCCCCTTTACCATCAAGAGGAACAATTTTCCCATCATGTCTACCCTCAAAATAAAGAGGTTCATCTTTTACATTCATCAAACAAAGATTACAGATAAATGAAGCACTTTTATCTTCTTGAGCTTTCATCATTTCTAAAATCGCTTCACATTTTTCTTGATATGATTTTCCTAACATAAATCTAGAGGAATATATTCCTGGAAACCCATTTAAAGCATGAATCATTAATCCTGAATCATCACTTAAAACAGGATATGTGGTTTTTAAAGCAACATCCCTTGCTTTAATAAAAGCATTTTCTTTAAAAGATGTACCATTTTCTTCTGGATTAGAAATGATATTTACATCTTTTAAACTCAATAAAGTAATATCATAATCTTTAAAAAAAGATTGCATCTCTTTTACTTTATTTAAATTATTCGTAGCCAATAAAAGATATTTCATCTTAATACTTTTTTTCTTTTAAATAAATTCCTATTTCATAGGCTACTTCAGATGCTTTAAAAGAATGTAAAGATAATTTTTCTTTTAATCTATCCGCGGCACAAGAAAATATTTCATGTCCTACACAACTAATTTCATAAGTTGAAGCAGTACTAAAGGCACATAATCCTCCGAGTAAGCCTGCAAGAACATCACCTGAACCTGCCTTAGCAAGCCCTGCATTTCCACATTTAATTTTATAAATATGTTTTCCTTCACTAATCAGTGATTCTGCGTCTTTTAAGACAATAACAACCTTATATTCATTAGCGAGTTTTATCAATTCATTTTCTTTCTCTTTTGGGGTTTTATTTTTCATATCAATTTCAAATAAGCGTGTAAATTCTCCCATATGGGGTGTTACAATTATTTGAGCTTTACTATTTTTTAAAACATCTAAACCAATTTCTTTTAATAAGTCTAATCCTGAGGCATCAATAATTAATCTTTTTTCATAATTACTTAAAATATCACTTAAAAGTTTTTTAGAAAATTCATCTTTTTCAATTCCATTTCCAAATACGATAGAACTATAAGTGTCATAAATATCTTCATATCCATTTTCTAATATCTTATAAGTAACTTCTTCTATCTTTCCTGCGACATATGGATAGATTTCTTTACGTACTCCAAGAGTTACATAACCTACCCCACTTCTTAATGCACCTTCACTAGCTAAAAGGATGGATCCAATATATGAAAGTGATCCTCCAATGATAAGAGTTTTTTTGTATGTTCCTTTATTCGCGGAACTATCTCGTTTTTGTAATACCTTCTTTATGTTCATGTCTTTATTATAAACTTTTCTTTATTAAAATCAAAAAGAATACAAAATAAACCTAAATTTCGTGGATTTTTAAGATTTTATCAACAAAAAAGATAACTTAAGGCACTATGAAAATACGGCACTTAACTTTAGATGCCGTATTTTCTTTATGCTATTTACTTTGTATTTCCATCAAAATCACAGATATATAGTTCACAACCATATTCATGTGCTAATTTCTTCCCCTCTTTAATACATTCTGATTTAGAGGCGTAATGTTTTTTTAATACCTTTCCATTAGGAACTTCAATCTCCCAATTGTCTTCTTCTTTACATGGTCTACATGTAACTTTTGTGTTGTTTTTTCTGTTCATAGTTTTCCTTTCTTGAAGAATATCTTCTCTTTTAGTATGTCTAATAAAGAAAATATTATGCTCTTTTATATCTTAAATTATTTGATTAAATTATCTTGAATTTTTTTATCTTTTATACCACATAAAACAATGAAAAATTCGTGATTTTAGTTGAATCTACCATGTTTTATGATATACTAACTATTGTCGTTTAACAATCGATCCGTCGGGGGTGTTATGGTTTTGACGGGGATAGATAAGGTGTGAAGAGCAGTCGCTTGATCTCGTTATCGGTCAAAAAACAATATCTGGCAACAGAGTAAACAATTACGCTTACGCTGCTTAATTAAGCAAATTCCCTACAGTTGGGAGCGAAGCCATCAACAAAGAAAAGGGTCTCTGGGTTCTTCGTTGGTGTAATTTACAGAGAATAAGCATGAATGATTTCTATAAGTTCGTGTCGAAAACCTTATAGGATAGTGATGGTTAGATACGTCTATTTATCTTAGCCATCATGAAAATTATAGTAGACTAAGCTGTAGGGCTTTGCAAGGTGTCATCTTCGGACGCGGGTTCGACTCCCGTCACCTCCACCAAGATTAAACGATTTAGATTTTGCCCCTGTAGTTCAATGGATAGAGCATTGGTCTTCGGAACCAAGTGTTGCACGTTCGAGTCGTGTCAGGGGTGCCAAAGATGCCGAGTTTTACACGGCATTTTTTACAAAAAGGAGAATTTTTTCTAAATTTACCTAGTATTCGTTATTTAATAAAATACGCTTAATATTCTTGTATTAAAAAAGCTAAATAATGAGGAATATATAAAATGTTTTCACTTTGAGCAATATTGACGTTATTTAGTAAATTTTTCAAGGGAATATCACATCAATTTTGCACTTTTTTCAAGGGAATGTTTTTTTACTTATACTTATTAAAACACATGCTTTTTCCCTATAAGTTGATAAACCTATAAAGCAATGGTAAACTATTTTTAGAGGATTTCTTTGTTCTTTATGAAAAAATACTTATTATCCATGCTGATGTTTTGCTCCCTTGGTTTATCCTTATTAGGATCAAGTATTTTTTCATCGTCTTATCAAATCGCTAATCTTGAAAAAGAAGCGAAAAATCAAGTAAAAATAATAGATGAATCTGCCCCGACAGAATTAAAAGATTTACAAAATGCTGATGATGAACAACTATCTTATTGGGCAAAGAATTTAGATAAATTTGATGGAAGAGAATTCAACTATATCACCCCGACAAGAAATCAATATAATAAAAATACCTGTTGGGTTTTTGCCGCGGTCGGCGCGGCAGAAACAAACATTCTCCGCACGGGAATAGATAAAGAAGTTACAAAAGAAACATTAGATTTTGATGAAACCATTGCTTCTTATAATCGCCACACTCGAGATGGAAGTCAAGACCCACTTTTACTAACAAAAAATGATACATATAATTATGGGCATTGGAATCAAGGGGATACAGGTGCTCCAAACGCTTTATCTATCATGACTCAAGGATATACTCTTTTAGATGAAAATCATTTTCATTCATCTGTAGCAAATGATGTCATTAAAAGTAAACTCAAGCAATCTAAATACTTTGTTAAAAGTTATCAATGTATTGATGATGATAAAGAATCCATTAAAAAAGCAATTTTAAAATATGGGGCAGTAACTTTTAATTATAGTGCTCCTTCAGGTTATTTTTATTTTAGTCCTCATGCTCAATCAAATCACACTTCTATCATTATTGGTTGGGATGATACGATAAAAACATCTTCTTTTCATCCATATCAACCCGAAAATGATGGAGCATGGATTATCAAAAACAGCTGGGGAGATGATTTTTATCAAATCCATATGGTCAATAACACTACAGCATATTATATTTCTTATGAACAACCAATCGGAGGTTTATATGTAGCGGATGTAGCTAAAAGAGAGGATTATCAAAATATCTATTATTATGATGGCGATGTCGCACTTGATTCAAACTCCTTTGGTGGCGTTGCTCAAGGAGCAATTTATGAAGCAAAATTATCTTCACCAGCAAAACAAGAACAATTAAAAGCCGTATCCATTTATGTTTCTCAAAATGATGTAGATGTCAATATCAAGATATATAAAAACTTAAAGGTCAATCCAAGTGATATTTATGATTCTATGAATAGCCCTGAACAAAACATGGAAAGCATGGAAATCAATACCCATATCGATGATTTTGGGATGCATACTATTGATTTAGAGCGTCCTTTAAATCTTAATCAAGGGGAATATTTTTCTATTGTAGTACGATGTAAAACTAAGTATAATTCCCCTATTTCAGTACGCTGTGCAAGAGATAATTATGCATCTACAAATGATATGACTTATTATTTACAAGATGGTAAATGGATCAATTTTAAAACCACGAATCGAAGTGCAAAAATAAGGGCTATTACAAATACGATAGAAAGAAAAGAAGAACAAAAAAATGAAAATGATTTAAGTTATGCACGAATTGAAATAGAAAATCGCACAATTACTTATGAAAAAAATAAAGAACTAATCCCTAATGTTCAGGTTTATTTTGATGATGTTCTGCTTAAAAAAGATCAAGACTATCTTTTAAATGTTCAAGAAATTACTTCTCCAGGAATACAAACTTTAGAAATTATAGGAATCAATGATTATCAAGGAAAAAGAACGACTACTTTTGAAATTAAAAAAGCTCATCTTCCTCCTGGAGCCATAAGTGATACTTTAACTATTTATAATGATATAGAGTATTTATATGATATAAATATTCCTACTGATTGGACTTGGGTAGATGAAAATAAAAAATTAGAATATGGCTTAACTACCTATCCTGTTTCTTTAAAATATATAGGAAAAGATAAAGATTTTTATGAAGTCATTACTTGTGATTTTTATATTTTAAAGCTTAATCAAGATTTCCCTGATAGTATTGATATTTCTCTTGCTACAATAGATGTTCTTGGGGATTATATCTATAATGGAACCCCTATTATTCCAAATGTTCAAATAACTTATGAAAATCATCTGTTACATGAAGGTAGCGATTACCTTTTAACGTTTCTAAATAATATAGAAGCAGGAACTGCGTCTATATTCATCAAAGGAAAAGAACATTTTTGTAATGAAATAAGTAAGACCTTTACCATACAAAAGGCAAATAGTCCTAAAAACGCGCCCCAAAATATCATAAATGTCAGTGATAAAATTACACATCTAAACCAAATTCCTTTAAATGATGAAAATTGGAGATGGGAAAATGAGAATCAAGAAATCACTAATGATGTTTTTAAAGCAAATGCTATTTATATAGGAAAAGATAGCAAAAATTACATCAATACAAAAATAGAAATTACTATCATAAGAGAAAGTAGACCTGAAATATCTTCACTTAGTGCCTTAAATGTCGAGGAAACTTCTTTTATTTATGATGGAAAAGAAAAAACACCACTTATTACCATAAAAGATGGAAACTATACCTTAATTCAAGATGTGGATTATATTGTTGAATATCAAAATAATATCAATGCTGGAATTGCCTCAATGATTGTTCAAGGTATTAATAATTATCAAGGTACTAAAATAATAAACTTTACAATTGAAAAAGCAGAAAAACCAAATGTAGAGACAACCATTTATCAAGAAGAAAACGTTTCCTCTTTATCGGATATTACTCTTCCTGAAGGATTCATTTGGGAAGATGAAAGTATAGAAATTGTAGGAAATAAAATGGTAGCCAGGGCCATCTATATAGGGGATGATGCAAGTAATTATGAAACCATAGAACTAACTTTTGAAATCATTCTTGAAGAAGTTCCAAATCAAAATAATCAGGAAAATTTAATATGGGTAGCACTTCTTATCCCATCGATTTTGATATCGTTTTTAGGAATAACTTTTTTCATCGTCAAATTGAAACTAAAAAATGGTAAGTAAAAAAGTAAATATTTTATTGATTAACTTTATACTTCATCTTAGCCCTTTCACTATTGAGCGATATTAAAACAAAATTGATAATATCCTTCTTTTGTATTACTAATTCCTGTCCCAGAATAATTATTTACATAGACGTAATTTGAGGATTCTTGTAATTTAAATACATGTGCACCCTTTTGTAAATCTACAATAGTGATATATCCTTCATCATCACTCATGTAAGGACTTGAAACTTCTTCATCATCAATATAAAGATGAACTTGACGATTTTTACATACCGTTTCTCCATTTTTAACAAGAAGTTTTACTTCATATGTTGGAGTAGACATATCTTCATCAAGTAAAATTCGATCATACGTACAACGATAATCTAATACACCATCATTTTCTTGACTTAATTTTAAGATGTAATCTTCAACAATGAGATCCTCTCCACCAAGTTCACCAAGCTTTTCTGCCGAATTAAAGAAGGTTGATACATAATTATTTGTCGCTACAAGGAGCGTTTTTTCCGTATCACTTCTATTTAAAATTTGTTGATTATCAAGTTTAATTTCTACAACTTTATTCCCCGAAGGTAGAGAAGGATTATATTTATAAGAAAAACCACTGCACTGGATAAAACTGCCACTTGGTTTTTCCATAAGAAGTTTTCCAGTTTCATCTTGTCCCGTAGCAACTAAGCCTTTTTCAATAACTTGAAATAAATCAGAAGGAGATACTTTTAACACCTCAACAAGATTCCCATGATTGAAAGCATTTAAGACATCTCCACGTGTAACTTTTGTCCCATTATAATACCAAGTTGGTAAACTTTGTGAAATACCCCCTCCATTTTCTATAGCAAGTGTAGGAAGAGATAAACTTTCTTTTGCGGTAAATTCTTTCAAAGAAGCTAAAAATGCATCTGTAACAAAATCTCCATAAGCAGTTTCTACTAGACGAGATTCTACATAATCATAACAAATATATCCCCCGAATAAAGGCTTTTTTAAAGTACAAAGTTCTTCATCTAAGACTTCATCCTGTTCTTTTTGAATTGTTTCTAATTTTTGTTTAACTTGATTTCCTTTATTTATTCCGTTTTCATTAATGTCATAATTCATAGCTTCTTCATAATCCATGACTTGATAAGAAGAAGTTACTTTAACTCCATCTTTTTCATCTTTAAAATTTAATTGTACCTCGCCAAGATGAGTAAAATTTACCCCAGCTTGAATAAGTGGAATTTCTATATCTTGATTTTTGTAAAGTTTTTCTTCTACTTCATGGCTATGGCCATCGAAAACAACGCTAATTTCTTTTTGTTCTTCTTTACTAAGATGCGAAAGTAATTGTTCACTTGTACAAGAAACAGCACTTTCATTATTTCCCATATGAGTTAATAATACGATAGTATCTGTTTGATCTTTTAAAGCTGCAATTTCTTTTTTTGTCGTCTCTACTTCATCTTCAAAAGTAATATCACTAAGTAAAGAAGGATTCGTTGATGTAGAAGTAGAAATCGTTGTTAAACCAATAAAGCCAATTTTATAATTCGCTTTTTCAATAATTGCATAAGTATTTAAAAAATCATCTCCACCTTTTTTTACATTCGAAGCTAAGATAGGAAACGTTGCCTTTGTATCATTATTTAAAAGTACATTATATCCATAATCAAATTCATGATTTCCTGCGACCATCACATCATAACCCGTTTCATTCATCATCGTAATAACATCTTCTCCACGAGTGATAGAAGCAAAAGATGCACCTTGAGTGGCATCACCACCATCAACAAGAATCGAATTTTCTTTAGATGCTTTAATTTCCGCAAGTTTCACTGCACCTATAGTTTTGTTTTTTTCATCATTTATTAATGATCCGTGTATATCATTTGTAGAAAAAATGGTGATTGTTTCTTCATCTCTAAGGGGAGTTTCCATAATAGATGAATCAACTGATTCTGACAAGAGATCTTTATTATTTGATGCACATGAAGAAAAAATACATAAATTTCCAAGTACAAACATTAAAGATATCATTTTTAAAAATGTCTTTTTCATATCATTACCTCATGCAAAAATATTAGCACTCCCCTTTTTGAAAGACAATGAGATAAAATAAAGAAATTAATGATGTTTTATATTTTTCTCAAAGCACAAAAACGGCATAAAAAAACTAAGGCTACTCCCTATTTCACCTTAGTTTTATTATTGTTTTGTTTTACTTATTTTTTAGGTTCTTTACAAATTTGTCTAAGATAATTTTGTTCTTTTAAAGTGATTTTTCCATCCACGGATGTAACAAGTAAACAAATGAGAAGAATATCATAGCATAAGCTTTCATCCGCGTCTGAGATAACCTTTAATAATTCTTGAGAATATTTGGTGATTTCTTTTCTTACATCACGAGATACTTTCAATTTCTTTTCAATACCGAGAACATCACAGAATTCTCCAAATGCCTGTTCTAATAAAGGATCGATACGAAGAAGATCTTTTTCACTAAGGGAACCATCCGATACCGCGGAACCGACTAAAAAGGAAACAAGAGCATCAACTGGATCAACACCTTCAATTTGTAATTCGTGTAATCTTTTGACTACAACAATTGCCTTTTCTACCAAAAGGGCTGTTCTTTCTTTTGGCGATAATGCTTCTACTTCATGACAGATTTTTTTAAATTCAAACATTGTTTTTTCCTCCTATCATAATGTTTACACTTAAAATGGTTATTTGAAAACCAACATCTTTTATATAACCCCATATATGCAAAATGTAAAGAAGTTAGATAAAAGAAGAGCAAATTTGTGCTTGAGAAGTATCACAAATGTGTGAAGTAAAATAGCTCAAATGTGTGAAGTAAAATGCCTCAAATGTGCGCAAAAAGCTTTACATTTAACGAATAGTAAGCTATGATTTTATCGAGGCGATATAAATGGAATATAAAAAACGTATTACAGATGAACTTTTAAAACTAAAATTAGAGGCCTTTGGTGCTGCTTTAATTGTTGGACCAAAAGGCTGTGGTAAAACAACAACTGCTAAACAAATTGCTAATACTATCATCGAATTCGAGGATGAAGATTATAGAAAACAATTATTAAGTATTGCAGAAATACAACCATCAAGACTATTAAAAGGAAAAAAACCTATTCTTTTTGATGAATGGCAAGATGCACCAAAAATATGGGGTGCTATTAGAAAATCGATTGATGATACGGGTGAAGTAGGTATGTATATATTAACTGGTTCTACTTCACAGGAAATAGATACATCACATACGGGAACAATGCGCATTTCTAGGCTTAAAATGTATCCGATGAGCTTATATGAATCTAATGAATCAAATGGTGAAGTATCTTTAATGAATTTGTTTAACTATCCTGATACTTTTGAAGGTTGTACTTCTAATTTAAGTTATGATGATTTAATTTTTGCTATCTGTCGAGGAGGTTTTCCTCGTTCCTTATCTTTGGCAAGTTCTAGAGCAAAACTAGAAGTAGCAAAAGACTTATTTGTGCAAACATATACGGTGGATATAAATAAAATTTCTCAAACAAAAAGAAATCCTCAAATAGCACAGGCTATCTTGCAATCCTATAGCAGAAATATTTGCACTCTTGCAGACACTAATACTCTTTACGCTGATGTCTTAGCAAACTTTGAATTATCAAAAAATACATATTATTCTTATATGGAAGAGTTAAATAAATTATATATTATCGATGATATAGACGCATGGTGTCCCTCTATAAGATCGAAAACCACGATTCGTTCATCTAAAAAAAGAAACTTAATAGATCCCTCGCTTGCAGCCGCCGCGATGGGAATATCACCAGAATATTTTGATAGAGATTTCAATACATTAGGGTTTTTATTTGAATCTTTATGTATTAGAGATTTAAAAATATATTCACAAGCCTTGGATGGAAGAGTTTCTTATTATAGAGATCGATATGGCTTAGAAGCAGATTGTGTTTTGCATTTAAATGATGGAAGATATGCATTAATCGAGTTTAAACTTGGAGAAAATGGTATTGATGAAGGAGCTAAGCATCTATGTAAAATAGAAAAATTAATCATAGACCACAATGAATCAAGTAAACAAGGTAAACTAAGATTACCAGATTTAAAAATAGTCATTACTGCGACTAAATATGGATATAAAAGAGAAGATGGCATTATGGTAATTCCAATTGGTTGTTTAAAAAATTAACATGATGTAAATAATTTGAAATCTATAATTTTTATATATAAAAGAATAGCAAAAGGTTGGTAATAAAAGGTTGGTAATAAAATGGACATTAAAGCATTATTAAAGGAATTATTTCAATATACTAGAGAAAGAGAATGGTTCGAGTATAAAGAAAATTGGTTTCAACCCGTAGCCCTTGGAGAATATATCTCTGCTTTATCTAACGCCGCGGCTATGAAAGGAAAAAAGTATGGTTATTTTATATGGGGAATTCATGATGAAACCCATAAAATCGTTGGCACTGATTTTGATCAATATCAAGATTATAAGCATGAACCCTATCTTAATTACTTAAATCGTAATTTGAATCCAAATATTCATTTTGAATTTTTTGAAGATGAAGTAAATGGCAAAAGAATTGTAGTTTTACAAATAGAAGCCGCGAAAGACGTACCAACCGCTTTTAATGGAGTGCGTTATATAAGAGTAGGTTCTTCAAAAGAAAGTCTAATCAATAATCCAAAACTTGAAAAAGCTTTATTTAAAGTACTAGAAACAGGATATCCAACAATTGTAAATACTCCTTCTCAATACCAAGACTTAACTTTCAATAAGTTATTTATGTATTATGGTTCTAAAGGAATTGAGTTAAGAAAAGACAAATTTAAAAAGAATCTTCAATTACTAACAGAAGATGGAAAATATAACATTCTAGTTCAATTACTTTCTGATAATTCTCATTTACCATTAAGGCTTTCCATTTTTGAAGGTGAAACTAAAGGTTCTACTCTTTATACAATTAAAGAATTTGGATTTGATTGTATTCTTTATTCTTTAAAAAATCTATTAGATTATGGCGATGTAATAAATATTATCCAATCTGATGAACATGGTCGAAAAGAAGAAAGAAAAGAAACACCTTTATTTGATATACAGTCATATAATGAAGCAATTGTAAATGCCATTCTTCATAATAAATGGGTTGAGGAAAATGAACCCATGATAACGGTTTATTCAAATCGCATTGAGATATTATCTAGGGGCACCATTGCTCCAGATCAAACTATGGAGGGATTCTTTGAAGGAGAATCCGTTCCTGTAAATGCAAAATTATCAGAAATATTTGCTCTTTTAAGAATTAGTGATAAATCAGGAAGAGGTGTTCCTAAAATTGTAGAAAATTATACACGAGATGCTTTTGAATTTAGAGAAAATTCTATCGTTGTCACAATTTCCTTTAACAGCAATAGAAAATTAAATAATAAGCGACAAAACAAAGATAATGAAGAAGAAAGTAAAAGAGGATTAACAAACACAAGAAAAAAGATTATGTTTGAAATGAAGCATAACCCTAAAATCACTAAAATGAAATTATCTTACTTAATTGGAATCAGTAATACTGCGATTGATAATAACATCAAATATCTTAAAGATAATAAATATATAGAACGCGTAGGAGGAAATAAAACAGGTTTTTGGAGAGTTATTAAATATAATAGTTAGCTTTATTGTTCGGAGCAAAGTAAAAACTTTATTAAATAACTGTTTTGCCTAAATTATTAAACAAGGAATTATTTAAATAATGAAATTAATTAATCTTAATGATATAATTTAATTAAGGAGAAAAATTTATGGATATTC
>CANQTY010000032.1 GCA_947626895.1 uncultured Bacilli bacterium
AAAATAAACCTCCTAAACATTAGTTTAATAGTATAGAAGATTTATTTGTAGACACGGATTTTTTGACGCTTACAATTATTTGATATTCAGGTATGTTTTAAACAAATTTACATGCAAATTTGAAAATTTGAATTGCTATATAATCAAATCAGCCACTATAAAGACACGATATGTTAAATGAAAGTCTATTATATAGGTGCACTTTAGATGAAACAATTATAGGAAAATGTTGCTAATAATTAGACAATCTCTCGCAAAATGGTATAATAAGGGGGAAGTTGCTAAAAAATGAATTTTTAATAAGTAACTTTCGTTGATCAAATAATTTTAATTGGGATTTTTAGTAATATTGATTAAGAAAATCCAGCAACTACAAAGGTCTTTCAATTTATTTAAAAGAAAGGAATACAAAATTGCAAACCTATATCTGTAAAAATTGTGATGATTTAGTATGTGAAACTAGTGTTTGTCCTGTATGTGGAAAAAGAACAGAACTGCTAAAAACAGAAGTTTTTTATTGCAATCATTGTCATACTCCTATTTTTGACGAAAAATGCAATCAATGTGGATCAAAATGCATTAAAATTGGTACAGATGTTAGACCTGTTTTTGCAAAAGAAAGATTATTATTAGAGGTTTTATTAAACGAACCCTTTAAATTTGCAAATTCATCTATATGGTCTGTAGGAGCAAATAATTATGTCATCGATGGGGTTAAAACAAAAATGCCTTTTATGGAATTTAGAAAGAGAACCCCTAATGAAATAATTGAAAAATTAAAAAAATACGAAAATATGAATCAAAAATATATTGATTTAGATTTTGAAAATGAATATATTAATAATTTTGTTTTATGCAATAAAAATCATTTAAATATAATAACCGATGAAGCTATAGATTATATTCGAAATATTTCATCAAATTATGATACATCCTCAATGTTTATATCTTTCAGTGGAGGAAAAGATTCTACTGTCACTAGCCATTTAGTGATGAGAGCATTAGGAACAGAAAGTATTCCCCATATTTATGGTGATACAACTCTTGAATACCCTGAATCAAGCAAATATATAGAAAAATTTAAGAAAAAATATCCTAAAACTCCAGTCTTAATAGCTAAAAATATTGATCAAGATTTTCGAGATTTATGTGATGTAGTTGGTCCACCGAGTAGAGTCATGCGCTGGTGTTGTACTATTTTTAAAACTGGCGCAATTACTAAAAAAATAGAACAACTCTATAAAAATAAAATTAGACTTCTCTCATTTCAAGGAGTAAGAAGAGCAGAATCTGCGTCAAGAAGTAAATATGATCGAGACACAGATAGTCCTAAAATTTCTAAGCAACAGGTTTCTTCTCCAATTATTGATTGGACAGATTTTGATGTTTGGCTTTATATATTAGCTAATAAAATTCCATTTAATGAAGCATATAGACAAGGTTTCTCTCGTGTTGGTTGCTGGTGTTGTCCAAATAATAGCGAATGGTCGGGATTTTTATCCTCGATATATATGAATGATGAATTTAATGCATTTAGAGACACACTTTATAAATTTGCTCAAAAGGTTGGAAAAGAAGATTGGAAAGAATATGTGGAAACGGGAAAATGGAAAGCAAGACAAGGTGGAAACGGCTTAGAACATAGCAAAAATGCTATAGTAACATTTAAGCCATGTGCATTTGATGAAACAAGCATCAATTTCAGTCTATCAAAGGAAATAAGTGAAGATTTATATACCTTATTTAAGCCTTTCGGACATGTTAATTTTTCAATTGGTAATAAAAGATTAAATGAAGTTTATATTTTATCTAGATTATCTAACGAACCAATTATCAAATTGACCGGGAAAATCGGTGCTTCAGAATTAAAAGTAACTATTCTTAAAATTGAAAAGCCGTTTTCCTCTCAGAAGGAAATGGAAGATTGTATAAGAAATCAAATTACAAAATATCAAACTTGCATCGGATGTTCATATTGTCAAAGTGTTTGCAAATTTAATGCATTAAAAGTTATTAATAGAGAAAAAGGACACGTAAGTAATACAACAATTGAATATACAATTGACGTAACAAAATGTGTCGGATGCCTAGAATGTGTGAAACATTTTGAAGGTGGATGTTATATGCGAAAAGTTTTAAGAACCAAGAAAGGAGAATAGAATGCCAAACGAAATTTTAAAATTAAAATTTAGAAAAAATGAAAGTTTTTACATTCGAGATGGATGGTTTGAAAAAGCAATTAATACTATTGCTTTAAACAAAAATAAAAATATTTTTGCTAAAAACAATGGCACATCTATGCTTGGAATTGGTTCAAATATGGTTAAAGGATTGAAGTATTGGCTTATTGCAAGTAACTTAATTACATCAAATGTCACTGAAACAAAATTAACAAATTTAGGTAACCTTATTTTGCAATATGATCGGTATTTTGAATCTGAGTTTACCTGGTTTTTAATCCATTATAATTTATGTATTAATTATAGTGAATGTCCTATTTTTTATGGCATTTTTACATCAGATATTAAAAGCTTTAAAAAACAAGATATAAGTATTTATTTACAAAATCTATTCTCATCTATGGGAAATGATTCCAAAATTGAAAACATTGAAGATGATTTGAGTGTATTTTTAAAAAGCTATATCAATGAAGAAATGATAACAAATCCTGAAGATAATTATATTTGTCCACTTTCTAATTTAAAATTATTAAAAAAACAAGCAGATAAAATTGAAAGAACAAGACCCTCTTTTTCTTCTCTTTCTTATTTACTTGTTTTTTACGCTTTATCCCAAATTTATAAATCGAAATCATTCAATATTGAAGACTCTTTTGACGAACAATTTTCACCATACAAAATATTTAACTTAGATAAAAATATGTATCTTCAATATTTTGAAGAAATGCGAAAAAATGGATTAATTGATATCAATAAGACAGCTGGATTAAATGTTGTTTACTTTAGAGAAAGCAAAAGTATTGAAGAAATTTTTAATGCTCATTTTGGAGGTAACGAATAATATGTATTCAAATTATTTATCTATTAATAAAAACTTCCAATCTTCGGTAAATCTCGAATTAGATCTTGGAAAAGAAGCGAAAATCAATGAATATATTCCTACAACAGATATATGTGATGTCCTAAAAAAATATGTTAATGTAGCTCTTGGAAACTCAAAAGATAAAGCGACAACATTAATCGGTCCTTATGGAAAAGGAAAATCATTTTTGTTATTGGTTCTTTCCTATATTTTTGGCAAAGACAAAGATTCTGAATGTTGGAATAATTTAGCTCTAAAAATTAAAAATATAGACAAAGATCTTTATAAAATGCTCATGCAAATTAAAGAAAAAAACATCGCATTATTACCCATTATTATAAATTCTAATTACGATAATATTACACAATCATTACAAATTGCATTAAATGAGGCTCTAAAAAGAGAAGGAATGGATGATATTGTTCCTACTTCAGCATTTGAGATATGCTTGAATTTATTAGAAAGATGGAATGCTAGAGAAAATGTTCGTAAGGAAGTATTACAAAAATGTCTTGAAGTAAATAAAATATCCTTAAAGAAATTAAAAAAAGGACTAGAGTCATTTTCACAAGATGCGTATAAACAATTTGAATTATTATACAATTGCGTAAATATTGGATTAGATTTTAATCCCTTAGTAAATACAGATATAATTAAAACATATTCAGATGTTGCAATATCTATCAATCAATATGGATACAATGGAATATTTATTATTTTTGATGAATTTTCAAAGTTTATTGAAAGTAATTCCGTTGATATAATGAAAGATTTAAAAATTGTTCAAGATATGGCAGAATTGGCTGTAAGAAGCAGTTTAAAAAATCAAATACATTTTTGTTGTGTTGCTCACAAAAGCTTATCACTTTATAACTATAATAATAAAAAATCCAATTTTAGTGCGGATTCCTTTAAAATTGTAGAAGGAAGATTTAAAGAAATAAAATTTAATAGAAGCATTGAAGAAAATTATCAAATTATTTCGTCCGCAATCATCAAAGAAAAAGGAGCGGACAAAAAAATAAACGATATATTAAGTAAAAATAAGGAATGGTATTCTAGAGTTTTAAATCTATCTTTTATAAAAGATGATTTTACTAAAAAAACACTATTTTATGGTTGTTTTCCATTAAATCCTATAACATCTTTTTCGCTAATTCAAATTTCTGAATATGCCGCACAAAACGAAAGAACATTGTTTACGTTCATTTCTGATACAGATGATGACTCTTTTAATTCTTTTATACATTCTAATGATACTGGTCTTTTCAATGTTGATAAAATATATGATTATTTCAGTGGAATTTTGCAAAAAGAAGAAACAAATTCTATTAGAAACATTTGGTATAGAGCTGAATCTATTCTTTCAAAATTGGAGGATTTAAAACAAAAAAAAATTATTAAAGCTTTATCAATCATTTTAATGATTAATGATTATAATGTGCTACCTCCTAATGAAGAAGTAGTTTCATTAGCAACACAAATTGACTTATTAGAAACAACAAAAATTATAAACTTTCTAATTTCAAATCATTATTTAAGAAAAAATATTTTAAATAATCTTTTATCCTTTGCTTTATCTAATACTAAACAAATAGATGAGCAAGTTGAATTAAATAAAAAGACAAAATTTAAACATATTAAATATGGTGAAATTGCAAGTTTAGTTAACGAGAAAAAATATATTCTTCCAAGAAGATACAATGAAGAAAATAAAATCACTAGATTTTTTAAAGTAACAATTCTAACAGAAGATGAATTTTTTGCAATTAATTCGTTTAATTATTATTTTGAAAATAATTATTGTGATGGTTTAGTCATCTATCTTTTAAAGAAAACTAATAGTGATAAAAAAATAATCAATCAAATGAATATTTTAAATGATTCAAGATTAATTATTAAATATCCAAAAAATACAATTAATCAGAATTTTTACGATTCTTTACTTACCTATGCTTGTTTAGATGAAGTAAAAAATCAAAAAGGTTTAGATGATATTACTCAAAGCGAAATTGAATTATTAATGCTTGAAACAAAAAGTGATATTCAATCTTTACTTAATCAATATTTTGAAGTTGAGGTAAATTTCTATTCTGTATGCAAAGATGAAACAGATTTATTTAATTCTCTTTTATCCAAAACAATGGATAGAATTTATAGTACCAAATTAATATTTAATAACGAATTAATTAATAAAAAAGATGTTACGACACAATATCAAAAAGCAATTAATAGAGTAATTGATTGGCTTATTGAAAATGAAGAAGAGTTTAATTTTTCAGCAACTAGTCCTGAATCTTCAATTAAAGTTGCTATTTTAGATAATAACAATTCAGAAAATGAAAGTTCAAATAATTTTAGAATAATCATTAATAGACTGAAAGAGATGATAATCGATAGTGAAGGCAAAAAGTTATCCATAAAAAATATGATTGAATTTTTAACAAAAACACCTTATGGAATAAGAA
This sequence comes from uncultured Bacilli bacterium, assembly GCA_947626895.1. GTDB lineage: Bacteria > Bacillota_I > Bacilli_A > RFN20 > CAG-449 > CANRPC01. The sequence continues at coordinate 5,511 of CANQTY010000032.1, forward strand.
AAGGTGTTCTACCTGTCATATTTGCAAAGGCCATATCCGAGCTTTCTAAAGATAACATTTTACTTTATTATCAATCCAAAGAAATTGAACTTAATTCATCAAATATAGTTAAAGCAGTCAATAACGAAAAATATCAGTTATCGTTTTCAAAAGGGTCAGTAAAGCAAAGAAATTATTTGCAAAATATGCTCTGCTTATTTGGAATAAAATCAGTAAATAATTTCCGTAAAGATACTACAAATTTAGCCAACGGAATTAAAAGATTTTTTACTGGACTTCCCCAAATTATTAGACTATGTAACAACGCAAATAACTATATTGATTTAGATGAAAAATTCATTAACTATAAATCTTTATTTTTGAGTTTTGATATGAATCCCTATGATGCAATTTTTGAGGCTCCAAAAATTATTTTTAAAACAACAGACTATAATAAAATATTTAATTTTGTTAAAGAGTATCAAAACAATAAAGATACTTTACTCCAACCATTTATGAATCAAATGAATATAGAAATTAAGCAAATCTTTGATATTAATACGGAAACAAGTTTAAAATCAGGATTTAAAGACTTTTTAGAAAAAAATATAACTAAAGGTACAAAACCAATATTAGAACCTATGCAAAAAAACATCTATAATTTAATTTCGTTAGATCTTTCTTATGATGTTAATGAATCCTTAGATAAACTTTCTATGCTTTGTGTAGGTCAACATATAAAAGATTGGGACGCAAATAAAAAATCGAAATTATTAGATGAATTAAATCAATTTAAAGTTGCGATTATTTCATCCGAAAAAATTGCTTTAGATAAGGATGAAATTACTAACTTACTAAAAGATGATAACAAAGAATTTTCAAGTATGGGAAAACTTTTGAAAACGAATGTAGAAAGTATTTTAGATGAATTTTCCGAGAGTGTTTCCTCTAGCGAAAAAATAGCTATTTTAAGCGTTTTATTAAAAGATTTATTGTGAGGATTTATATGATTTATTTAGATAATAGTGCAACAACATATCCAAAGCCAACTTGTGTTTATGAGGCATTAGATTACGCTAATAGAAATTTAGCTTTTAATGCTGGTAGAGGTAATTATTCAGTCTCAAATCAAGCTTCGAAAATTATAGATGAAACAAGAGAGAGTATCGCTAGTTTTGTGAAAGCAGATGCAAGACAAGTTTCTTTTGTTTCAAGTGCTACAGAAGCATTAAATTTAATCATTTTAGGATTGCATTTAGAAGATGGTGATTGCGTTTACATTTCCCCATTTGAACATAATGCAATTGTTAGACCTTTATATACTTTAAAGAATTATATTAATATCGAAATATTGATATTACCATTTAATACTGAAACTTGGGAACCCAATCTACCTAAAATTGAAGAAATGTTTTCTATTAAAAATCCGAAGGCAATTTTTATTTCACAATTAAGTAATGTTACTGGTCTATTAATTGATTATGAACAAATATTTGCAATTTCAAAGCAATATAATTGCGTAACAATACTAGATTCTGCTCAATCTTTCGGAATTAAAAATCCGAATCTTGATAATGTTGATTTTTGTGTTTTTGCTGGACACAAATCACTTTATGCTTCTTTTGGAGTTGCAGGCATAATTAGTAAGAAATATAAAGAATTAAAAGTTATCAAAAGTGGAGGAAATGGTTCAAATTCATTAAATCATAATATGCCCGACTCTGGTCCAGAAAGAATCGAGTCTGGTTCACCAAATATTGTTGCAATTTATGGATTATTAACAAGCAGTAAATGGCTAAAGAATAATGATGTGCTAAAGCATGAAGAAGAATTAACAAAATACTTAATTAAATCATTAAGTTCCCTTAAAAAAATTATAGTGTATAAACCAAGCGATATATTTAAATTACTAGGCATAGTTTCCTTTAATGTGGAAGGCTATTTATCAGACGATGTTGCTACCATTTTGAATGATGAATTTGAAATTGCGACTCGCTCAGGATATCATTGTAGTCCCTTTGTTCACAATTTTATTGATTCAGAAAAATATAACGGTACAGTTAGAATAAGTTTGGGTGCATTTAATACACATGATGATATTGATCAATTAATTTGTGCACTAAAGTCATTATGAGGTGAATTATTATGAGTTTTAAAGATATTAAAAACATACAAATTAGTTATAATACCCTTTTAGATGAAGTTGTATTAAATTTTTATATCCCGTGTTTAGAACAAGCAAGAGTTTATAAAAGAGCTGTAGGATATTTTTCTTCTAATGTTTTGCTTCAAATAAGTAAAGGATTAGGAGCATTTGCTGATCATGGTGGAAAAATGAAACTCTTAGTATCACCTAAGTTGGAGCCAAAAGATTACGAAGCAATTAAAAAAGGATATGATGCTAGACAATATATAACCGAGAAAATTATAAGTGAATTCAATTTTGATGTAGAATTTGACCAAAAAGACGCTCGTTTCAATATGCTTGCTTACATGGTTGCATCTAAAATGCTTGAAATCAAAATTGTTTTCTTAGAAAAAAATAATGAAACAGCGATGTTTCATAGAAAAGTAGGCATTATGGAAGATGAGGTTGGAAATAAAGTTGCTTTTTCTGGTTCAGGAAATGAAACATATAACGGATTAAGCTTAAATGATGAAGATTTTGAAGTATATTGCTCATGGAAAACGGACGAAAACGATCAGCGTTGTGCAATAAAAGATTACGAATTTGACATGATTTGGGATGGTAATTCAAAAGGATTAATAACGATACCATTTCCAGAAATAATTAAAAATAAATTACTCACTTATAAGCATGAAAATCAATCAAATTTCACGCAAATTGACCTAAATTTTAAAAGATTTATAGAAGAAAAAAAGAATCAACCAAAGGAACCCAAAATCGAAGATATAAAGCTACGTGACTATCAGGAAAATGCTATAGAAGAGTGGAAAAAAAGAAATTATCATGGAATATTCGATATGGCTACTGGTACTGGAAAAACATATACAGGAGCGGCAGCAATTTGCAAATTATATCAAGAAAAGAAAAGACTTGTTGTTATTATATGTTGTCCTTTTCAACACTTAGTGGATCAATGGTGCGATGAATTATCTTCTAATTTTAATATGGAACCAATTCAATGCTACGGAACATCTAAGTATGCAATTAGATTAAAAAGAGCTCTTACAAAATTTAAGCAGAAAAGAATTAATTTTGTTTGTGCAGTTATCACTAATGCAAGTTTTCAAAAGGAAACTATCCAAGATTTAATTGATATGAATTTATCCTCTACACTTTTATTAGTTGATGAAGCACACAATTTTGGAGCAGATGGCATTAGTCAAACATTGACTAAAAACTATCCTTATCGATTAGCATTATCAGCAACATTAGATAGATATGGTGATCCGATTGGTACAGCAAAACTTTATGATTTTTTTGGAGAAAAATGTATCGAATACTCTTTAGCTCAAGCAATTAGAGAAGGAAAACTTACTACATATAACTATTACCCTATTTTAGTATATCTAACAGAGGAAGAATATGACGAATATATTAGTCTATCTAAAAAAATCGCTAAATTTCATTCTAAAAAGGACGAAATATGTGAAGCTGCGAAAAGATTATTAATTAAACGCGCAAGATTAATTGGAAGTGCAAAAAATAAAATAAGTGCTCTAGAGCAGGCAATTCTACCTTATCAAAAAGAGCATAACATGTTAGTCTATTGTGGTGCTGTAAAATATGGAGAATATGGTTATTCTTCAAACGATGAAGAAGAAAAGCAAATTGAATCTGTATTAAATCTTTTAAATAATAAACTTCACATTTATTCAACAAAATTTACTTCAGATGAAAACGCTGATATGCGCCGTGACATAAAAAAATCATTTGAGCAAAAAGAGATTCAAGCTTTAGTTGCTGTAAAATGCCTTGATGAAGGAATGAACATACCAGCAATTAAAACAGCTTTTATTCTAGCAAGTAGCACAAATCCAAAGGAATATATTCAAAGAAGAGGGCGTGTTTTAAGAACCGATAAGGACAAAAAGTATGCCGAAATATATGATTTTATCACCTTGCCAAGATTAGTAAATTCTACACCTTTATATAATAATCCTAATTTAAATATTGAGAAGAACTTAGTAAGGAGGGAAATGAACAGAATGATTGATTTTGCAAATTTATCTAGAAATCCATCAGATAGTAATGAAATAATTAATATTATAAAAGAAGCTTACCAGATGGATATTATTACGGAAGGAGAAGATTTATATGAGTAAAATTGAAATCGACAAAAAAGTTAGACGAGAAATAATTAAATGGACTCACTATTATTTCCATAAAAAGGAGATGAATCAATGGACAAAAAGTAACACAGTCAATGAAATTGTCAAAATAATTAAAAAGGAGATAAAAGAAAATGTTGATTAGAAAGATGATTTTGAATAATTTCCGTAATTTTAAAAACACTGAAATCAATTTTTCTTGTGATCCAAAGAAAAAAATAACAATTATTTTAGGACAAAACACCTACGGAAAAACCACTCTTGTAAAAGCGTTTATATGGTGCTTATATAAAATCAATTTATTCGAAGATAAGATTCTATTAAATAGCGATATTTCTGATTATTTATTAGTAGGAAAAGAGGAAACCGCAAAAGTTATGGTAGAATTCGAACATAAAGGTGTTTCATATCGAATTACAACTAAGGAAACATATTCGAGAAGTAGTAGCGACAATATAGTTGTTGCTAAAAAGGCCTATTCTACAGGTTTAAAAGTTGTCGAACAAAATACAATTCCTATTAGTGAAAATCATATTGATGAAGAAATCGAATCCATTTTAAAACCAGAATTAAAAGAATATTTCTTTTTTGATGGTGAAACAAATTCGATTGAGCAAGTAAGCGCAAAAAAGAACTTAACTGTAGCAGTAACAAACATATTAGGAATTAGTACAATTGAAGCATTTAAGGAATATTATGATCCTCATAGAAGTGATAGTGTTCCATCGGCATTAAGAAAGGATTTAATCTCTTCTGACGAACTTAATGCAATTGATTTGAATAATCAATTAGAAAAATATACACAGCAAAGACAAACATATTTAGATGAAATTGAAACTATTGAAAGAGAAATTAATGAATTAGATAATCAATTGGAGGAGAAAAACAACCTATTAGATGCTAATAAAGATGTTGAAAAAGATCAAAACGACAAAAAACGTCTTGAAAAAGAAATTGAAACAGCAAAATTTGATAAAGACAAAGCTTTTGATAGAATGATTCAAATCGTTAATGGTTCCTCGGCCTTTCTTAAGATTCTATTTGCAAAATCTTTTGTAAAATATAACTTAAAGGAATTAATGGAAAAATCATCATTCAAATCTAACAGCTCTTACAAGGGCATTAATGAAGAAGCAGTTAATGAATTAATCAAGGCTGGAAGATGCATATGTGGTGCTGAAATCAAAAATGGTAATGATGCATATCGACATTTAATGGAAGCAAAACAACATATGGAACCTCATGATTATAGCAAATATATTTCTGACTTTGTAAGTGCTGAGGCCTCTAATATTTATAACGCTGAAACTATATGCGAAAATATACGAAGTGAAGCTGGAATAGTTAATAATAAAATTGAAGCTATAGATGAATATGAAACTAGATTAAAAACTATTCGTGAACGAATAGAAGGTCGCCTTGATGTAGGAAGCATACAATCAGAAATTAATAATATTATGTATCAAAAAGGTCATCAACAATCTGTGCTTGAAAATTCAAAAAGTAAAATTCCAGATATAGAAAAGAAAATTGATGATATCAATGAAAAAATAACAAAATCAAGTGAAGCAAATGAAGAAAATGCATTTATATTAAAATGTATTGAGTATTCAAATAGCATTTATCAGTTGGCTATTACTCAACTGGAACAATCAAAAATGGAAATAAGAGAAAAACTTCAAGATGAAGTTTCAACAATTTTTAAAGCTATGTATCATGGGAATAGAGAAATAATAATTGATGAAAACTTTAGAGCATCAGCTATTGTAACAGATGGCAATCAAGATAAAAATTTAGATAAATCTACGGGATTAGGTACAGTAGTCAATTATTCATTTGTTGCAGGCTTAATGAATTTAGCAAAGCAATCTTTACTTAAAAACGAATTAACGAATGATGATAATATTGGTGAATCATATCCCTTAGTAATGGATGCACCTTTTTCCAATACTGATGATGAACATATAAAAAATATATGTAAGACATTACCAATATTTTGTGACCAAATCATTATGTTCGTTATGAGAAAAGATTATAACTATGCTATAGAATCTATTCGAGAGCAAGTTGGTAAGTTATATAGAATACAAAAAGAATCAGAAACTGATGCAATCGTTTGTGAGGAGGATTTATAGTATGGCAATGTTTAAAAAACAAATTCGTTTTACAGGAAAACATGCTGAAATAATGCAAAAATATTGTAAAGATAAAGGCGGTGATCAAGAAATCAAATTTACTGTTTCAAACAATAGTGGTTTAAATAAAGATATCTATATTTTTGAAAATAGAATTGATATTTATTTAATAGGTGGCATGATTGGAGTTTTAGAAAAAAGAAAGGCTGAAATTGATAGATCAACTTCAACATACGCGACTATCATGGTGGAAATAATTGATAAATACAGAAATCATTTAAATCGATTATACCAACACATGATTTTAGCAGAAGATAGTGAATTAGATCCTGATACAAGAATTAAAAAAGCGTTTAAAGTCCAAATGAGCGACGAAGAAAGCGAAATAGAACAAAAAAATTTAGAAGATTATGTTAGAGGTGGACTTGAAATAATTGATGAAATTTTTTGTGAGTGCAAAACATATGAAGATATTTGCAATTGCATGTTTGAATTAACAGAAAGATATCAATTATCTAATAATGATGACTAAACATTAAAAACGTATTAAAAAAATGGCAAATGAGTTCGATTTTAATAAACATTAGAATATTTGACCCATCATTCAAAAATTATTAAAATACTACCCCATATATCTCTTTTTGTATAGCAATTAATATAATTATTTTGAATGTAGGTTATGATTATGAAGAATTATTATGAAGAACACGCTAGTGAATATGTAAATGCAACAATTATCTGTGATATGAAAGAACAATATCACTTCTTTTTAAAACATTTACCTAAAAAAGGAAAAATCCTAGATTTAGGCTTTGGTTCAGGAAGGGATATGCTTTACTTCCATTCTTTAGGATATGATGTTGAAGGACTAGATCCCACTCCTACATTTATCAAAAATATGGAAGAAAAAGGCTTTAAAGTCTATCTTCTTTATGCAGAAGAGATGAATTTTAAAGAAGAATATGATGCCATTTGGGCATGTGCTTCTTTAATCCATGTACAAAGAAAAGATTTAAAGAATACCCTTATGAAATGCATGAATGCATTAAAAAAGAATGGTATTCTTTATTGTTCTTTTAAATATGGAAAAGAAGAAATTACAAAAGATGATCGATATTTTAATTACTTAAATGAAGATATGATAAAAGATATTCTTCTAGATATTCCTTTAAGCTTAATCGATATCATGATTAGTCAAGATGTAAGAAATGAACGAAAAGATGAAAAATGGCTAAATGTCCTCTTAAAAAAGTAAATTAAAAGGAATTATTCACTTTGATTTTTAAAAAACATAATAAAATAAATTGGTATATAAATGATCTTATCTTTTTTAAGAATATTTCTTTCATTAGATAATACATACGCTTTTTTTACATGATATTCTTCTTCATTTACAAAATGATTTAAAGCACTATGAACCATATAATCTTTTCCTGATTTAATTTTGATAGGAACAATAGATAAATCATCATAATCATCAATTAAATAATCTACTTCCCCTTTTGCCTTATTATCATAATAATATAAATTAAAACCGTGGGCTTTTAATTCACTAGCTACGACGGATTCATAAACTGAACCTAAATTAATGCTCTTTTCATCATCTAAGATGACTCGAATATTATGGCGATATAAAATATTTGTTAATAACCCTACATCATTTAAATAAAGCTTTAAAAGATTTTTCTTACTACTCTCTATTAAGGGAAATGTAGGATTTGATATTGAAGATACCTCTAGAGCAATACTAGCATGAATTAAATATTCAAATTCATCTTGATAATCACTTGCTTTTTTCCCTTTTTTATCTTCGATATCTTGAATGATAATTCTTTTCTTTTTATTTTCTAAAGTCGAAGGAATTAAATCATAGATTCTTCGTATCTTTAATCGATTGATTTCATCATATTTTGATGCATCTAAAGCATAATATTCATGAATTTCACTTTGAATATTTCTAACTGAAATGATATTTTTACTTGTTAAATAAATATTTACCGCGTCAGGTAATCCCCCGACGAGAAGATACTTTTTAAATAAATCCATCATTTTTAAATGTAATGAAGGTTCTAAAGAAGTGAAAGAAAGAAAATGAGATTCTAAAGACTTAATAAAATATTCATTTACTCCATTCGCATATAAAAACTCTTCAAAATCTAAAGGATACATCTTTTTTATTTTGATACTCCCTATAGGAATGGAAGTTGTTTTAAAAAGAGTAATTCCTAAAGATGAACCACTTGCAATATAAGTAAAACGATCATCTTGTTTTAAAAACTTTAATAAAGTTAATAAATGAGGATATACTTGTAATTCATCTAAAAAGATTAAAGTATCCTCTTTTTGATGCATCTTATCCCCAGCAAAACTACTTACTTGAAGATAAAAATCCTCGATGGTCTTAATATTTTGAAATAGTTGATCATGTAAAAAATCCTCTAGTAAATTGATTTCTATATAGTTATTAAAAAGTTTTTGACCTACATAACGAATAATATATGTTTTACCAATTTGTCTTGCTCCATCAATAATTAGAACTTTATTCGATGAACTTTTTAAATAATCTTCTATATAAGAAGCAATTTTACGATATAACATAGAGTCTCCTTTCCACTTTTCTATATATATTATAAGCATTTTTCTCCACTTTTCCATAGTATTTTGATAGTAAAAACACCACTTTTCCAATTTTTAAGGATTTAATAAGAGAACCATTTATTAAAATATCCCTATTTTTAGGTGTTTTATTTAATTCTTTAAATATTTATAAAATATAATCTTTTAAAGGGGTAAAAATTTTACAATCGAAGCGAAAAATATTGACTTACCTTGAAATTTTTTTTATTGTAATAAGGCATGCGATGTAGCATATAGATACTTCCTGTCTGATGGATGCTAAAAAAGTAACTGACCGCTATTAGGTGAAGGCAAACCATCCGAGGAAAAGGAATCTATACTCTATTGCTTTATCCATGATAAAGAAAGGAGAAAAAAACATGTCTAGATACAGAGGACCCTCTTGGAAAATATCCCGTAGACTTGGTTATTCTATTCTTGAAACAGGAAAAGAATTATCAAAACGTCCCTACGGACCAGGACCACATGCCAAAGACAAAAGAAAGAAAGTTTCCGAATATGGAAAACAATTGATGGAAAAACAAAAGTTAAGAGAAACTTATGGTGTCTCTGAACGTCAATTCCAAAGAATGTTCCTTATGGCAAAAGAGAAAAAAGGTGTCGTTACAGGCGTATACTTCATGCAATTACTAGAATCACGTCTTGATAATCTTGTCTACCGTTTAGGTTTTGCAAGAACTAGAAGACAAGCACGTCAACTCGTCACCCATGGTCATGTTACCGTCGATGGTAAAAAAGTGGATATTCCAAGCTTTATCACTCCCGTAGGATCAGAAATTTCTTTAAAAGAAAAATCCAAGAACTTAGCAATTGTCAAAGCAAGTTTAGAAAGCGCTCCTGCGACAGTGAGTTACGTCAGTGTCGATAAAGATAACGTTCAAGGAAAATATATAAGACTTCCAGAACGTAATGAAATGGCACGAGACATTCAAGAATCTCAAATCGTTGAATTCTACAATAGAAAACTCTAATTTTGAGATCACTAGAGATTATAGGGTTCCTTATAATCTCTTTTTTTATGCTTAAATTATAGACTTTCCATCAAAAGAAAATCTTTTAATTTGATAT
>CANQTY010000033.1 GCA_947626895.1 uncultured Bacilli bacterium
GGGGTACGAAAAGGTACGAAAATCGGGCTATGGTACGAAGGGGTACGAAATTGTATCAAATGTTATGTTTCTAGACATTAAAAAAATATTGCCTAGAAATGGGCTTTTTTTATTTCTTGCGTGTAAAAATGCGTGTAAAAATGCGTGTAAAAAAATTTTTGAAAATAAAAATGGTGCGATTTTTTGGGTGCACACCAAAATTTCACATCACTCAAAATTTGGAGTATATCCATTATATTATGTATGCTTAATAACGAAGCAAAAAAAGATTAGAAATAGATTAACCACAAGAACAAAAGCAAGTAAAGCAAATGATTAATTTTAAAATATGTGATATTATAATACAATCAAGTATGAAATAAAAATAGGATAAATTTATGAAATTTTTACGAATTATTTAAGAAAAATGAAATATTGTTATTTTTTATAGCGTATTTTTATAAAATATTTTTAAACAATTCTATCGAATATTATAATTTATTTTTTAATTTACAATGATTTAATAATAGTATATAATAAAATCACCATCAGATTAAAAACCTGATGGGAGAGAAAGGCATAGTATATGTTTATCTCGAAAAAGCGCCTCTGCAATTGTTGTTTGTTGCGGAAAGGAGTAAAAACAGATGATGGATAGTTTAATAACTATTATCACTCTCTTATTACTTCTGGAAATTGTTAGAGAAGTTAAAAAAAATAGGAATGACAAATAAGTCAAACCTATAATCTTCCTAAGCAAATTATAAGCAACAAGCCTCTTAATTGCAAGAGGTATTTTTTATGAAAAAAGGAAGGATTATATTCAAATCAACTTTAACAAAGGATAATATAGATAAAAAAGTTAGGCAATTGGTAGAACTATGCTTCCAATTTAAGACCGTTTATCACATAAAAGATCGATACTCTCGATAAAATTCATCAACCTTTTTGTAAATATATTTAAAAAAATAGGAATGACAAATAAGTCAAACCTATAAACCTCTAATGAAATTATAAGCAACAAGCCTCTTAATTGCAATATGTATGAGCGCAACTTTTGCTAAATAAGTATAGTGAAGGTGGCTTGATAAAGTATATCAGTTTGGACAAGAAAATATGCACCATATGAAGATGTCCAAAAAATTTTTAGTAAAATAAATAAACTATTAATTCAATTGTCAAATTCAATTTGACCATCTTTTTTATCTTTCTTTTTATACTATTTATAGGAGAATAAATATTATGATGAAAAACATATGTAGTTTTACAAAAGAAGAATTAGAAAAATTTCCACCTTTACCTGAGTATATGCGAAAAAGATTAGAACCAGATGGGGATCCAAAAAAACATCTTGAAGATTTAATAGAGTGGGATTTCTATTGGATTGGAAAGGAAGATGGAAGTGAGGGAGAATGGGAAACTTGCCCTGATATGTGGTAAATCTCTAATGTATTTATCATTAAAATAAGAGACTTATAAAAAGTTAACTTTAACTATTTCTATAAAGAATAAAGGGATTAAAAACAAATAAAGAAAAAAATAGATTTAAGAAATTTATCTTTATTTGAAATAATATGATTTTAAACTTTAGTGGCAATATATTTACTTTAAGTAAAAAAATAGTTAACATGTAGTTAGTTTTTAAGTAAAAGGATGTGAAAAAATTATGACAGAATACATGAAAGAAGTAATTGATTGGATGTTTGGATCTAAAAGAAAATACTTTAAAGATGATGAATTAGATTCTCTAGAATGTATTGAATTTAAAAAGCAAAAAAGGGAAGTCTACACAAGATGTGCTCCATTTATTACCGATAAAGATTACAAAGAAGGTGTTGATTATGTTTATAGAACATATGGTGGAATACCTGTAATGGCAATGAATGCTTACAAAAAAAGGTACATTCTTCCTGCACGTGAAAAATTAAAGACAAAAGAATAAGTATTGAGGAAAAAATTATGACAGAATATATGAAAGAAGTAATTGAATGGATGTGGGGGTCTAAAAGTAAACATTTTAAGCCTGAAGCTTTATATTCACCAGAGGCAGTAGAGTTTAGAAAAAAGAGAAAAGAAGTTTTTGAAAGATGTGCTCCTTTTATCACTGATGAAGATTTCGAAGAAGGTTTAGGATACATTGCTAGAAATCATGGTTCTTGTTCTGCTATGGGTTGTGTATCTTTTAAAGAAAGATATATTCTTCCTGCACGTGAGAAATTAAAGAAAGAAAAGAAAGAAAATTAGTATTCTAAGAAGAGTATTAAGCATATTTAGTAACAAAAGTTGATATATTTTCATTTGGTGGTCAATTGTCAAATCTAATTTGACCATCTTTTTTATCTTTCTTTTTATACTATTTATAGGAGGTTTCAAATTATGCAAATATTGAAAGACATTTGTGATTTTACAAAAGAAGAATTAGAAAAATTTCCACCTTTACCAGAATATATACAAGAGATATTGACACCTGATGGTGATCCTCAAAAACATATTGAAGAACTAATAGATTGGGATTTATGTTGGATTGGAAATGATGACGGCACTGAGGGAGAATGGGAAATATGCCCTGATAGGTGGTAAATTCTTAATCAATTAATAAATATAATGGAAAGTTTATTAAAGTTTTACTGTAACTATTTCAAGGAGAATTAAAAATATGGAAATATTGAAAAACATTTGTGATTTTACAAAAGAGGAATTAGAAAAATTTCCACCTTTACCAGAATACATACAAGAGATATTAACACCAGATGGAGATCCAAAAAAACATATTGAAGAATTAATATACTATGATTTCTATTGGATTGGAAAGGATGATGGAAGCGAGGGCAAATGGAGAACTTGCCCTGAAATGTGGTAATTAAAATAAGATAATATTTTTAGTAGAATAAATAAAATTTCATTAATTCTTCGCTATTTTATTGAAGAGTGCTATATTATTCTTGGTGAATGAATATGAAGATTGATGAAAAATATTTTAATGATTTTGAAGGACAAAAAAGGGATATCGAATCCATTTTAATGAGTGAAGAAAAAATACTATGGAAAGATCAACCAAATCGTACTTCTTATATTTTAAGTTCTGTATTTAAAAGATTACCCTTTGTTTTAATTTGGTTAATTTTTGATGCCACTTTTATCTTTTTTGTAGCAATGGGGTTAAATAATGGAGATACTCCTTATGAGATTTTATATTTTATTATTCCCTTTTTTATCTTACACCTCGCTCCGGTATGGATATGGATTTATGGCATTATTAAAAGCGCTATGGAATTAAAAAATATTGAATATGTTATTACCGATAGAAGACTCATTATTAAATCAGGTCTCGTAGGAATTGATTTTCAATCTCTTACATTTTCAGAAATTGAAAATATCAATGTTAAAGTAGGTTTAATTGATCATCTATGTAAAGTCGGGGATATCTATATTAATTCTTCACTTCACGGTACTGTTTTATATGATATCAAAGATCCTTATTCATTATCTTCTAAATTACAAAAGATTGTGATGGATATAAAAACGGATATTGAATATCCAAATGATTTAAGACCTAAAGAAAATCATGGATATCAAACAACGTATCAAAATAAGGATGAAGAATAAAGAAAGGATAAATGTATGAAAAAAGATTTAAAACAAAAAGAAGCCATATTTCCAATGCCTGTATTAATGATTGCCACTTATAACGATGATGGAAGTGTTGATGTCATGAATGCAGCCTAGGGTACAATGTATGATCGAGATATCATCTTATTAAATTTAGATGAAGATCATCAAACAAGTAAAAATATCTTATCGCGTAAAGCTTTTAGTGTCTCTATCGCGGATAGAACTCATCTTGTCGAGGCAGATTATTTAGGAATTGTTTCCCAAAAAGAGGAAAAAGACAAATTTAAAAAAAAGTGGTTTAAGTTATGTTCCTTCAAAAAATGTTGATGCTCCAATCATCAATGAATTTCCTATTGCTATAGAATGTGAATTGATGAAAAAAATCGATGCAGGATTTTTAGGAAAAGTAATCAATGTATCTTGTGAGGAAGTCTATTTAGATCATGATCAAGTGAATATGGAAAAGGTTCAAGCATTAAGCTATGATCCTTATACATTTAGTTATTATGTTGTTTCTAAAAAGGTGGGAAAAGCCTTTAAAGATGGCTTCAAAAAGAAATAGTTTTATTCAATAATATCAATATAGCCATATTCTTGAAGCATTTCATTCACGGCATTTAAATCATATTCTTTTGTTTCCAGTGCATAACGGATAATTAAAGCAAATTTCGAGGAACTAGGTAAAGTATATCCTGCTTTTTTTAAAAGATATTTACATTCATGATTATCCGCGCGTAAAGCAAAGATAATTTTAATGCAGACATTTAAAGAAGGATGTGATTTATTCGAAATAATCGATGACCATAATTGACGAGAAATATTGGCTTTATTATATAAATCCGAAGCATTTTCAAAATGATATTTATCCATTAAAAAATAAAGATATTCTACAAAAGAAATCGTCTTTTCTTTTGCTTTCGTATGCTTTTTAATGTATTCATCTAGTGCTTCTTTGTCCATAGGGTCTCCAAAAGCTATTATATAATGAAACATTGTAAAATACCATTTGACCTAGAAAATCTTTCTTTTTTTTATAATATTTCTAGGAGGTTATTTTATGAAATCAAAATATCAAGAAATTGTCGATTTCTTTGTATCGCATGGAAAAGATGAAAGTGAAATAAGAATGCTAGGAATTTATTCCTCTTATTTATCGATGGAAATATGTGAATATGCCCATCGAGATCAAAAACGCGTAAATGGGGAAGATTATGCAAATCATCCCGCGAGATGTCTCAATATGTATCGTTATTTAGTAGGGATTAAAGAAGGAAAACTCGGGGGTATCGATATTGATTTACTCTATTCTTATGATGTCCCTTTTTATGGTGTTCAAGAACTTTGTTTATTACATGATGTAATTGAAGATACTACCTTAACATATGAAGATTTATATGACATTTTTAAAGAAAATGAGTTAGACCGTTATTATCGGCTTTATATTGATAAGCCTTTACATTATCTTAGTCATGATAAAAGTGTTCCTTATCCTATTTATATTAAAGAGTGTTTAAAAGATCCTTTATCTTCTTTAGTAAAGATGCTTGATTTAAACGATAATTTAAATACTTTAACTTTAGATACTTTAAATAGTGATAACTTAAAAAGATGTCATGAATATTTAACGTATATTGATATCATCAATCAAAAATATCACTTTATTGAAAACATTAATGCTTATAATAAAGCCTATAAAGCTTCACTCTAAAATCTTTAAAGAAGCATTCATATCTGTTTTCACAATCTTTTTATAAAGGAATAAAGTAGATAAGAAGCTAAATAACATTGTGATTAAAGGAGTAAATACATAAGTTGTCCATTGAATATCTTGTAAAGTACCAAAATCGATTAAATAGAAGACAAAATCAATAAATAAGACTCCCATAGGTAAACCAAGTATAGCTCCAATAAAACTCATGATATAGATTTCTCGAAAGATATATCCTGTTACTTCATGATTTTTATAACCTAATACCATTAAAGTAGCGATTTCTCGAGTGCGTTCACTAACATTAATGTTCGTTAAATTATAGATGACTAAAGCACATAATGCCGCGGAAAAGATGACAAGAGCAATAGAAATGGTGATTAAAGACATTCCATTTTCTATATGTGTTGCACAATCAAGTAATCCTAAACCTGCAAAAATTAAAACAGAAGAGCCTAAAATGGTGATTACAGTCATAATAAATCGACTTTTAAAAAGTAAGACATTACGAAAAGTCGATTTATATTTAAAAGAAAGATGGTTCCAAATGATAGGAATTCTTTCTAAGATGACTTTCTTCCCTTTTTTTGGCGCTTTTGGGGTCAATAAGAGAATCGGTTTTAATTTTGTTAATTTTAAAGAAGTTATGAATATTACAAGAAGACTTGAAATTAAAATCATCCCAAAAATCATAAAAAACATTCCATAATTAATCTCTAAAGACATCCTTGGTAAATCATATTGTAAATCAAACGCATTATAGACTATATAGGTTAAAGAAAATCCTACTAAAAGAGAAAATATACCTCCAAGAAAAGAGGCAATGCCTACGAAAAGAAGATATTTGAAGATGATTTTAAAACTTGAATAACCTAACGTTTTTAAACAAGCAATTTGCCCTCGTTCTTCATCTAATAAGCGTGTCATTGTAGAATCTAGGACAAGTAAAGTAACTAAACTAAAGAAGATTAAAAAGATAATCCCTAATAAACTGATTTTTTCTCCATAAGAAAATAAAGAATAAAATCCAAAATTTTCATATAAAGTTAATACTTCGATATTATCTTTACCAATTTGGTTATAAAGCATTTCTTTTTGAGCATCGATTTCTTGTTCATAATCTCTAGAAAAAGCATTAAATAAACTACGATTTTCAAAAGTGATATATAAATCATTTGTGATAAAGAAGTTTTCGTTTTGCATATAGATGACATTTTTTAAATATTCATCTTCATATTGAAAGCTAACTTCCTCTTCTTTGTTATTAATCATGGGATTAAAAAGAATGCCTACTACTTCATATTCTTGATTATTGAGGGTAATTTTTTCATTTAAAGCATACCCTTTCATCTTATTTGTTTTTCTTTCTACAAGAACTTCATTATTTGACGTAGGAAGTCTACCAGATAAAAGTTTTATTCGATCAATATCATTATCATGCATATCTAAAGAATAGATACGAATGACATCATCATCGATTTTTGTCTCATAAGAAAATAATTTGCGGATATGATTTTGATACGTTTTTTCAAAATAAGATAATTCATCATAAGAAAATCCCGTTGGTCTTTTACTTTTGATATATAAATCTGGTACATTTTGTACTTGATAATTTTCATTTAAAGCGATATTTAATTTATTTTGGATTTCCATCACTCCGAACATAAAACCAATGCTTACAATAAAAAGTGCAATTAAAGTAAAAAAACGGGCAAGATGTTTTTTAAATAGACGAAAGATAATTTTGCTATGTGCTTTCATTACCATTCAATCTCCGAGATAGGACGAGGGGAAGAATTCACTACGATATTTTTAATTTGTCCATTTTTAATATGAATGACTTGATCTGCCATTTCTTTTAAAGCTTGATTATGGGTGACTACAATAACAAGTTTATGTTGATTTTTAGAAATATCATAGAGTAAAGAAAGAATATTTTTTCCTGTTAAATAATCTAAAGCACCAGTAGGTTCATCACATAGTAAAATTTTTGGATTTTTGGCGATAGCACGTGCAATACTAACTCTTTGTTGCTCCCCGCCTGAAAGTTGCGAGGGAAAATAAGATAAACGATCCTTTAAACCTACATCTTTTAAAGAGGTACTAGGATCTTTTGCATTGAAGCATATTTCTGTGGCGAGCTCGACATTTTCTAAAGCTGTTAAATTCGGCATTAAATTATAAAATTGAAAGACAAAACCAATATCATTTCTGCGATATAAAGTTAAACGCTTTTTATCAAAAGAAGAAACTTCTTGTTGATCGAGGATGATTTTTCCCATACTTACATCATCCATACCTCCAAGAAGATTTAATAGAGTTGTTTTCCCTGCGCCACTAGGACCTAAAATGACGACGAATTGTCCATTTTCTAAAGAAAAAGAGACATCATCTAAGGCTTTAAAAGAGGTACTTCCTGATACATAAATTTTACTAACGTGTTCTAAAGTTAAAAATGACATAGTATTTCCTTTCTAAAATCATTATATTAAAAATAAAATTTAGATAAAAGTTAAGAAAAATAAATCCTAAGTTTTTAAAAAAAATAGGGAAATTAAAGCTCTTTTTTAACATTTATTAAACAAAGTGTTGATTATTAGAAAGAGTTTATTTTTCTTTAGCGATAGCGTTATTTAATTTTTTATAAGTTACATGATAAAGAGAAAAAGAAATCACGGAAGTAATACTATCCGAAAGGAGTTGAGTCCAAACAATGCCATATAAACCAAATAGATAATTCATTATAAACAATAAGGGAATATTAATTATTCCTTGTCTTAAGGAAGATAATAATAACGATTCTGGTCCTTTTCCCATGGCTTGGAAAGTATAAGACATTTGAAAATTAATAATCATTAAAGGTGTAGCTAAACAACAAATTCTTAAAAAGTTTTTCCCTAAGGCAATCGTCTCTTCATCTTTAATAAAAATCCAGACAATTTGTTCGGATAATAATTCAAAAGTAAGGACACAAATGATAGCAAAGATAATTCCACTTGTTCGAGCGTATTTTGAGGCTGCTCGCATCCTTTTATAATTTTTCGAAGAATAATTATAGGCTACTAAAGGCATCATCCCTTGACATAATCCCATCCCAACATTGGTAGGTAACATATCAATTTTTTTCACAATTCCTACCGCGGCAAGAGGAATAACTCCATAATTGGAGGATAAATTATTCATTAAAATACTTGAGGCACAGGCTAAAGCAGAACCTAATGCAGAAGGAAATCCTACAGCAAGTATGGAAGGTAAATGCTTTAAAGAAGAAGGAAGTAAAGATGGATTTATTGTCACAATTGCTTTATTTCTTAATCGATAAAAGACAATAGAAAAATAAATACATGAACAAACATTGGAAAATAAGGTGGCAATCGCCGCGCCCATCACTTCATTTCCTGAAGGTAAAATCACAAACATTAATAAAGGGTCTAATGCAATATTTAATAAACCTCCAAAACCTAAACCAATACTTGCATGACGAGTATAACCTTCACTTCGTAAAAGATGAGCCATGGTCATAGATATTGTACAGGGTAAACTTCCAAATATTGCGACCCAGATCGTATAATTTGTCGCATAAGCAATGGTATCATCAAGTGCACCTAAAAATCGTAATATTGGATCCATAAATATGAAGATAATTAGGGAATATAATAAAGTTACCGCGATTGTTCCATAAAAACTTAAAGCACAAACTTTTTTCGCTTCATCTTCTTTACCTACCCCTAGTAGACGGGAGATTAAACTACCTCCTCCAACACCAAAAAGATTCGATAATGCATTCATTAAAAAGACGAGATTAAATGCTGCCGTAGCCGCGGCTATTTTATTAGGATCATTGGTTTGACCAATAAAAAAGGTATCTGCGAGATTATAAATCATCGTGATTAATTGACTGATAATGGTAGGAATAGCAAGATATGCTAGAGCTTTACCTATGGGCATTGTTTCAAATATTTGCTTATTTTCAGTCATGTTTTCACCTTTTTACGTGCACTTACTTATTCTAGAGGATAGAAATTTAAAATTCAACAAAGAAAATGAAGAAACTTTTTAAGGAAAATAAGGATAGTAAATAGCTAGATTTACGAAAATCCTTTACTTTTTTAAGAAAATTTTATAATAATAGAGTAAGCATCTAACCAAAATACAAATCATCTTAAAAGAAATATAGAAAATCTTTTTCTATAAAACCTAATAGGTATATATGAAGTAAAAGGAGAAAAAGTTCATGAAAAAATCTTTAAAATTATTTAACTTACTTCTTGTTGGAAGTTTCATCTTCACTTTTAATTCATGTTCAAATCCAGATGATGAATATATGAATATGGAAGTTAAAATGTATCGATATAGCTGTCAATGGCCACTTATTTATACTTCTTGTTATCAAAAAGTTGTACAAGAAAAAGATAATATCGAAATTGGTGTAAGGATAGGTCATTACCCATCATTTGATGAAAGATGGGAAACTAATGAATACAACACGGGTAGTGAAAATAGAACTTTTGCTATTCATAGAACTATAAGTGATATGAATAATAACATAGTTGATGATTATTTAATTCCTATCGGTGATTTTCTTTCGCATGATTATGATTTTCTATATATTGATGATGGAGGAGAATGGATTTATTATTACTTTAACTACACATATATGGATCATTTTAAAATAAATCAATTAGAAAAAGGTAAAATTTATTATGCTGTCGCCATTGTAGAAAATGATGAAATTATTTCAGAATATTTTGAAATAATTGTAAATTCTGCTACGTTCTATTTTAAAACGGAAGGAGATAACATTCGCTTTTCTAATTATGAAAGAGATGTTTTATAAGAAAGCTTATGAAGTATCTTTTCTTATTTTTAATAAAATAAAAAGATAGAATATAGATAATTTATTTAGAAAAATATAAACTATTTTTAAAGGAGAAGAAAAGATGGGTGTAAGAAAAAAGAAAATCATCACATTTTTCATGATTCATATAGGTGTTTTCATCTTTTTTCTTCTTTATTATTGGCTTTTTGATGGATGTATTATTAGAAAGTTTACAGGAATATCTTGCCCTACATGTGGAGTTAGCCGTGCTTGGCTTTCTTTTTTAAGTGGTCATTTTAATGAAGCTTTTAATTATCATCCTTATTTTATCCCCTTGACGATTGTCTTTTTATTATTAGTACATTCGCCACTTTTATTAAAGAAATTTCCGATTATAAAAAAGCCTTTAATCTTACTATGTGTTGTAGTATTTTCTCTGACTATGATGCGATATTTAACTTTCATGAACTTTATGTAATTTATTGAAGTAAATAGGAAAAAAGTTTAATATAAAAAATAACAAAAGGAGCTATAAAAATATGTTTTGTAAAAATTGTGGAAAAGAATTAAATCAAGATGAAATGTATTGCAGTACTTGTGGATTTGCACGTGGAGAAGGGAATCGTTTTTGCCCCGATTGTGGAGCAGAAGTCCCTTATGAAAATACGAATTTCTGCACACACTGTGGCGCTAATTTAAGGGGAAATGGTGCTTCTCAAACAGATAATAATACCCAAAATTATCAAGGAAATCCAGGAGGGAATAATGGCTATACGCAATATAATAATAGTAATTATAGTGCTCCCCATAGGAAATCTCGTTTAGCTGCGGGACTTCTTCAAATCTTTTTAGGGGGATTTGGTATTGGTCGTTTCTATTTAGGATATACTTCTACTGGAGTGTATCAACTTTTAGTAAGTATTTTTACCTGTGGAATTGGTTCAATATGGGGATTTATTGATGGTATTTTAATTTTAACTGGAAGTGTTAATGTTGATGCAAATGGTAATCCCTTATCTGATTAATTATGAATAAAGTAGCAAAGTTTGAAAAGGTTAGTTATCTTGAATTTGTTCAAGATTATCAAGCCACTTTTAAGGGGATGGGGTTAAATATCATACAAGATCTTTATGATCATATTAAACTACCTAAAAGAGCAACAAAGGGTAGTGCAGGTTATGATTTTTTTGCTCCATTTGATATCACTTTAAAGCCAAATGAAACAATTTTAGTCCCTACAGGAATCCGTGCTTTAATTCATGAAGGTTGGCTATTAGCGGTTTTTCCTAGATCAGGATTAGGCTTTAAATATCGTTTACAATTAAATAATACTGTAGGAATTATTGATTCAGATTATTCTAATAGCGATAATGAAGGACATATCTTTATTCGTATGACAAATGATTCTAATGAAGATAAAATCGTGTCTATAAAAAAGGGAGAGGGATTTGTTCAAGGAATATTGATTCCTTTTGGAATTACAGAAGATGATGAAGTAGATACCAAAAGAAATGGAGGGTTTGGTTCTACATCTAAATAAAGTTTAACTTAAGTAAAGAAAGGTGTTGAAAAAATCAGCATCTTTTTTATATGAAAAAAAATAATATTTTTAAAAATGCAAATTAAATATAGAAAAATATCCTTTTTCTTTAATTTTGAAGTGTTTTAGAAAGTAAACATTTTACTTTTGTTACAAATTATAATGACTATAATTCAAAAAGTATGGCATATATTTTCTAGATTACTTACGATAAAGTAATCTCTAGTAAATCTTCCATATTACAACCTAGTACAATTGATAATCTACGTAATGTTTCTGCTTGAGCTTTATTGATATCATTATGACGTTGTTCATACATTTGAATAGAACGAATATCTACTTCTGCTTTTAAGGCAAGTTCACTTTGAGAAAGTCCCCTAGCTAATCGAATCTTTTTTAAGTTAGTTTCTTTATTTTTTTCATAAAAATAAGCTTTAGCAATCTCAAAAAATTTACTAACATCTGCTTCATGAAGTGTGGGATACAGTTCTAAAACTCTTTGAATAGGTAAATATGAATTAATTCTATCAAAAGAAAATCCTGTTAAATATTGAAATTGAGTTAGAATCCATCCTGCCCAAAAGTAAAGGTTTTTATTAATTTTTCCTTTTTGTTTTATCATCTTTTTTCCTTCATAAATTTCAGTTAAATAATCAAAAGAAGAATAACTTAAATATTTTGGATTTCCTTTTTCAATTTGTTTTGCAACATTTGAATTGATAAACGTTAACCAAAATATTTCTGGGTTTAATCCTATATTTATAGAATTTTCAAACATGCATCCTATACTTTCAGAAACATAAGGTAAATAATACTTATCATAAGCGTGGATCTCCATTTTTTATCCCCTTTCTAATTATGTCAATGATATAGATATCATCCATAAGAGTATTTTTTCTTAGTGCCCCTTTTAAGTAATCATTTCTAGCTTTATTATCTCGAGCTAGTCTTTTTGAATAATATTCCAAATGATTCACTTCTTCAAAACCTTCAAAGTGTAATTCTTTAAAGGCTTTTTCACTTATGATTACTATTTGTAATCCAAGTTCACCTAGTTTCATTGCATTACTTAATTGTTTTACAGAAATTGTATTGTTAACAAAATCTTTAGCAAATGTAAAATATGCATCATCTGCGCGGTAACCGATGACTATATCATAACTTGCTACATCAATATAAAAATTCTTTATTAAATAATCTTTTGCTTCTATAGAGATTTTAGAAGTTAAATCAAAAGATCGATGCTTTAAAAGAATTGCCATCCAATTTAAAATGGAATAGTTTTTATCCGTTAGATTTAAAATCGAAAGACTAGAGGTGTCAATTGTATATTTATTTACATATCCATTTCTTTCATTATTCGCACAAGACCATTCTTTTGCTAATTCTATATTTTGCGTACAATAAAAACCATACCCATAATCATTTTTAGGGTTACCTAAATGATAAATTGGTTTTTCTATTACATCTTTTGAACCGTGATAGATGGTTAGTTTTTCCATAGAATAATCTCCCTTACTATTATTAAATATATCATTACAATGATACAATTTCAATAATTTATATGATTGATTTTTATAAGAAATCCTTTTTATATATCGTAAAATTTATCAAGTTTTTAAGAAAAAGAGATGTTTTTTAACTCACCTTTTTAGTAAGTTATTTTACATCTCTAATAAGTTAATCTTTTGAGGAGTTCTTATTTAAATACTTCCCAATATCCACCTTTATCAGGACCATTATGCTTAATTAATCCGTCTTGTTGTAATTTATTCAGTTGATGGCGAATTGTTCCTTCTGTAACCTCTAAAATAGTAGTTAATTCTTTTCTTGATAATTTACCATTATTTTCTAATAAATCTAATATTACTTCACGCATATTTTCTTTTTTCTTTTTATTGCTTTTAGTAAATCCATTGCGATTAAAAGGAATAATCACATCTATAAAATGTTCAGAAAATATATAAGCATCTTCACCATAGACTTTAACTACAGATGGTACTCCATGACCACTTTCTTCGGCGAAATTACAAGCTCTAAAAATATCAAACAATTGCTTATTTACAGGATCACTTTTCCCTTTTAAGAATTGTTCCTTTGTAAGTGTTCTTGGAATACCTCCCGCGGATTCTATTTCCATACGATCACTATAAACATAGATTCCTGGGTGATCACTATCACTCCATTTATTATGAACACAGGCATTAATCCAAGCTTGCTCAAAGGCAACTGTGTCAAACATTTTAATTTCTTTTCTAGGTGTCGTTTCTAAATTAACAAATGTTTGATTAATTGAATTAATGTAATTTTTAGCTTGTTCCATAGCTAATAAAAGACATTTATTACCGAATTCTTCTCTTTTTAAATATTTTGTTTTATCCGTCGAGGAAAAAGTCGCTACATTAATAACAATATCGTTATTATCTGCAAGAATTTCTGCAAGATAATTAAACTCACCATCTTTTGTTAGTAAATGATAATTATCTAAAAATGTTTCTTCTGAAAAATGGTTATTATTAGATAATAAATAATTCTTTAATATTTTAAATGTTAAGTTTTTTCTTCTCGAAGGAATATCGATAATATTTGTTTCTTTAACATTTAAAGATTTAATAAAACGATCTTGTATTTCTTCTGGCATTAAACTTTTACAAGATGAACCGATTCGAATATAACACCCATTTTCAGATAAACCATATTTTTTAATATAATATAACTTTATTCCTTTATTAACAGATATTTTAATAATATCTTTACCCTCGATCATTTCATGACTTTGACGCACAAATTCAATACATCTTGGTGATATTTGATCTGTAATAATATCGGATATTTCTAGCATTGTTTTATCGACATTATCAATACCTATAACCTCTTTTTTCTTATTTATTCCAATGAAAATCATGCCCCCTTCGGTATTTAAAAAGGCGACGATTTCTTTTACTAAAGAACTACTAACTTTTTCTTTTAATTCGATTCTGTTATCTTCTTCTTGAAACATTTCAATTCCCCCTATTAATTCATATTATCATATCAACAACCAGAAAACAACCAGAAAACAACCAGAAAAATTAATCTGTTAATTATTAATCTAAGTGCAACAAATGTTAATGAAAAAAATTTTTTGCTGTTGCGAAAAGAGTTAAAACCTC
>CANQTY010000034.1 GCA_947626895.1 uncultured Bacilli bacterium
TTCATCTGGTATCATATTATTCTCCTTTATATATACCATACTATACCATACTTCAAAACAACGTACAATACTTTTTTTCTTTACGCATTAAAAAAATATGGCTCTTTTTTTAAAAATCCATATCTTTTTTTCTTTTATTTATTACTTTTTTTGTTGTTAACATGTATTACTCTCAAAAATCTATATTTTTTATCCGTTTATATACCATACTTTTTGGGATTTTATTTTCTTTATCTCTGTCGTTATATTACAAAATCCTTGCCCTTGCCTTTTATATTTGATTACCCAATCATTAAAGGTTGAATCCGCGATTCCTTTCTTCGCTGCAAAAATTGCAAGCTTTAAATTGGAATCCTTTTCTTTTTCTTTTAAATATTCTTCGACCGTTTCGATTTTATATTGTGCCGTATACCTTTTTCCAATCATATAATTTACCTCAGATGTATCTTAACAAATCTGGATAAATCTATGTAGTATGGAAATCATTGAAGCTTACGGTTATTATAACAATTTTTAATTTCCTATACTAGAAAAAACAACACTGTGCAAAGAACTATTGAATATTTTTGAAAATTTTAAAAATTTTAAGCACAAAAAAATTGACGGAGCAAAGTTTCTGCTTGACAAAAATCAACGGGGGGGGGTATAGTAAACACGGATTTTGTAAAAAAGATCCGTGTCAAAAATGGAGGTTCATTTTATGAAAAAAAGTAAACTCTTAATAAGTGTTCTTGCTTTAATGGGAACAATGATAGTTACTTCTTGTGATAATATGCCTTTTGATTTGAATCAATATATTAGTCAACAAGGAAGTGAAAGTACTTCTTCTTTAGATTCAAAGGGGAGTGATGATATCATAACAAGTGACTTTACTAGTGATTCAACTAGTGATTTTAGTAATGATTCAACTAGTTTATCTAACGATGATAGTTCATCTTCAGATGTAACTTCATCTTCAGAAGAACCTACAAGTGATTCTTCAGAAAGTGTTTCATCAAGTACGACATCTAGTACTATGTCTAGTGATACATCTTCATCTAGTGAAGATCCTACACCAGTAATTCCTACTGAATTTAAAGCTAAAGCGAAATATTATTATGATCAATTTGGTCTTAATCAAAAAGCTTATTTTACTGAAAATGGTGAATACATTGCTTTTGAGGATGAAAATACATCCATTTATTTAGGTACATATGTAGATGATACAAATACATTTTCAGATGATAGTAGTGAAAAATATCGTTTTGCTTTATTAAATGATGGTCATTTAATCTTAATGAATGCAAATGATAATGTTGATGATCCTAGTGACGATGTAATCTATTCTTTACTTGAAGAAACTGGAATAAGTGAAACAATTAATGCAAATCAATATGATCCATATTATTATTTTGAAATCAATGATGATGAAGGAAAATTATTATCTAAAAAAGCCGCAGGGTCACCTTATTTTGAATTAGATAAAAAATATAGAAATATTTATCAAAGTGCTATTCCAAGTTGCATTGTTAATCAAATCTATTTGTTAAATGGCGACGTTACTTTGCCTACCTCTATTTTTGGAAAGGAAATTCAATGTGTAAGTTCCATTGCGTCTGCATGGTATGAATCGACGTCCATAAATTCTATTACAGTTTTAGAAGGCGTTACAAAGATTGATGATAGTGCATTTGCTTTTTGTAGCAACTTAACTTCTATTAATTTGCCTCAATCGATAAAAGAAATTGGGGCAACTGCATTTAAAAGTTCTACTTCTTTAACTGAAATTACATTACCAGATAATATTCAAAACTTTAATTTAGCATTTTTAAATAATTCTTCACTTACAAAGATTATATTGTCTTCTAGAGAATGTGATACATTCATCAATATTCCTGCTGCGTCAATTGCTGATAAAACTTTGGAATTTATCAAAAATTCTGATACTAAATATAACACTATTGAGGAAGCATTTTTAAAAGAATCTTATGTCAATGTTCTTTATGATTTAGTTTCAAAAGGAGATGATTTAAATGCAAGAACCTTTTCTTTAGAAAGTGAAGAACTTCCGCAGGGTAAAACACTTGCTTTCCCAATTACAAACGTAGGTGTTAAACCAGTAATTCGAAATATAAATTCTAGTAGCGCTAATGAACAAGCATATGTAGAGTCTAATTTATATTCACAATTAAAACTTACAAGTGATTTACATGTCTATGGGACTATTCAAATCGCGGCAATGGTAAATTCTACAAATCAACCAGTTCAAGGACATATTACAGGAAAATTTGCCCAAATAGATTTGAATGGACACACATTAACTATTGAAGATGGGGGAAGAATTGAATGTAATGGAAAAATCATCGATTCATCGCTCGAAAAGAAAGGAAAAATTGATGTTAAAAGTGGGGGTACAATTATTTCTAATTTTATCGTTGATGATTTCTTTGGTGGTTCCCACTGCGCAGAAAGATATTTTGGAAATGTAACTCCATTTAATAAATACCGCATGAGCTATATTGAACCAAGCACAACAATTCATTATGGAGCTAAATATCAAGGATATTGTGTTTTATATGCATCAAGAACTCATAACGAAACGATGCAAAATATTATTGGAGAAGGTGGCTTATTTGAACTTGAAGATCAAGATGCCTATATTGTTAAATCAGTTGATGGAACATCAAGAAATGAAATAATTGAAACTCATGGAAATGTAAAAACCAATGTCATGTCCATTGATATTAGTGGAATAAATATTTCGACAGAAAAAATTTTATTCCCTTTACCAAGGCACTATACAATTAATATTTGTGATGGAACATTTACTTTAGATACAAAATTAAAAGTCTTACCAGGCGCGGAAGTCAATGTTTTAGAAGATGCTACACTAAAGCTTAATTCTCAAGTAATCGTATATGATGAATTTTGGGATTATAACAATCCAAGTGAATATGAAGAGCATTATGTTTGTGGTGAAGGAGAAGGAAAACAAAATACACATCAAAAATCAGCACATAATTTCCCGTATTATGATTCAAATGCTGATTGTACTTTAGTAAAAGATGGGCATGATAATCCAGGAAAGGTGACGATTAATGGTAATGTCATCTTTGGTGAATCAAAAGATCTTACACTTGCGGGAGATATCCATACGGATGAAGCAAATTTATCTAGGGTCCAAAAGTTATTCGAGGATGTAAAAGATAGAGTTTCCTTTGCTTTAGATTCAAATGAAGGAATAGGAAAAAGTATGACTACATTTGAAAGATGCTTTACAATTTCAAAAACTTCATTAAATATTTATGTTGATACTGTACTAAAAGTTTCTCTTACAAATAGTTAATAGCTTCTTAGTTAAAAATACATACCTCTATGCGGTTTATGATAATTTAAATTATTATAGACCGCATTTTTTAATGCCTTTATTTTAGAAAATTGATCATGTAAATTTTTATTCATATTTGTTAAATTTTGTAAATTTTTATTCGTAAGGGAAATACTAAAACTAGAAAACTTAGTGAAAATATATGCACAAAAGTTTTTAAGTGAGATTTCTTCTGCTTGACAAAAATCAACGGGGGGGGGTATAGTAAACACGGATTTTGTAAAAGATCCGTGTCAAAAATGGAGGATAATATGAAAAAACATAAATTATTAATTTTTGCCCTTTCTATTATGGGAATAATGGCTGTTTCCTCTTGTGAAACTATGCCTAATGAACTCAACTCATTTTTAAGTAATCAATCTAGTGTAGTAGATACTTCTTTCATAGAAAATAGTGAAGATTTATCTAGTGGGGAAACATCTACTTCGGAAAATGAAGCATCTTCTGATAATAACTCTTTAAAGGATAAGGATTCATCTTCTCTAGAGGATCCATCAAGTGATACATCTATTGAAAATGTATCCTCTTCTTCATCTAGTGTAACTTCATTTGAAAAAGAAGATGGAGAAAAACCTGATACTAATGGGCTTTATTATAAATTAAATGATGATGCAGAAAGTTATACTTGTATAGGTTTTTATCCAGAAGAGGATGTAGATATTGAAGTCGAGGTTCCTTCGACTTTGAATATTCCTTCTATGCATAATAATTTACCTGTAACTATCATTGGTGAATATGCTTTTTGGGGTAAAGAGATTAAAGAAGTCAATATTCCTAATAGTGTTACTGAAATAAAAATGAAAGCTTTTGAGCAATGTTATTCTTTAGAAACTGTGCATTTTTCAGATAATATTACCTCTATTGGGGATACCGCATTTAGTGAATGTGAATCTTTACAAAATTTTACCTTACCTAGTAAGTTAAAAAAGATTGAAAATCAAGCATTTGGCTATTGTACGTCTCTAACAGAAGTGATTATTCCAAATGGAACATTATCGATTGGTCCATCCTCTTTTGAAGAGAATACGAATTTAGAAAAAGTTGTCATTCCTGATAGTGTTTTAACGATTGGTAATAATGCATTTTCTCGTGATGAAAACTTATCTAATGTTACTTTAGGAAAAGGATGCAAAGTTATTTCTGCATATATGTTTTATAATTGTAGAGCACTTGAAAATTTAGAAATTCCAGAAGGTGTAGAAGAAATTCAAGAAAGAGCTTTTGAATGGTGTACATCCTTAAAA
Organism: uncultured Bacilli bacterium; assembly: GCA_947626895.1. Taxonomy (GTDB): domain Bacteria; phylum Bacillota_I; class Bacilli_A; order RFN20; family CAG-449; genus CANRPC01. Next base: position 4,612 of record CANQTY010000034.1, read on the forward strand.
ACTTTAAAATTTCCATCCACATTAACTAGAATTGGTGAATATATTCTTAATTCTAGTGCTTATCAAAAAAATGTATTAGAAAGCATTACCTATAATGGATCAAAAGATGATTGGGAAAATAAGGTGATTAGACATCAAAATTGGGAATTTGTTAATCATAAGTTCCAATTAATCTGTAATGATGAAACTATTGAATTAAGGTAAGTAATAAATTGGGAGTTAATAATATGAAAAAAAGATTAGTAAATATAAAGAAAATAGGCTGTGTATTCACTTTAATTTTTTCTTTATTTAGCTTATTTTCTTGTATAACTGAAGAAGATAGTAGTGAATCTATCTTAGAATCTTCTTTGCCTACTTCATCAAGTAGTGAAAAGAAAACGTATAAAGATTTTACATTTAAACTAAATGAAGATCAAAAAAGTTATAAAGTCATATTAAAACCAACAAGTGAAGAAGAAAATCTTATTATTCCTAGTGAATATGATGGATTACCCGTGACTAGTTTAGGTGGATTTAATGATAACTACACTTTTAAATCTATTGAATTACCTTCGACAATTACTTCTTTACCAAGTGGAGCGTTTGGAGGTTCTATGATGTTAGAAACGATCAATTTAGATTATGTTACTTCACTTGGAAGTGGAGCGTTTTCTAATTGTGATTCCTTAAAAAGTGTGGTTTTAAATGATCAACTTGAAGTTATAGAAGATCGTACATTTTATCACTGCATTAGTTTAACAGAAGTAAAGTTACCAATGAATTTAAAAAGTATAGGTAAAAGTGCCTTTTATGATTGTAGAAAATTAGAAAATATTATTTTTCCAGATGGTTTAACAACGATTAAAGAACAAGCATTCGAATTATGTACTTCTTTAAAAGCAATTAACTTAGTTGATACGCTTACATTTCTTGGAGATTATGCTTTTTATTATTGTTCATCTGCTAGAACATTAACATTAAGTTCAAGCTTAAATGAAATACCAAATTTTTGCTTTCAAAATTGTAAAAATATTGTAGATGTTGAATTTCCTGAAAGCATCAAAAAACTCAAATATTATTCTTTTGAAAATTGTATTAATTTATCTTCTATTACCATTCATGCTAAAGACATCCATTTTGGAGGACATATCTTTAGTAAAGATAAAAATTTATTAAATGTTTATTATTCAGGAACAAAAGAAGAATTTTTAGAGGCCGCATCTCATTTTGATGGTGCATGGTATATCGAAACATCTATGTTTAATGTTCTATGCAATAATGATGAGGGCTTAATTCATAAAGGGAATGGTCAATTTGATTCTTTTGATGCTTAATAAATTTATAAAAGCTATTTAAAATTCATTAAGAATCTTTTTTATCTTAAAATATTACATCACGATAAATAGGGTTATTTAGATTTATCTAAATAAGGGTATAAGGTTTTGTTTAAAAAGTGGAGAAAATAAGCAATACTCTTCACTTTTTTTAAAGGGAACAAAATTAAAAAAGTAATAAAATTTGTGTTGTAAAAATAAATTGATGTGCTAAGATATAGGCGAGTACTCCTCCAAGAGAAAATGAAAAATCTCACGGGGGTGGGTATAAATTACTCTATAAAATTGAAATTAAAAAACTTTATATACTCATTATTTTTAGGAGAAAATAACAATGAAAAAGAAATTATTATGTGCTCTTACAATAATTGGTAGTATTGCTTTAGTGGGTTGTAATAACCTCCCAGATGAATTAAATAGTTTATTATCACAAAGTGGTAGTAGTGAAGATGTTTCTTTAGTTACGTCGGATAGTGAAGAAAATACATCTGCTTCAGATAGTGAAGTAAACTCCTCAGCTTCAGAAGATGATAATAGTTCTGATGATGAAACAAGTAGTGATAGTGTAAATAATCCTGTATCATCAGATAGTGAAGATAATGATAGTGAAGATAATCCAAATGTATCTAGTGAAGGTACTACTACTTCAAGTGATGATCCTATTACTCCTAGTGAAGATACTAGTAGTACACCATCTACATCGGATACTCCATCTGATCCAACATTAGATGAAAATGGTGGTACTTTAGGTCTTGAATACGAACTTAATGACGCTGATGGGGGTGAAACCGCAATTTGCATAGGTGGATCTCCTGTGGTTGGTGATATAATTATTGCATCTACTTACCAAGGTAAACCCGTAACGATTATTGATCAAGATGCATTTAGTAGTAATAGCACAATAAAAACCATTAAATTTCCAAGTTCTTTGAAAAAAATTAGTGGATATGCATTTGCCGAATGTAAGAATCTTACGGAAGTAAATGTTCCCGAAGGTGTTGAAGAAATTGGTGAATATGCATTTAATCAAAGTTGGATTTATGGTGATGAAGTTGATTATGATAAAAAAATTAGTAAATTAGCTAAAATAACAATTCCAAATAGTGTTAGTTTAATTGGACAAGAGGCATTTTCTTTTATTCCAGCTTTAAAAACAATTGAATTTGGTACACATTCAAAGCTAAAAAATATCCCTGAGAGTGCTTTTTCTTCTAGTAATGCAATTGAAAAAATTACTATTCCTGAGGGTGTTATTTCTATTGGATATCATGCGTTTTACCACTGTGAAGGGTTGGTAGAACTTGAATTACCTAATTCTTTGGAAACCATCGGATGTGAAATAATATGTCCGGGATTTCCATCAACATGTCCATTTAAAAAAATAGTTTATCATGGAACCGCTAATGAATGGAAAGTTATTTCTAAAGATTCAACGTGGTATAGTTCACTTCCAGCATTTACAATTGAGTGTGTGGATGATAATTCAGTACTTGATCCAACTGGGAATCCAATTGTTGTAGAATAAGTTTTTGGAGAAACTATTAAAATGAAAAAGATAGGTAAAATCAGTATCATTGGTTTAATTGGATTTTCTTTATTTGCATGTATTACACCGGAAGAGGAACCAATTGATTCATCATTTGAAACAACATCAACTGAAGCACCAGAACCTGTTATTGCAGGTGATCGCTATATGGGATATCGACTTAATGAAGATAAGAAGAGTTACACCGCTTTTGCTAAAGAAACTTATCGAAAGTCTTTATTAGAAATTCCTGATATGATGAATAATTTACCTGTTACAAATGTAACTGGTTTTGCTGGTAATACGGATATTCATGAAATTCATTTACCTTCTGGAATGACCGCTATTTCTGATAGGGCATTTGAAAATTGTTCAAGACTTCAAAAAATTAATTTAGATAATATAACTGAAATAGGGAAGAGTGCATTTAGTCAATGTGATGCTCTTGAGAGTGCAATTTTAAATAACAATTTAATCAAAATTTCAGAAGAGGCATTTTTTAGTTGTGATTCATTAACTACAGTGAAACTCCCCGAAAATTTGAAAATAATTGAAAAAAAAGCATTCGAAGAATGTAGAAGTATAGAATCTCTTGATTTCCCATATGGACTAGAATCGATTGGTGATAGTGCTTTTGCCACATGTAGTAAACTTAAAAAAGCTATTTTTCCTAATTCTTTAAAAAGTATTGGTAAATATAGTTTTTCATATTGTAAAAAACTTTCTGAACTTCAATTAGGTGAAGGATTAGAAGCTATCGATTGGTATTCATTCCAATATTGTATTTCGTTATTTAAGGTTGATTTTCCCAAAAATATCAAAACGATTGATCATGGTGCATTTTTAAGCAATTTAATTTTAGATAACATCACTATTCACTCAAAAGAGATTTATTTGGGTGGTGAAGTCTTTAAAGATTGTGAATTTCTTTCATATATCTATTACGATGGAACAAAGGAAGAATTTAAAGCTCAAGCAGAAAAGTTTGATGGTGGTTGGCATCAGAATATATTTAAAACAATAACAATTATATGTAATGGAGACCATAGCGAATTATATGTTAATCAATATGGTCATATTATTGAAGAATAAAATTAAATTATCCTAAAAAGGGGTATAAACTATATTTAAAAAAACGGCTAAAACATGTACCCGTGTATCACTTTTTGGCTAAAAAAGAAAATCGAAAAGTGATACTATTTAACTTGTAAAAATCAATCTATATGTTAAGATATCAACGTGTGCTTAATCTTTAAAATAATTATTTTAACGAAAAAGCCGTAATAGCGCATCTAAAGATTGAATTTTAAAATTATATACTTACTTATTCTAGGAAAAAAAAAAAGAACTGAATTATATTAATTAGTATTGTAGTATCGCTATTTAAAGGAGTACTTATGGAAAAAAACATTGCAATTGAAGTGCAACATCTAAAAAAATCCTATGGAAAGAAAGAAGTTTTAAAAGATATCACTCTTGAAGTCTATCAAGGGGAGTTATTTGGCTTTGTTGGAGTTAATGGTATTGGTAAATCCACGACGATTGACTGCATGATTGGAGTCAAAAAATTTGATGATGGAGAAATTTCATTAAATGGATTTGATATCGTTCATGATCCTATTTCTGCCAAAAAACAATTTGGTTATGTTGCTAGTGAACCAGATTGTTATGAAGTGATGACAGGATATAATTATTTATCCTTTATTGCTGGGGTTTATAAAGTTGATAAGCAATATTTCTTAGATAAATGTAAATATCTTTTAGATAAATTACAATTAAAAGAAAGTGATTTACATTTACCAATTATGTCTTATTCACATGGTATGAAACAAAAGATTTGTATCATTGCAAGTTTAATCCATAATCCGAAAATTTGGATTCTTGATGAACCTACCGTGGGTCTAGATATTCTTTCTGTCGAGGCATTAAATGAAATTATGAAAGATTATGTTAAAGAAGGAAATACAATCTTTTTAACATCCCATAATATCGATTTAGTCGCTGATATTTGTGATCGTGTAGCCATTATTAATAAAGGTTATGTTGTTAAAACTAAAGACTTAAGAGAGAATCCTAAGAGCAGAAAGACTTTAAAGAAAGAATTCTTAACGATTTATCAAGATGATCCTATAGAAAAACCAAATGATGGGGAAGGAAATAAATAAAAATGTTTAATTTAATTAAAAAAGATTTCCGTCTCTTTTTCCCAGATTATGGGCATATTTCTAAAAAGATATCGACAGCTTTATTTATTTCTATTATTGTCGCTTTATTTATTGGTATTGAAGTTTATGTTTTTACGACAATATTAAATAAGATTAAGATTTATCAAAATGCTGCGACAGCATTCTTTTCTATCTTTTTATTTGTGATTGTCTTACTTGTTACTCTTGCCGCGGTTTTAAATGCATCGAAATTATTCTTTAACGAACAAGATTTTCATCAAATGATGATTTATCCAATTTCTAATGTTAAAAAGATTGCGACAAAATTAGTTTTCTTATTCTTCTTCCAATATTTCTTAAATGTATGTTTTGCTTTTCCACTTTTTATATCTTATGGCATGATTTTAAATGTGGATGCTTCTTTTTATGTATTGATGCTTTGTTATCCTATTTTAAGCTTCCTTTTTGAAGCAGGAGTTGCGATGATTTTAGTTTATCCTTATAAACTTATTTCTACTTTTTTAAAGAATCATTTAATTGTACAATTTATTACCATGATTATCTTAATCGCTGGAGGAGTTTATCTATACGGAAACTTTTTAACTTTATTTATGTCATTAGTGTCAAATAATGAAATGGATCAATTATTTACAATTACTTCAATCGAACGCTTAATTAAATTAGGTTATCAACTATTCCCATCCAATTATTTAGTGATGATTTTTACAAATTTTAATGTGGGAATATTTTTTACTTATGTTGCTATTATGCTCGCGGTCTTCTTATTCGGTTTAGGTTTTTTAAGTTTATTTTATACTCACTTTAATCAATCTATCCAAAGAAAACAACATAGTTTACAAAAGAAAATGCAAGTATATCCACCTATATTTACGTTAATTAAAAAAGAATTTATTCTTTTATTTAAAGATTCTAGTTATATCTTTACTTTTACAGGGTTATTACTTGTAGAACCATTCTTATCTTATTTAATTTGTCACGCTATGAGCACGGTATTTACACATGGTATCTTTGCTTATTACATCATGGTGTTACCTAATTTTATTCCCTTAGTGAATATTGTTTTCCTTGTTTTAATATCGATTATCATTAATAAAGGAGCAAATCAATATATTACAATGGAAAAGAATAATGTTCGTTTATTAAAGACTTTACCAGTGAAAGCTACTACTCAATTATTGATTAAAGTATCTATTCCATTTTTGCTTTCATTAATCTTTAGTTTAGGTGCATTTATCACTTTATATGTTACAAATATCATTGATTCTAATTCCTTTATTATCGGTTTTGTTGTAAATATATTATTATTATTCGCAGTCGATATAATTTCTTTATATGAAGAATTAAAGCAAAAGAATAATGGTTCTAAAAATACTTTATTATCGACAATTTATTCTTATTTATTAATTTTAATTTTCTTTATTATTAGTTTAGTTTTATCTTACTTTAACTTCGATATATGGATTGTTTTCTTTATTAGTGTTGGTATTTTAGTTTTATTAACTTTACCTTTCTTAATCTGTATTCGTTCAAGAGTAAAGCGTCTATTTGATGCTTTGGAGGTGAGCAATTAATATGAAAAAGAAAAATTTAATTATTCTCTTATTAATGCCTTTTATTATCGCATTATTTGGTATCTTTACCTTAAATTTAACGTTTAACATTATCGATAATGATATTCTTCGTATTGATTGGAATTATGATGAAACAGAGGGATATTCATTAAGAGAAAAACGAATTGAATTAAGCGCTAAAGCAATTACAGATAATAATTATCCCTTACAAAAGGGAAATTCATTAGTTTGGAGAATTGAAAATTGTGATCCAGAAACAGGAAAAGCGATTGAGGGGAATCCTCCAGCAGAATTTGAAAATGGAGAAAATGAAGGAGAAACTGTATATCTTATTCCTTTAGGACCAGGTGGGGTTAAAGTCACCTGTTCTAATGTCAAAGGAAATATCTTCCGTTCCATGAACATCATTTTGATTGAAGAAGGAACAAGCGCTATTATCTTAAATCCTATTACAAAAAGTTCGCAAAAGAACATCGATCCAATTTACTATTATGGACAATATGATTTAAACCATGAAACGAATCAAAAAGAAAGTTCCTGTATGGAATATAGTTTAAAAATTATTCCAGAAGATTTTCCGCATAGAAATGATCTGATTACTTTAGAACATAGTAATAATATAGATTTATCAATTGATAAAGATAAAGGCTATGTTAAAGCTAAGTTTACTGACGGAGGATTAGCATCCTTTAAACTTGGTTATAGTGATGAAAGTTATGGCATACCTGTGAGTAAATCCTTCCATATCGTTGACGATGGAGTGAATGTTTATGATTATGATGATTTACTTTATTGTACAAATAAATCCGAGAATGGTGAAATTGTTGTATTGCGTAAATCATTTGAATCTGTGCAAGGAACATATTTAGTTGATGAAATGGGAAAAATTATTCCAGATGATAATGGTGATCCTCAATATGTAGATGATTCAGTAACACTTTTTGGCCATATTAAAGGCTATAATGAACTAGATCGTTATTACTATTTTGATTTTGAAAATGAAATATATCATACTGAAACAACAATGGAACATGAATTTATTAGAAAATGGAATGAATATGCTAGGGCTAATAAACTACAAACAATTCAAGAAGAGATTTATGTTGGATTACATGTACAAAAATCTTTCTATGGCAATGGATATACGATTAATTTCCATAATTTAGCATATCCTTATAAAGCTCAACAGATTGATTTAGGTAATGGAACTAGCTATCGTCAAGCTATTTTAGCTCCGGAAAATCTCTTTAGAGGACCATTACAATTTTATACTGTTGGAAATCCTGTTGATCAACCTTTAATTACTGCATATGGTCAAGATAATGTTGGATTTTATATCGAAGGTAGCAATATTCTTGTTAATGATCTAAATATCAAAAATTGTGATTTTGGAGATTCTCTTGGAAATCTAGATTATACTGGAACAGTATTAGACATGTTGGGAAATAGTATTGAAATTAGAAATACCATTTTATCGAATGGAAAAAATGTTGCAAGATGCTTTTCTTCTAGATCCGTTGTATTTAACAATTGCTTATTCCAAAGTTCAAGAAACTTTTTATTAGACATTGGAAATAATAAATTTGTTCAACCAGAAGATGGTTCAAATGGAAAAGAACCTAAATATGATTTTTATACTGGAAATGGTGGTACAGTAAATCAAACATTAAGTGAATATCTTAAAACTTCTGTTAATGCTTCCTCTAATCCACTTGGTGGTACCGCTAATGGGGGAATAGGAGATAAAATTTTAGAGGATTATTTATTCAAAGGAAGTGAAACTGATGCAAGTTTCCGTGAAGATATAGTAAAACAATTAATGAGTATTCAAGATGCTCTTGATCAAAAAGAAAGAATTGCTGGTCCAAGCAGATGTGATGTAACCTTAAAAGATTGCTATTTCTATCAAAGTGGTATTGCCTCGATTGCCATGGAATCTTATTTTAACGGCCCATTCTTATATAGTGGTTCACCAGGATTCGTTTCATCCATATTCAAACTTATTCAATTTACACCAGATGGATTAGATTTAACAAATATTTCTGGAGCAAGTTATCCTGCACGATTAATTATCGAAGGTAAAACGGCTTTCTACGATTATAAAGTGACAGAAACGATTGATTTATCAGGACTAATAAATGAAAATATTTCCGAAACTATTAAGAACTTTGGTAAAGAAGATTCAGTAGGTGAAAGTAATATTAATATAGATGTTATTTTCAAACTTAAACCATATTTAGTTAAGACTGCGAAAGAATTAGGATATACGTATCAATATATGGATCCTGATACAGGAATTGAACAACCTTATTTAAATATCCCAATTGCCTATTATGGTGGAGCACTAAATACATCTCAAGTTATTTATCGAAATGCAGAAGTTGAAGAATATATGACTGAAGCTTTCCCGGTTGATCTTTTAGGTGAGTATTTAAAAGAGGGAACTTTAGATGCTAATACGAGTAATTTCTTTAATCAATTTGGTTCAATCATGAAAAAATGTGTAAATCTTGTCACAGGGTTCCATCCATTTAAATTCATATGTTATAAAGGTGGAGGTCATGATTTTGAAAAGACCCCTGATATTCAACAATTGATTATTAACGCAAGAGAAAACGCTTAAAGAAAATCAAAAAAGGATTAGATGTAAAAGTTTAATCCTTTTTAACAGCTTATTTTTAGGCATTTTTCAGTTGTTGCATTTTTTGCAACAACTCAAATCAAATAAATTTAATTATATATAAAAGTTTATTTATGATAAGAATAAAGTAACTTTATGAAGTAGGAAATCCTCTATGTTTATATGGGTTATATTATTTCTTGATAAATCGATTTTATCTAAAGAAAACACGTATTTTGGGGAAGAATCTTTAACTTTATCAAAAGAATTAAATTCTCTTTTAATTGTTTCTTCACTATTTAGATAATATGCAACTTGAATAAGACACTTCTTTTTATTTTTTACTGCGACAAAATCTATTTCACCTTGATTTAATTTGCCTACAAATACTTCATAACCTTGAATTAATAGCTCATTATAAATAATATTTTCTAAATAGAATGTATCAGCATATTCAATAAGATTGGTTTGAATAAATCTAAATCCTACATCTGTAGCGTATTGCTTTTCATTATTTTTAAGTTTTTCTTTTCCATTTATATCATAACGCTTAACTCTAGAGATTAAGCATGCTTTTTCCATCTTGTCTAAATAGTTATAAATGGTTTTTCTGTCTAATTCCGAGCGATTATTAGCATTGTTTGTATTGAAATACGCAGATATTTTTGTAGCACTAAATTCTCTTCCAGCATTTGCTAAAATATAGGAGGAAATTTTATTAAACTTAAAATAAAATCCCAAAAAGTATGGTATATAAACGGATAAAAAATATAGATTTTTGATGGTAATACAAGTTAACAA
>CANQTY010000035.1 GCA_947626895.1 uncultured Bacilli bacterium
GATAAAGTATTAAAGTTCATCGAATTAGCAGTTAAAACAAGAAAAAACATCACATTTCGAGAGAGATTTTGCAAAAAGCACCTATAAATAAGACTTTTCCATATCACGTTTGCAAATTATGATTTAAAGAAATAAATTATTGCGTTTAGCTATGAAATAAAAAACTTTTATAATATAATTATAAACAGACAGAAAGAAAATGTGGTGAGGTTTTGTAATGAACTTAAATTCGGGAAATATTTCATTAATTTGTAATCTAGTACTTGTAGGTGTAGGAGTATTAGTGCTTATTTCAGCCTTATTTGGGATTAGAAAAGGGTTATGGAAAGCGAGTGCAAAGCTTGTATCTTGGGCAATTTTATTGACGATTGTCTATGTTTTTAATACGAAATTTACAGAGCTTTATTTTAATATCAATTTAGGAATGTTTAATTTACCAACAAATTTTGAATTTATGGGGATGAGTCTTAATTTATCTCAACCTGTTGGTAAAATTATTGAAGATGTATTGGTCGGAATGAATGCCGCGAAAGGAGCTATAGCGATTACTGCTTTAGCGGAAAGTATTCTTTCTTTAGTTGTTTTAATTGTTCATCTATTATTATGTTTATTACTTTGTCCTTTACTCACCTTTATTTTATATCATCTCATTGTTAAACCTATTTTTGGAAGTATTATTAAAAAACATAAGTTAAGAATTGGAGGCGCAGTAATCAATGCAACAAAAACACTTCTTGTTGCTGTTTGCTTTTTAATGCCTTTATTTTCAATGACAGAAACTTTACTTAAAAATTATGAAGAAGGAATCGGAGAAAATTATCAATATAATAAAGAAAAATCCAATCAATATTGGGATATGGTATATCCCATTATGTTTGGATATCAATCTTCCTTTTTACATACCTTCTGTTCAATTATTACTGGGACTGGAATTGGGAATTCTTATTTAACTTTCCAAACAGATAAAGGCGTTCCTGTAAACTTTTTAGATATTACTGGGGACTTTTTTGCAGTCGCTTGTTCTGCTTTATCAACCGCGGAAGGAGTTTCTTCAGGCGCGTTAGTGGCTGCGATGTTATCTGATAAAACTTTAGATATGTTTACAGAAAAAGTCTTAAATTCTACCTTTATTATTTCGGAAATTATTCCTGTCGCAGTAAGTGTTGGCTTAAATTATGCAGGTTCAATGGAAGATCCATTTATTGAAAAAGATGAAATTGATCGTATTTCCGCGGAAATCGATAATATAGATTTTAAAAACGATTTATCTTCTTATATCCAATTATTTAAAGTCTTAAACGAAGAAGGTTTTGTCTCAAATGGTATGGATACTGGAAACTTTGATTTTGAATTTGATCGTAAAAATCAAAGTTTATTAAATCGTGCTTTAGGTAATTTTGAAGTAGCACAAGATGCTATTAAAGAAGATGAATCTAAAACGACTATTTTAGATTTGTTAATTCCTTCTTTACTGGCTTCAATGGTAAGAAATAGTAAAGATGGATCATTTGATTTATCTGAATTATTACCTACAGAAACCGAATCATATCGTAAATATGATATGATTGAACTTTTAAAAATCGTTTCAGATGTGATGTTTAATATGAATGATATTTATCGAGCATCTTCCGCAAGTGACGTGAATTTAAGTACTGGAAATCTTGAACAATTACAACGTTATCTCTTAGATATTCTTTTCAAAAGAGAAAATGTCTTTGATGGTGTAGCTGATAGTAGAAATGGCGAAAGAAAGATCTTCTCTTTGAATTTATATAATGGTTTACAAATTGGTGAAGATGCTGAAACAGGTGAAGCTATCTATGATTATGGTCTATTAGATTCAGATTTGATCGTCGATATTTTCCCTGCTATCTTAGATTATGTTTTAAACATTATCACGGGTTCTGATGAAAATGCGAATGGATTTACTTTAACCGAAGAAATGAAAGAAGAGATTGAAAATACGATTAAAGATTATGATACAAAAGAAGAGTGGTATGGGGAATTAGATGCATTAACTAAATTTATTTCTTGCATTTATAAAAATGAAAAACTTCCTATTTTACCTGGTGATGAAAATGGTGGCATTGGTACTATGGGAGATATTAATATCGATGATAAAGATCAACGAGATGAATTAGGAAATGCCATTGAATATATCGACGGTTCTATTGTCGCTACGACGTTATTACCATCTGTGATTCGTGATACTTTAAAAGTTGATACCATTGCTATTTTTAATGATTATAATATTACGATTGATGATTTTAACTTTGATCGCTTTACTGCAGGTAAAGGTTTAGGTAGTGAATTAAGAGTATTATTAGATGCTTATGGATATATCTCTGGTATGGATTTAAGTGGTAATCTTTTTGCGAATCCTGATTTAGAAACCGAAAGACTTGAGGAAGCTTTATGTAAACTTGAAGAATGTGAAATTTTAAATCCCAAAGTAGAGGATTATCCTCTAGAACAAAATGTCTTTAGAAAGATGCTTTTAGGTATATTTAATTCTGAAGATATGCAGCAAATTGGAATCCATTTGGATGAAGAAATTTATGATGAAAATAGTGATCGTTTAAATAAAGTATATGATGAAAATGGAAATGTTACAGATCCCGGAGAAATTTCTGCTATTATTGGTATTCTAGATACCGCAAAAGAAGGTGGATTAGGTAAATTCCTTTCAACTGGCGATGAAGCTGCATCCCTTACAGATTTAAAAGGTGATGATATTAAAAATTTAGTGAATGCTATTGCAGTTTCAGATTTTTTAAGACCATGTCTATCTGATGTATTAAAAAAACAAGCAGGACCTTCACTAGAAGAAAATGGAATTTATTTAAATTTTGATTCGATGCGTGATGCAGATCAAAAGGAATGGGAAGATGAAGCAACACATCTTGGTGGTTTGTTAGATGGTATTAATGCTTTATTAGATGGTCAAGAATTTAGCGAAATTGACTGGGTTGAAGTTATCGAATTAAAGAATGAAGAAATCCATACTTTGTTAGACGAAATGGTCAAGCTACACATGATTGATGGTGAATTATATATTGATGCACAAAATAATGTTTTAGATGAACAAGCGGAAGGTGTAGAGGCTGAAGACCGTTTTGGTCATTTCTTATATGGAGTTATGAAAGAAGCATTTCCAGATTACTTTAGTGGTGATATGGGCGTGGAATTAAAGAAAGAATTTTCTTTCTATTATCATAGAGATGATTTAAAAATTACTCCTGTGGATTTTGATTTAGAAGAAACGGATAGTCCTACCAGAGTGGATTATTGGGAAAAAGAAATCGACCGTTTAATGGATGTATTTGCTACAATGAAATACTTTATTGTCGAAGATCCTAAAAATGATAATAGAAAAGCATTAGATATAACTGAAGTTAACGAAGATAATAGAGAAGCCTTAGGAATTTTAATGATTGGTGGTAAAGTCAATCTAAAAGATGAACAAGCATGGATTGAAAAACATAAACATAAAGATACTGAAAATCAAGGTGGAGAAGGCGAAAGCACAACTCAACCTTTAAGTGAACCTGGTGAAACAGGTGGCGAAGATTCAGAAAATATTGTTTATAGAAAAGGTATTAATGATGTCTTCATCATGAGAACTTTACTTTCTCAAATTGCAAGCTCTATATTTACATCAGATACTTCTGAATTTAATATTGATGGTCTTGATCTTAAAAAGATACATTCTTCTCTTTTGGCAAAAGAATATAATTATTTAGCTCCAGAAGACATAAAAGAAAAAGGTGTAGATACAAGAACTATAGAAGTTACAAAACGACATGATGCCTTACAAACATTATTAAATATAGAATCTAAAATTGAAACCTTAACTAAATTAATGGGTAAAGGTGAAGGTATGGAAGGCGATGGTGGAGATGTTGGAGATGCAGGTGGCGATCTTACTTTAGCAAAATTTGCAGAACATCTTGAAGATATCTTTTATATTTTAGAACAAATGAAAGAGTCTCCTTTCTTCCATAAGGGATATTATGGTATTGACCGTCAGGGTCGTGAGACAACTTTCTTTGAAGATACTGTCACGTTAATTTTAAATGAATCTAATTTATCGACATTAAACTATGATGAAGGAGCACCTAGAGATAGTCGTTATAATACTCCAAAAGATAAAACTCTTAGTCAAGTTTTTAGTATTTCAGCTAACGATATTATTAATGATAATGAAAGAGAAACTGAAAAATATAGAGATTGGGATGTTGAATTAGGTGCACTATATACAATGATGAAGAAAATTTGTGAGGATAGCAATTTTAACAATATTCAAGATCCTAACGCAGCTGTAGATGATTTAAATATTGACAAAGTAGTAGAATTATTAGGCCTACTTAATAGTTGCTATTTAACTCATGATGCTGTTGGTAATATGATAAAAATCGTTTTAGATCAAACACATATTGCTAATGCTGTTAATGCTAAGGAAAATCCTGGATTCCGTCTTGATGTTAATGAAGATGCAACTGCACCTGATTACTTCCTTGATAAATATATTATTGATGCTAAAGGTGATGATTTAGATTTTCAAGATCAAGTTGCTGTATGGAATGAAGAATTAGTTAATATTGAAGCAATGAAAACCACTTTAGATAAATTCGCTGGTGAGGGGTCCATTGGTGACAAGTTTAATGGAACAGCAGTTCCAGAAATTTCAAACCTATTATCTATTACTGGTGGTTCACGTATTTTAAAACCAATGTATGCTGATTTCTTATTCAACATATTTGATAAATCTGGATTGAGTGATAAAATCTCTGAAATATTAGTTAAAGATCCTGTTACAACTCCAATGGATGAACTTAAAAAAGATACAAAAGAGCAAAGACAAAGAAATACTATTCAATATTTAATTAATGAACGTATTAAACCTACAATAGACGCTGAAGGTAAATCTCCTGAATGGGCACAAGAAGGCGCTACAATGGATAATCTATTAAATAAATTAAAAGAACATAATAATTTAAACTTAGAAGAAGGAATGGATAATGATACTATAGATTTAGTTTCGGAAATCTTTAGTAGTGTTTATACCTATTCTGGAACACCATATATGTATTCTTGTGATAAAGACTTTGATTCTAATCAAAATGATATTGCAAAATCTGAAATGACCAATCCTGAAAAATATACTAGATCTTACATTGCTAGTGAAATTTTATTGAACTTCTTTGATGATGTATTTAGTAAATTAGGTGTTACATACTTTGAAGATATTCATTCAGATTACGATTATCGATGTTTCAATGACTATGAAAAAGAAGGAATAGAGGCTATTCTTAATATCTTCATTCAATTAAGTGGAATTACAGTAAGTGAAATTAAACTAACTGATAGGAATTCCATTTCTAATGGTATTAAGAATGTTATGAATCCATTAAATGATGCACTTGCTAAACCAAATGTTGAAAGAATGGGACCAGCAGAAACTACAATACCAGAGTATCCAAAAAGAGATACACATGAACCAGTTGGCAAATTATTGACAGATGGTTGGAATTCTAATATTTGTGCTCAATTGCTTAATAGTGGTTATTTAGAAGAGGCTCTTGTAAAAGCAGGTGTTATTGAAGGTGATGCTGAAGGAAAACCTACTAAGACTTACTTTGAAGTAAAAGATGAACCTGTTGAAATTGCTTCAAGTACATGGGTTGAAGCTATTCTTAAAGATTTCTGGAAGAAAAATATTAGCTTTATTCCATTTCCTGGAATGGAAGGTCTAAAAGATTTAGATTCGATTTTAGATAAATGCTTTCCTAAAAATCCTAGCTATCCAAAATAGTTATAATAGGCAAATATGAAATACATTTTGAAGGAATATGAGCATCGTTATGAAATACAAAAATCTGTTTTTATCACGTACTTATTTCCTTTAAAAAGTGTTGATGATGTTAGAATTTATTTAAATCGTATTAAAAAAGAACATCCTAAAGCAACGCATTATTGTTATGCTTATGTATTTGATTTAGTAATGCATTCTTCCGATGATGGTGAACCAAGTGGAACAGCAGGTAGACCGATGCTTAATGTATTAAAAAACCAAGATCTAAATAATATTTTAGCTATTACTGTCCGTTATTTTGGAGGTATTAAGTTAGGAGCAGGTGGCTTACTTCGTGCCTATGTTCAAAGCCTAACGGATACTTTAAATCTATGTGAAATGTATCAAAAAAATCTTTTAAAAAAAGTAGAGTTTATCTTTGAATATGAAAATGATGTAGATCGAATTCTTAACTATTTAAAAAGAAATGATTTTATCATTTTACAAAAAGAATTTTTAAATGAAATTCATCTGATGATTGCTAAAGATGATTTTAAAGAAGAAACACTTTTAGATTTAGTTACAGGATATAAAAAAGTAATTGATCTAGGGAAAATAGATAATTATATCCCGATAGATAAGTAAAGGAGTATCATATGCTTTCATTAAATTTGTACAATATGGAAAAAGGAAAAGTTCTTACTAAACTTGCAGAATTAGCTTTTAAAGGTGAATTAACTGATCAATTTCCTAATGATATAGGAAGAATTCTCTATCCAAGTAGAAAAGTAAGTCAAACTCATCATTGTTGCGTTTATAAAGAAAGAGAAATCTCAAGAGAATTTGCTAATTTAGGCATGGGTAAAAAACCAGACGGGTCTCCCGCGGATGGAAAACAACTTGTCTATATTTGTGAAGCAGCTTGTGATGGATGTGATATTCATAAAGTTAGAATTACCGATTCATGTCGTTTATGTTTAGCAAGAAACTGCCAAAGAGCATGTCGTTTTGATGCTGTCTATATGGGCGAAAATAAAATGCATATTAATTATGATAAATGTAAGGGATGTGGAATGTGTGCAAAATCATGTTCTTATAGTGCCATTATTCAATCTGAACGTCCTTGTAGAAAATCTTGCCCTACTGGTGCTTTAAAACATATCAATAATGAAATTGCTTATATTGAAGAAAGTGAATGTATCAATTGTGGACAATGTCAAGCAAATTGCCCCTTTGGAGCCATTTCAGAAGTCTCTTGCATGACAAAAGTTATCGCCCAAATTTTAAGTGATGATCAAGTGATTGCTATGGTTGCTCCTGCTATACAAGGGCAAATTGAAGGAGCTAAATTACCTCAGATATTTAAAGCGATAAAGGCTTTAGGATTTGATGATGTTTATGAAGTTTCTTTAGGCGCGGATTTAACAACGATTTATGAAGCAGAAGAAGCAAAAGAAAAGATTAAAGAAAATGGTGCTATTACAACTTCTTGTTGTCCTGCATTTTTACAATTAATTAAATTACATTATCCTGAAATCTATGAAAAATATACATCTTCAACCATTTCTCCAATGCTGATGCTTGCTAGAGTTTTAAGAAAAAAATATCCTAAAGCAAAACTTGTATTTATTGGTCCTTGTGTTGCTAAAAAATATGAATTTAAATTACCTAAGGCTCAAGGATATATGGATCACGTTCTTTCTTTTGAAGAGCTTTATGCGATGTTTAAAGCTAAGAATATTGATCCTTTAGAATTTTCTTGTGAAGAAGAATTTATGCATGGATCTAAAGAAGGAAGAGGATATTGTTTTTCTTCTGGTGTAGCAAGTTCCATTGTTGAATATTTAAAACAAAATGGAGAAGATGCTTCTTTTATTAAACCTGTTTCCGCGAGTGGAGCACTTGAATGTAATGAATGTTTAAAAAAGCTTGCTAAAGGTGAATTAAATGGAAACTTACTAGAGGGAATGATGTGTATAGGAGGTTGTACTTCTGGTCCTGTATCTCTTGGAGCCCCTCCAATATTTACAAAAGTCGCTAATAAAAAAGAAAATATAGCGATTCAAGATACAAAAATAAGTGATGTACATTCTAAGCTAGATACAAATTTGCTTAATCCTAGTTATGAAAAGAAGAATGATTTTTAAAGGGGTACATTATGAAAAAGAAGATAAAACTTTGCTATATCGGTGGTGGCTCAAAAATGTGGGCAAGAGTATTTATGTCCGATTTAGCTTTATCTCCCTATTTAGAGGGAACAATTGCTTTATATGATATCGATATAGAGGCTTCCAAAAGAAACCAAAAAATCGGAGAATATATAAATCAAGCAAAAAATTGTATTTCCCATTGGTCTTATGAAGTACACGAAAGTATAGATACAGCTTTAAAAGATGCCGATGTTGTTGTCATTTCGATTTTACCTGGTACATTTAAGGAAATGAAAAGTGATGTTCATGCACCAGAAAAATATGGAATCTATCAATCTGTTGGGGATACGATTGGTCCAGGTGGAGTTTTAAGAGCGATGAGAACGATACCAATCTATCAGTTTTTTGCGCGTAAGATTAAAAAAATTTGTCCTTCTTCTTGGGTGATTAATTTAACTAATCCCATGAATTTATGCGTAAAGACTTTATATGATACTTTCCCTAAAATTAAAGCTTTTGGCTGTTGTCATGAAGTCTTTCATACCCAAGATTTAATTTGTGATGTAGCGAAAGAATTATTAGGGCTACATTTAAATAGAAAAGATATTAGCTTTGATGTATCTGGAATTAATCATTTTACTTGGTTTACTTCGGCAAAATATCAAGATATAGAATTGTTATCTTATTTAGATCCATTCTTTTTAAAGCATCAAGAAGGGTATTATGAGCATGGTCCTTATGATCAATTTGAACATGATCCTTTTGCTTATCAAAATAAAGTGAAATACGATTTATATAAGCGTTATGGCGCGCTTGCTGCGGCAGGTGACCGCCACCTTGTTGAATTTTTAAATTCCTCTTGGTATTTAAAATCGAAAGAAATGGCTCATTCTTGGGGTTTTGCCCTTACAAGTGTAGATTATCGCATAAAAGATCAAAAAGAAAAGATTCATGATTCCCTTTTAATGGCAAGTGGTAAAAAAGAAGTGAGCGTTTCTAAATCTCAAGAGGAAGTCGTGGATTTAATCGAAGCTATTTTAGGTTTTAAAACAATTATTAGTAATGTAAATTTACCCAATAAAGGACAAATGAGTGATTTTCCAAGAAACAGTATTGTAGAAACGAATTGTGTCTTTTCTTTAGATTCAGTTGTGCCTATTTTAGCTTCTAAATTACCGAATGGAGCAAGAAATTTAACTTTGAAGAATTTAAATGCGCTAGATTTATGTTTTGAAGGGTGTAAGAAAAGAGATTTAGATATCATCTTTGCATCTTTTATGGATCAAAACTTATGTTCTTCTTTAACCTTAAAAGAAGGAAAAGAATTATTTAAAACGATGTTAATCAATACAAAAGAGTATTTAAAAGATGACTATGATTTAGCTTCATTTATCAATAAGGATTAAGATGTATACATTTTATTTAGATAAAAATATTGAAAATAAACTTCTTTCCTATGGATTTATTAAAGAAGATAAAAAGCTTATTTTCAAAACGACATTAAAAGAGAACAAAGGTTTTTATGCTTTATTTATTATTCAAAATAATACGTTAGATATTCAAGTTTTTGATGAAGATTTAAATGAAGAATATCTCCCTTTTAAAGTGAATAATTCATCTTCAACTTTGGCATGTTCTATTAAAGAAGAAGTGGATAGCTATGTAGAAAAACTTCTTACTTTACAAAGAAAAGATGATGAAATATTAAAAGGTTTATTAGAATATGCAAAAAATCATGATTTAAAGGTAGATATGCCTTTTGATGATGAAACAAGTTATGTCATTCGTAATCAAAAGGGAAAGTGGGTAGCGCTTTTTATGTATTTAGATGTTCATGTATTAGGGGTATTACATGAGGAAAAATGTTATGTGATGAATGTAAAATCAAAAAGAATGAATATGATTGATCATGAAATCATTTTTCCTTGTTTTCACATGAATAAAAAATATTGGTTAAGTTTATTATTATCTCCAAGAAAAGAACTTTCTTTTTATATCGATTATATCGAAGAAAGCTTAACCTTAGTAAATCAAAAATAGCTTTATATATTATATATATAATAGGATAGATACTATTTCTTTTCGTGGTATAAAATCGGATTTATAAATATTCATTTTAACGCTATTTTAACGCTTTTTTTGTAAATGAAGTGATTTAAAAAAATAAATTGACAAAAAGAAAAAATAAAGCATATTATGTAGCTAGAAATATGTTCAAAAAAAAGGAGGAATTTATGAACAAAAATGCAAAGCTAGGTTTCAATTTACTTGTCGTTCAAGTGATTATCTACACTTTATTAGGTGTTGTTGCAATTTTTAATCTTCCAGAATTAAAGGCAATTGGTATTGCAGTAGTCATCGTTGAAGTGATTAGCTTACTATTGGGATTATTAGGTAAAAAAGGAAAAAAATTTGCAGCATATTTATTAATTTTAATTAGTGTTGCTGGCGCTCCTCTTGGATTTATTGGTGGTGTTTTAATGATTTTGTCTCCAAAAGATAATAATCAATCATCAAATCAAGAAACTAAAGGAAATAAAAACCGACATGCAAAAGGCAATGATGTGTATTATCTTAAAGATGAAAAGATGTTCGAGGAATGCATAGGTACAAGTAATCAAATCTTTTATGTTGGTGAAGGTACATATAAAAACGGACAATATGTCTATGAAGGTGAAGGAAAACAATTTAACCCTGAAAATGGAAATATTTATAATGGTCGTTTCTTAGATTTAGGTGTTTCCGATGGAGTATGTAGATTAATTTTAAAAATGGATGATGGAGCAATTTGTTTTGCTTATGCAAAAATGTTTGAAAATAACAATCCAAATTCGAAACTTACTGCTAAACCAATGCGTCATCGATTCGAATTATTTTTCTATCCCACGGATGATGATGCATCCATTACAATCTTTGATGATTTAGGACAAAAAGAAATTGAAAAGATTGATGTTTCTAAAAAGGGTATTGAAGTTTTAAAGAAAAATTATGAAACTTATTTACGTATTGCTAAAGAAAGTGGCGCAACACATAATAAATTTCAAAGAAGAGATGCAAATCCAAATAATGGAAGTGATGAAATATATTCTGCCGGACAATATGATCAATATGGCAATCTTTCTTGGGGGTTCCGTGAAAGAATTAAAGTTACATATGTAGGTGAATTTGATAATAATGTTCCTTGTGGATGGGGCTTTTCAATCTTTGAAAATGGTACCTATGTTGGTGAAGGAAATAGCAAAGGAAGAAATGGATTTGGTGTCTATCGCTTCCAAAATGGAGATGAATATATCGGTACATGGCAAGATGGTAAAATGCATGGATGGGGTATCTTCTTCTTTAATGATGATGAATTCTATGTAGGTGATTTCACTAATGATGCTCGTGATGGCTTAGGAAATTATTATTTTGCAGATGGTGCCTATTATTGTGGTCAATGGGTCAATAATAAGCGTGAAGGAAAAGGTAAATTTGTCTTCCCAGATGGAAAAGAACAAATTGGTCGTTTCTCTAATGATAAATTCTTAGGTTAATATCTCTTATTTTAATTGATACTATGAAAAGGATGTAGAATAGCGAAACTATGTCCTTTTTTCTTTTTAACATTTCTATTTACAATATAAGGTTGTTTCTAAAGAATGAATCTTAATCAAATTTCAATTTCATTTCATAGAAGATAAAATTCTTCTATGCTATACTTTTTCAGGAGGATTTAACATATGGCTTGTAATCATCAATGTGAAGGATGTAATGAAAATTGTTCTGAAAGGGTATCAAAAGAAGATATGCTTCTTGCCCAAAATGAAAAATCTAATATTAAAAAAATTATCGGAGTAATCTCTGGAAAAGGTGGAGTAGGTAAATCAATGGTTACTTCTTTACTTGCTTGTGCTTTAGCAAAAAAAGGGTTGAGTGTAGGTATTTTAGATGCAGATATTACAGGACCATCGATTCCTCATGCATTTGGCATCAATGATAAAGCTCTTGGAGATGGAAAATATATTTATCCTATTGTTACAGAAAAATTAGGAATTGAAATGATTTCTTCGAATATGTTATTAGAAAATAATGATGATCCTATTTTATGGCGAGGAACTTTAATTGCTAATTTAGTTTCACAATTTTATAGTGAAGTGCGTTGGGATGAAAAAGATGTTTTATTAATTGATATGCCTCCTGGAACAGGAGATGTAGCGTTAACAACTTTTCAATCGATACCTATTGATGGTATTATTGTTGTAGCCACCCCTCAAGAGCTAGTGTCAGTGATTGTAAGAAAAGCCTTAAAAATGGCTCAAATGATGGATATTCCTATTTTAGGTATTATTGAAAATATGGCTTATGTAAAATGTCCAAATTGTGATGAAAAGATTTATCTATATGGAAAACGTAAAGAAAGTTATAGTGATTTTAATTTAGATTTACTTAGTGAACTTCCTTTAGATTCTAAATTAACATCCTTAATGGATATTGGTTGTATAGAAGATTATGAAACAGATTTATTAGATAAAGCTATTGAAAAGATTATGAATCTAGAAATGAAGGAGAAGAAAAGAAAATGAATTATAAAGAAAGAAGAAATAGTTTATATGAAAGATTAGAAAATGAAGGAATTTTAATTCTTTGTTCGGGTTTTGAAGTTCATCGTTCCGCAGATGAATGTTATCCTTTTTCCGTGAATCGTAACTTTTATTATTTAACTGGTATTGAACAAAAAAATTCCTTTCTTTTTGTCGATTTAAAGACAAAGAAAGAAACTTTACTTTTATTAGATACGGATGTAAAGCTTGCCCGTTGGATAGGTTCATATTTAAGCTTTGAAGAAGGAAAGAAAATATCTTTTGTAGATGAAGTTATTTCTAATAAAAAATTAGAAGAATATTTAACAAAATTAAAAGAAGAAAATAAAGTTTATTTAGATTTAGAAAAGATTACAGATTTAGGAGGTATTCATTATGGAGAATACTTTACTAAATTAGTTCTAGATCAAAATCCTCATCTTGAAGTTAATGATGTTTATCCTTTCATTTTAGCTTTAAGAGGTAAAAAAGATGATGATGAAATTCAAATGATTAGAAAAGCAATTTCTCTAACAAATGAAGCTTTAAAAGCCGTCTTATTAGCATTACCAAATCTACATAACGAAAGAGAAGTTCAAGCTTTATTTGAAGAAAGAATTATGGCTTTAGGTAAAGGAACCCCTGCATTTGATACAATCGCAGGAAGTGGAAAAAATTCTACCACGCTTCATTATCATGAAAATAAAATGGTTTTAAATAAAGAAGATATTATCCTTTTAGATCTAGGAGCAAGAATAGATTATTATAATGCAGATATTTCTAGAACTTATCCTATAAGTGGAACTTATTCACCATTACAAAGAAAGATTTATAATATCGTTTTAAAAGCAAATGAGAATATGATGCGTCTTGCTAAACCGGGTGTATCGATGAACGAATTGCAACAAAAGACCATAGATTTTCTTGCAAGTGAATGTTTAAAAGAACATCTAATTGATAATTATGATGAAATTCACGAGGTCTATTTTCATCGTGTATCCCATCATTTAGGAATTGATGTTCATGATCCTATGGGAAGAGAAACTATTTTAGAAGTAGGAAATGTTATCAGTGATGAACCGGGTCTATATTTTGAAAAATTAGGGATTGGAGTTAGAATTGAAGATGATTTACTCATTACAGAAGATGGTTGTGAAAATCTTTCTAAAGAAATTTTAAAAGATCCTGATGAAATTGAAAAATTCATGAAAATGGGTAAATAAATGCTATTTTATTTCATATCTTTAAAAAATGGATCAATAATATATAATGAACTTGTACATTTGGGAGACTAACTATTAAATTACAAGAGGAAATTTAAATATTTCTAAAAAATAATAATTAGTCACGAAAAAAAGGACTTGATGATAGTACAAGTTAAAAGAATCTATCGAATATAAAGTTATTTACAAAGAGAAGCATCAAATTTCATTTGATGAGTCTCTAGGTAATAAATGATGCGAATCAACTTTTTCGCACAGTGACTATCAGCAACTCTCAAGCATTTGTGATCAGTCACCTTCTTCTTAATCCAAAACTGCTTCATGGTATTGTTATGAATACAAACAGTCTTCAC
>CANQTY010000036.1 GCA_947626895.1 uncultured Bacilli bacterium
AATCATATAATTTACCTCAGATGTATCTTAACAAATCTGGATAAATCTATGTAGTATGGAAATCATTGAAGCTTACGCTAAAAATAAAAGATTATTGAAAATTCAAGAGTCAATATTTTTTTAAAAGTATGAATATCTATTGACTTATAAACTATGTCATTTTTATAAAAATTAATTCTCTCATTTAAAGATAAAATAAGCCCTATATTAAGCATTTATACCCCTAAAAAGAGAAGCATTGACGAAAAAGAAAGAAACTATTGAAACAATTTTTAAAATATGCTAAAGTTTACAAAGAAAAAAACGAAAGAGGTGAATGAAATGGCGAATATTAAGTCTCAGGTGAAAAGAATTCGTACTAATGAAAAAGCAAGACAAAGAAATGCTGCATATAAGTCTTCGATGAGAACTGCTATTAAAAAAGTTCAAAAAGCCTGCGCGGACAAAGATGTTGAGCTTGCTAAATCTTTATTACCTTTAGCAATTTCCAAGATTGATCGTTCCGTTGCCAAAGGAATTCAACACAAAAGAACCGCCGCTCGTCAGAAGTCCCATCTGATGACGCTCGTCAATTCTTTATAAGAGATAAAGGTACCTAGGTTTCT
Organism: uncultured Bacilli bacterium; assembly: GCA_947626895.1. Taxonomy (GTDB): domain Bacteria; phylum Bacillota_I; class Bacilli_A; order RFN20; family CAG-449; genus CANRPC01. The sequence continues at coordinate 606 of CANQTY010000036.1, forward strand.
AGGTATTTTTTTATGGATGACTTTGTTCTAAATAAATCAAAATTGAAATTTATTGTATTTTACATTTAAAATTTCAATTTTTATGCAATACTCTTAAATAAGTTGGCATCTATAGCGTACCCATCAATTATTTAAGACCATAAAAAAAGTTAATGAGAGTTCATTTTCACTAACTTTTCTTTTCTCTAATTTTATAAGATATTATCCTTTAAAAACATTATTTTCAAATCTTCCATCTTGAATGGTTGCTTGCTTTTTAAAGGAATAAACTTTTCCTTGTCCATGCTGTTTTCCATCAACCCATTCACCCATATAGGAAGTCGAAGGGTTACCATTGCTATCATGCCAAATATATATACCAAAGCCATGACGCGTATTATTTGAATATGTTCCTTGATAGAAGTCGCCATTAGGGTATTGATATGTTCCGATTCCTACGGATTCATTATTGATAAAATCACCATAATAGTAATCCCCATTAGCGAATTGATAATAACCAAATCCCGTCCTAGAACCATTGAAATATTCACCGATATAATAATCGCCTTGTTTCCAACGATAATAACCGAATAAATCTCTAACATATACGCCATTTTTAAGCGTCTCTTGGCCTAAATAATAATCGCCATTATCATAATGTGTTTCATCAATATGTTCTTCAATATTTCTTTGATATACATGATTTAAAGATTGGGTATAAACTCTTTGCATAACCGCTAAGGCATTCCCTCCAAGAGTATATAATTTAGTTAGTTTCCCCGTACTAGCATTTGCAATATATAGATTTAAGCTATATAATTTCCCATCAAATTCCCAAACATAGCCTGTTTTATTTCCTGGATTATCATAAGATAAAGAATAATACGTAAAGGTTTTCGTCGCCGCATTAAATTCTTTAAAACTATTTCCATAACGATAGGTAACAAAACCTTCATTATAGGATGCCCCATTTCTTATAAATGACATATCAATTGGTAAAGTATTCCCTTGCGCAGGTCTACCAATATACGAAAAATATCCATCACTAGGACGTGCATGATTATATATCGCTTTTAGCTTCATATTAAAATAATCATCTTTAATTTCTGTTTCTACACCTGTAATTTCTTTTCTATAGATCATAAATTCCTCCTTAAATTAACCTATAAATCGATCGTTTTCAAAACGACCAACTTGTTTTGAACCATCTTTAAAAACTACTCTTCCATAGCCATTTCGTTTACCATCTTTCCATTCTCCAAGATAAGAAACCGTAGGTTTCCCTTGTGCATCATGCCAAACAAAACGTCCTAAGCCTTGGAATTCCCCATTTTTTAATGTTCCTTGATAAAAATCTCTGTTTTTATAATTATAACACCCTAACCCTGTAATTTTATTGTCGATAAAATCACCTTGATAACTTTCTAAAGTAGGTGCATTCTTCCAGCTATAAAAGCCATATCCAGTTCTTATTCCTTTAATCCATTCTCCGACATAATAATCTTGATTTTCCCAAAAAATTAGTCCAAATAAATCAGGAGTTAAGCCACTTATATTTACTGTTTGACCAGAATAATGGGCACCACTTTGATAAAAGATATCGTTAAAATCTGGATTAACATTGTCTTGATTAGCATGGGTTAAAGTTTTAGAGTATACTTCTTCCATAATCTCAAGAGCAAGAGAATTCTTAACATCAAATAACACTGTAAACTTTCCGTTTTCATCAACATCATAAAGTTTAAATGTATGTTTACTATGAAGATATTCCCAATAAAAACCATAGCATTTTCCAGGGCGCTTAGTATCTTGATAAGCATAAACTAAGCGATCTGAACGTTGATCATATTCTTTAATGAAAAAACCTCCAAAATCAATACGCAGTAAACCACGATTATAAAGTTCACCATCATATTTAAAAAAGCGCATTCCTAAAGGACGATAATCTTGATTATAAGGTTGTCCTATATAAGTATAATAGCCTTTATTATAGCCTACTTGATGCTTATAAGTAGCAATTAACGTAGGGTCTTTAGGATAATTTTGGTAAAGTGTTTCTCCATTTCCATTATCTTTTTGATAAATCATATATTCACCTCTTTTTTATTTACCAATATATTGATCGTTTTCAAAACGACCAACCTGTAAGGTATTATCACTATAGAAAAGAATTTTACCATTGCCATGACGTTTCCCGTTTTTCCATTCTCCTAGATAAGATACAGTGATGTTTCCATCTTTATCATGCCAAACATAACGGCCAAATCCTTCCCGAATTCCTTTATATGATGTGCCCTGATAAAAATCTTGATTTTTATAAACTAAACAGCCAAAGCCTGTTAGTTGATTATTGATAAAATCACCATAATAATGAGAATAACTATCCGCATTTTTCCAATCATAAAAGCCAAATCCTGTACGAGTACCATTCACCCATTCTCCAACATAATAATCTTGATTATTCCAAAAAATAAGACCAAATAAATCTGGAGTTAATGTTTCTAAAGAAAGCGTATGTCCTACATAATAGGCCCCATCTTGATAATTAATCTCTTTAAAATTCGGATATAGATTATCTTGTCTAGCATGAAGTAAGGTTTTATTATAGACTTCATCCATAATTTTTAAGGATAATCCATCACAAGAATTTACAAGAGTAAAACTTCCATCTTCATTAGCGTTATAAAGTTTAAATGTGTGATTTTTATGATCATATTCCCAATAAAATCCTTTATATTTTTTTGGCTTATTTTCCACTTGATAAGCATAAATTAAAAGGTCTTTTATAGGGTCATATTCTTTCATAAACCATCCCCCATAATCAAGACGAAGAAGGCCACGATGATAAACATCATGATCATATTTAAAAAAGCGCATTCCTAAAGGAAGATAATTTTGATTATAAGGTTGACCAATATATGAATAATACCCATCATTATACGTTCCTAATTCATGTTTAAAAACAGCGATAAGATCAGGATTCTCTTGCTTATTTTGATAGATTGTTTCACCTTTTCCATTTTCGTATTTATGGATCATAATCGTTCTCCTTTTTCATATTTTAAACGAAAAAAAGTGTCTTTTCAATATGGCACTTTTATTTACTTACTCAGTTTCCCCGACAAACTCATTTTCTTTAAATTTTCCTGCTTTTAAATCATTATCCGCGTAAATATAAACCCCATATCCATCGCGTTTTCCATCCTTCCAATTACCAAAATAAAAATCTCCATTACTCCAAAGATAACTTCCATATCCTTCGATGATACCATCTTGAAATGTTCCTAGATAAATTGCCCCAGATTTAAAAAGATATTTTCCAAATCCTGTACGCTTATCTTCATTCCATTCACCAATATAAATATCACCATTATTAAAGAAATATTCTCCAAAGCCATGGAGCAAATCATCTTTCCATTCTCCAATATATATTTCATTATTATCTTTCCAAGTATAACGTCCAAAATAATGACGTTTTCCCCTTAATAGTCCCCCGATATAAGAACCATTATCATAAATTATTTCATCAAATGTAATTTCTTTATCATAAAGAACATATGGAATATTTTTTAATAATTCTTTTGGATAAGGGGCAAAAAGTTTTTGGTCAATCCTTTGATCTTCTTCATAATAATAATATTTTGGTAGATAACCTTTTGTATAAGAAAAGACCTCTCCGTCAAAATAATCATTATCTAATTCACCATATAAATATGTATATTTATTAAAATCGATTCTACGGGTAAATCCACGATGAATTTCATCTTCAAAAAGACCAATTAATAAGCGATTCCCATCATTTAATATTTCTTTACCAAGACCATCAAATGTGTTATTTTTTATTCCCCCGATATATACAGGTTCATTGATATCTGTATTAATATAAACACCAAATCCATGAGGGATATCGTTATTTACTTCACCAATATAGATGTGATCTCTATTTAATCGAATTTGTTTAATCATACTTTTATTCCTAAAAGTATCTTACCATAATCTAATTTTTATTTAAACGATTAATTTATCACCTTTTTCATTGTTTCATACATCGACTCCATATATAATCCATATCCTTTTTCAGGCGAAGAAGATATGACATGAGTAACCGCGCCAATAAGAAGGTTATCTTGAATAAGAGGTGAGCCTGACATTCCATAATAAATACCTCCTCCAAGAGTTAATAAGGAAGCAGAGGTGATTTTAAAAGTAATTCCTTTCATATCGATATCATTTTGCTTTTTTAAATCGATAATTTCGGCATCAAAAGATTCTATTTTATTTCCTTTTGTGACGGTTAATATATTTGCTTTTCCTAATTTTACTTCACTTCTTCTTGCCATTTTTATGGGTGTATATTTCCTAGGGAGATGATCCATCTTACCAAATATTCCATAAGGGGTATTCTTTTTAATATCCCCAAGAAGATGGGTTAATTCTGTGGAGGCAATCTTTTCACCAACAGGTAAGTTTTTTTTAATACCTAAGACCTCAGATTCATAAATATAGCCCGTATTTATATCTATAGGTCGATTTAAATCACTATCAAATACTTCATGTCCTAACGCTCCATAATATTGATTTGTAGGATCAATAAAAGAAAGTGTACCAATTCCTAAGACACGTTCTTTCACATATAGTCCTGTTTGAATTTTATTTTCATTTAAAATGAGTTTTAAACTGGTTTCTAAATAGCTTTGATTTCTTTTAATTTTTAAATTAATTTTACCAGCGTTAAGATATTTTTCAAAAGAAGTAGTTAAATCATTAAGGCAAGAAATCTTTTGATGTTCTGCTTCATAGATTACATCTCCTTTTTGAATATTCGAATCTTTTAAGGGGTGATAAGAACCATTTTTGGTTTTTACTTCATATCCCCCTGTAACGATAATTCCCTCTTCTTTACATTCAAAAGCAAGATTATCCCCGCCGGGAATTAAATAAATATCTTTATTTTGCACATTTTGGGAAAATAAAGAGAGAAATATCACATGAATTAAAGAAAGTTTCATAAAATCTCCTTTCTTTATTAGTGTTTATTCATTTGCTATATTTATACAAATTTTGCTAATTTACGACAAAATTCGACAAAATTTTATTTTAACCAAGATTTAACTAATTGAATCGATTCTTCATCGTGATTTTTACCTGAAATCATCTTGGCAATTTCATTATAGATTTCATTATCTTTTAAGGGGCGAATATGCGTTAAAGTATTATCGAAAGTCGCTTCTTTTTCCACGAGATAAAAATGATTTCCATAAATTGCTACCTGAGGTAAATGCGTGATTAATAATACTTGCATATTTTTAGCTATTTCACTAATTTCTAAACCGATATATTTTGAAGCAAGCCCTGATAGACCAATATCGATTTCATCAAAAATCAGCGTTTCTTTTTGATTTTCTTCAATAAAAATCTTTTTAAAAGCTAGACCAATTCTAGAAGATTCACCAAGAGATGCCGTATCTTTTAAGGGTAAATAATTCATCCCAATATTTGTTCTTAAAAGAAAACGTGCTTTATAAGTACCTTCCATAGTAAAGTTTTCACATGGATTCAATTCAACTTTTAAAGAAGCATTATGAAAGTAAAGCTTTTTTAATTCTTCATCAAAAATTTGAATTAAAGATTCACTTCTTTTCTTTCTTAAATCATTTAAAATTTCCCCTTTATCTAAGACATTTTTTAAAAGGAGTTCTTTTTCTTTTAAAAGCTTTTCTTCACGAATATTGATATCACTTAAATCCTCTAAAAGGAGCTTTAATTCTTCTTTTTTTCTTATAAAGTCACTCGTGGATTCTCCATATTTTCTTTTTAAGGAATGTAAAAATGTTAAACGAGATTTTAAGGCATCAAACTCAGATATTTCCCCAAGCGAAGCAGAAAATAACTCATTCATATGATCAATTGATTCATCTAAAGAATAATAAGCATCAATAAAAGCTTCTTTATTTTCTTTATATAAATCTTCATCAATACTTTCTACGATTTTTTTTGCATCATATAAACTCGATAAAGAAGTTTCACAAGCTTCTTTAAAACGTTTCATTTTATCGACAAGAGTTAAAATATTTTGTAAAGAAGAAACTTTCTTTTCGAGCTCTTCCATTTCATTTTCTTTTAAATCAGCCTTATTTAGTTCTTCATATTGATATGCTAAATAGTCTTCATCTTCTTTGAGTTTGATCATTTTTTTAATTTCATCTAATTTTTCTTCATTATCTTGATAATCTTTATACGCTTTTTGATAATCTAGATAGATTTTTTCTTCATCACTAGATAAATTTTTAAAATGATCTAATAAATAGGTATGAATCTTTTCATCAAAATAAAAAGGGGTATCACTTTGAGAATAAATATCCATCATCTCTTTCATTAAATCTTTTAAAACATTCAAGGATACAATATGGCCATTTAGCCGTTGAATCGATTTTCCTTGACTTAATAAAGTTCTTGATAAAATAAATTCATTTCCTTCAATATAATCGATATATTTATCTTTTAATGTCTTTAATAAAAAAGGATTATCAATACTAAAAACTCCCTCGATAAAGGCTTTTTCTTTACCAAAACGAATCTTTTCATATTCTACTTTACTCCCTTTTAAAAGGGATAAAGCATCCATTAAAATGGATTTTCCTGAACCCGTTTCTCCAAGAATGACATTAAAGTTAGAATAAAAATCAATATCGATATCTTCGATCAGAGCAAAATTTTCAATATGAAGATGATTTAACATACCCTTTTATCCTTTCTGACATTTTTGATATAGATTTAAGATAAGTTCTAAGATCTTATCATCATCTAAATCATTATCACTTAATTGTTCTTTAAAGGAAGCTTGTTTAATAAATTCATCTTTCACTGCTTTTAAATAAACTTCCCCTTTATAATGATATTCCTCAAGTTTTGAGGCAATATAATTTACAAATCCTATTCTTGTAGCCATAATATCAACAATGATGATATAAGGATTTTCCATCGCTTCTTTTAATGCTTCTTCATCGATGGGTTTTAAAAATATCGCATTATAAATATTGATATGAATCCCTAATTTTACTAATCTTTCTTTAATTCTAGGAATAGTATGTCCTAGTGAAATAAAAGCAATTGAAGGTTTAGCTTCCATTTCTTTTATCCATTTTCCATAAGATAAAGAGATTTCTTCTTCATGATCATTTTCTAAATACACTCCTCGAGGATAACGGATCACAAAGGGATGAGGATAACTTATTCCCATGTGGAATAAAGCTTTTGAGGTTTTCATATCACTTGGTGTTACTAAAGTAATATTCGGAGTATTCATTAAAAAGGCTTCATCATATAGACCTTGATGAGTTTCCCCATCTTCACCGACTAAACCTGAACGATCAACAAGAAGTAAAATAGGTAGATTCATCCTTGCCATATCATGTGAAACTTGATCAAACGCTCGTTGTAAAAAGGTCGAATAAATCACTACAAGAGGTTTATATCCGTTTAATGCCATACCCGAGGCTAAAGTGATTGAGTGTTCTTCTGCAATACCCACATCAAAAGTTCGTCGAGGATATTTTAAAAAGGAATTTTGTAAGCCTGAACCAAAAATCATCGCAGGACAAATTAATAGTAAGTTTTTATTTTTTCCCATCTCTTTATCGATTAATTCACCAAAATAGGAAGCATAACTTTTTTGTCCAACATGATGATTGATTGGCTCCCCTGTCCTAACTTTAAAAGGAGAAATACCATGATATGTTCCAATGGTATCATCTTCTGCGAAAGGATACCCCTTTCCTTTTTCTGTATGCACATGGATAACTACCGATTTTGGGGATTCTACCGCCTTTTTAAAGCTATTTTCTAATTCTTCAATATGATGACCATTGATAGGTCCGATATAATCTAAACCAAATTCATGATAGATGGTATGATCATTTCCATAAGAATGAAGGGCTCCTACAGTCTTAGAAACAGACATATTATTATCATTTAAAACGATGATGACTTTATGGCGTTTCGATCCTATATCATTTAAGGCTTCAAGAGCCATGCCTGACATAATGGAGGCATCTCCAATTAAAGCAATGATATGATAATTATCTTTACTTAAGTCACGAGTGATTGCCATACCTAACGCGGCAGAAAGAGAAGTCGATGAATGCCCTGCTTCAAAAACATCAAAAGGAGATTCATCTCGTTTTTGAAAACCAGATACGCCGTTTTTTAAACGCAACGTATTCATATTTCTTCCTGTGATAATTTTATAAGTATACGATTGATGACCAACATCAATAATCAACTTATCTTTGGGGAAATCAAAAAAACGGGCTAAAGCTAGCTCGAGTTCTACTACCCCAAGATTTGAAGATAAATGACCTCCATTTTTGGAAACAATACGAATGATTTCTTGACGAATTGCATAGGAAAGTTCGCCTAGTTCTTCATAACTTAGCTCTTTAATTAAGGGGATATTGACTTCTTTTCCTTTAAAATTCATTCATTATCTCCAAGAGGTGTAAATGGTTTACTTGAGCCATCTTCTTCAAGTAAAGATGCAACTTTTTTAGAAGCTTCATCTAATTCTTTTGATAATTCTTTGGAAAGATTTTTTGCTTTTTCATAAAGTGCAACGCTTTCTTCAAGTCCTTTACCTTCATCTTCTAGTTCACTTACTAAAGATTCCAATTCTTTTAATTTTTCCTCAAATGATTTAGTTTTTTCCATGTTTTTTCTCCTTTATATTGATGACTTTTGTATCGACATAAGCATCTTTTAATTCTAAATGTAATTCTTCATCTACTTGAATTTGATCTTTTGAAGTAATGATTTGATTGTCTTTATTATACATCATTACATATCCTTTCGAAAGTAAAGAAAAAGGCGAAAATGTTTCACTTCTTTTATTTAGTTCTAAAAGAAGATTATATTTTCTTTTTAAAGCTAAATAAATCGCTTTATCTTCATTTTCTTTTAAAGTATTTAGCCGATATTTATATAATTCAATTCTCTTTGTTAAGGGAGTTATTTTACTATGAATACTTAAAAGATGTTGTAATTTATTTATTTTATTTAGGATAAGATGATCCATTTTTTGTTTTAATAAATTTAAACGATTTTTATATTCATTAAAGCGATAACTTAAAGAACTTATTTCTAAACGGTGTATGAGTTCCATAAGTTCATTTTGTTTATCTTTTAATTTATTTTCTAAAAGAATTTTTGCCTTATTGAATGGATCATTTATATATTTTAAAAGAATTTCTTTTGAAGGCATCACTTTTGAACCTGCCTCAGTCGGGGTAATACAAATTAAATCAGAGACTTTATCCACTAAAGAAGTATCAATCGAATGCCCTACCGCGGTAATGGTAGGAAAAGGAGATGCACTTAAAGTACGAATTAATTCTTCATCATTAAAAGCATATAAATCATCTTTAGAACCTCCCCCGCGGGTTAAAATAAGGACATCTAAAGGATATTCATAAGCCTTTTTTAAGGCTTTAATCATCGATTTAGGGGCCTCATCTCCTTGTACAAGGCAAGGGAAAATGCTAATTTCAGTTGGGCAATTTTTCAAAATAGAAGACGTAACATCATGAATTGCTGCACCCGTTTTCGCAGTTACAATTCCAATATGTTTAGGAAAAAGAGGTATTTTTCTTTTTTCTTTAGAAAACAACCCTTCTTTAGCAAGTTTTTCCTCTAATTTTTTTAATTCAAGAAGATAACTACCCATGCCATATGGTTCAATTTTTCTTGCTAAAAAGTTATAAGTTCCCCCTTTATCATAGATTTGTAGAGAACCATGTAAAATGACTTCATCTCCATTTTTTAAATCACTTGGAGCAAATTTTGTATAGCTTTGAAACATCACACAAGAAATCAAGGCTCCATCTTCATCTCTTAATTTAAAATAATAATGTCCTGTATAATGCTTATTTAAAGAAGTGATTTCCCCTTTTACAAGAATCCCAATGAAAGAAAAATCGCTTTCCACGAGCGACTTCAATTTTTGATTTAATTCTAAAACCGTATAGATTTTTTTATCTTGATATTCGTCGTTCATTTCATGACCTCATCTAAAAGTCCATTGACAAATTTATGGCGACCTATACAATATTTTTTACATAATTTTGTGGCATAATCAATAATTGGAGCTTTTGGGGCATTTAAGTATTTCATTTCTGCAAGAGAAAAAAGAAAAATCGCAATAATCACATTATCGATTCTTTTTAATTTCCATCCTCTTAAATGTTCATCGATTATTTTAATTAATTCATTTTCATGCTTTAATGTTTCTAAAACAACTTCTTTAATAAATAAAGTTGGTTCTTCATGAACATCTTTATTTTGAGGTAAATCATTTTTTAAAGAGACCTCTAAAGAGGTGATATCCTTAATTAAATCTAAAACATTTACTTCCATATCTAAAGAAGTATACATACGATATGCATAGATAACTTTCATAATAATTTCTTGTTCTAGATTTCTTGTTAACATACTTTTACCCTTAAAAATTTTAACATAAAACCTCTTTTTATCCTAATCTTTTTGATTTTCTCTTTGATTTTTTTTCGAAAGAGAAACGATGCGATAATAATCAATTAGTAAAAAAATGAAATAACCCAAAATAACAATATGCGTTAAGATAGAAACGATGCGATTTGTATTGTTAATATAAATTCCATCATCTAAAAACCATAAAAAGATAAAATCCCCTAGATAAAGGGAAAATAGAATTATTAAAGGAATTAATTTTCCACTTTTTACACTAGGGGTTATGAGCATAAAAACTAAGGAAAAAAGAAACATCAATAGACCAGAAAATAAATAGCCAGGTAATTCATGATTAAATGTATTCATAAAGGTTTGATGTAAATAGATATTAAGCGCAAAGGAAAGACGCGGTACATCATTTCTAAAAAGAGCTAAAATAAAAGAAAAAAGATTGATGATTCCAATAAAAAAGCAGACATTTGTAACTCTTTTATAACGTGATACTTTATCACGAATCATATTTCTTTTTTCTAATTGAGTTTTTTCATTCATGGATTTTATAGATTATTATCGATTCCAACGACCTTTACTTCTAAAGAAAAAGGAACGACTTCTGTCATCATGGAAACTAATTCATAAGCTTCTTCTTTAATGGTATTCACTAATTTATCAATTTCTTCATTCGTTAAATTTTTTGCCACTTTAATTTCGACAAAAGAAGTAACTTTTCCATTTTTTATTTCACAACGGACGGGTTTATGTGAAGAAAAAATACCTTTTTTTGCTTCGTTCATTTTTACTCCATGAACTTGTTTGATGACGGAACTAACAATATCGTTAAATACGTCTTGAGAAAGGGCTAATTTTCCCTGTTGAGAAGGATTTTCTATGTAAAAATATTCTGCCATAACGTTTTCTCCTTTTCTTCATTATAATGAGTTTAAAATGAAGTTTCAAATGGTTTCATGTGCTTCATAAAGTCTTCTAAATTTCAAGGCTTTTACATAGATTAAATTGGTGATAAGATGTTTTTATTTTTCAATTTCTTCAAATTAAAATATTTGCTTGGCTATTTAAAAAATAGTGCCTTCCCTAGAAAATTAAGTGATGAAGAAGAAATGGAAGCTATCAAGAATTTACTAGATCAAGAAAAAAGTAATGATGCAAGAAATCTATTGATCTTACATAACCTTCGTCTTGTCGCACATATTGCAAAAAAATATGAGTCCAAAGACGATGGTCAAGATGATTTAATTTCTATTGGTACGATTGGTTTAATAAAAGCCATTGATACTTATTCTCTTGATAAGAAAGTAAAACTTGCTACATACGCATCAAGATGCATTGAAAATGAAATATTAATGACTTTAAGAAATAATAAAAAATATGCAAAAAATGTTTCCTTATCTGACACCATTGGGCAAGATAAAGATGGAAGTGAAATTGAACTTATGGATGTGATACCAAGTAATGAAGAAAATATCATCGATTCTTTAGATAGAAATCAACATCTTGAAGATTTATCCCATTTTATCAATATCCTAGATGAACGAGAATATATGATTATCTCTTCTAGATATGGCTTAGATGGTAAGGTCGAAAAAACACAAAAAGAAATCGCTAGAGAATATGATATTTCCCGTAGCTATGTATCACGTATTGAAAAAAGAGCTTTAGCCAAACTTCTTGCAGAATTTAAGAAGAAAAAACATATTTAACTCTATAAATAGGTGTTTTTAATAATATTTATTTTAACCTTGATATTTATCTTCACTAACTTTTCCTAATAAATATAAGAAGGCAGGCGCAGGAATTTTATAAATTCTTTTTTCTCCATAATTAAATAAACCATAATCAGAAGGATTTTTCGTGATTACAAGTCCTATATTTTTAAAATTATTCTCGCTAATGATGGCATCACTTTCTTTAATTTTTGATTGCTCGCGATATTTAACTTCAATTAAAATCGGTGAAAAATGCATTGATTTAACAACAATATCAATTTCTTTTCCTTTCGAGGTATCCCGATAATATCCTACTTCTGTACCAACATCATAATAAAAAGATTTTACATGTTGATAAATCACCGTTTCAGCAATAATCCCTAATTCATTTGGATCATTGATGATATTCTTTTTTAGCAAAATTGCATTTCTTAGGGCAATATCTGCAATATAGATTTTATTTTGAGCTTTTAAAGCCTTTTTTGCATTGATATTGACTAATGGACTTATATAAATTAAATTTGCTTTCTCTAAATAGTCGATATATTTTTCAATGGTTCTTCTATCAACACCATCAAGTTCTTTAACCATCGTGTTGATGTTTATAATATTCGCTGAACAATAACATAAATACATAAATACTTTTTCTAAATCATTTGTATTTCTTATTTCATATAATGTAGAAATGTCCTTTTTTAAGGCTTTTTCAATAATTCCTTCTTTAATTAGTTTTTGAGCATAAAAATCATCTTTTCCAAAAGCTAGCTCGGGAAAGCCTCCTAGCTCAAGATATCTTAAAAAAGGTACTTGAAGAGCACTTAATTTTTGAAATATAAGTGCCTGTTCTTGTTTTGATTTTAAATATAATTCACTTGGTTTAATATCACTTTCTAAATCATTCACTTCGATATTTAAAAGTTTACAATATTCATAAAAAGATAAGGTGGGTACATGTAAAGTTATCCATCTACCCAAACCACTTTCTAATGATTTATCTTGAAGCATAGAGCTTGATGAACCTGAAGCAAGAACATGAACATAAGGATTTAAATCATACAAAAGTTTTAAATATGAATTCCAATTTGTCATATATTGAATTTCATCAAAAAAACAATAAATCTCTTGATTATTAGAGACATTTTCTTTATATACCTCTAAAACTTTATCTAAAGTAAGCAAGCTAAATAAAGGATGATCAAAAGAAACATATAA
>CANQTY010000037.1 GCA_947626895.1 uncultured Bacilli bacterium
TCCCTGAAGTCTTTTCAATGGAAAAATTAAAAATTATTTTTTCTTATTTTTGTCATAGGGAAATCTTTGAAGTTTACGGAATAATAGCCATATCTTTGAGTTTTCTAGGACATCAATTGAACGTTCATAGATTCTTAAATTAGAATCATATGGACAATTTCTTGCCACGCTTCTCCAAGAATTTTCAATTCTACTATAGGCGCTTTTTTATCCTCTCTATTCGTAGGAATGGTAACTTCAATATTAATTGTATCTCCAAAGGTACTTACATATACTTAGAACTCATTCCTATACTATAAGCAGTAGCTTGAATCCTTGATTTTAAACGATTTGCCCAAGTAGAAACGGATTCTATATTATTAGATGATGACGTATTAGAGGTATTTCAATTATTATTTGTTGGAGTATAATTTCCTCCGCGTTTATTACGATGACATACATACTTGGTGAACCTAAAAATCCGTATTCTCTAAAATAAAAGAAAAATCCGACAATTATTGCCACGACAATAGTCACATAAACACGATAGAAACTACCTAATTATTTACTAATTGAACAATAAAAGTTCAGAAAAGTCATAAAAAGAATAATTGATCAAGTAATGATTTAAAGTAATCATTTGACCAATTTGATAACTTTGTAAGATAATCAGGGACAAAGTGAGCTAAATCTTCTTTTGCACTTTTTATATCAAGGTGATCAAATTTATCATTTAATAAACTTTTTACATAATCTAAAGTTAATTCATCATTTTCATCAATTAACTGGTCTTGTATCAATTTTTCTTTTAAATAAACGGGATTAACTTTTACCCCTTTGTTTATATAAAAGATAAAATCATAATAATCTCTTCCCTTTACACGATGCTTATAATTTCGTCCTAAAATAGCACCAATTTTACCTGCAAAAAGGGTAGAAAGGTCCATGATTCTAACTTTATAAGGATATGGAAAAAGACCATCTAATATTTCATAATTTGCTCCCTTACAAGGGTGCATATCTAAATCTAACTTTATGCGAAATATCATTTCTTTATTGATAAATTTAAGATTTGCAGAATCAGGAAAAAACTTTAATAAATGCTCTTTTTCATTTCCCTTAATGTAGCCTACTTTAATATCATTCTGATTTGTCTTATCTTTTTCATATGCTTCGATATTGAAACCTACTGATTGAGCTTCTTTTTCCACATAAGATAAATATTTTGAAAATGAAAAATTATCAACATCTTTTATTAAACAAAAATCCAAATCTTCACTAAAACGATCAATATTATGGAATATACGTAATGAAGTTCCCCCATGAAATGCTGCAATCTTAAAAAAACCTCCACGAGCAAGACCACTAAGAACAACTTCTTGAATCACTTCTTTTAAAGCATTCATTTGATCGTTTAAATCAGTAACGCGATATTCTTTTATCTTTTGATGAATAATTCCTTCCATATTAAAATTTTTCCTCCTTAATTAATTTGACTAATAAATTAAGATTATTTGAATGATATAAAGGAGCAAGCTCTAATAAATCATTTAAATTTAAGTACTCAAAACAATCTTCATATATTCTAAGATCTTCAAAAAGAAGTTCTTTAAAATCTTTCATACTACGTACAGGTGTACTAATATAAAGTTTATCACAAAAGGCTTTTTCCTTTGTTGCCATCAAAATGGAATATTGTCCACTTTCAAAATATTTTACTCCATAAGGGAAAGCTTTACTTGGTACATCTCTATAAATAAAAGTTCCAAATGTATTACGAAAAACTTTTGATTTTCTTTTTCTGAAAGTCGCGCAAGTGACAACATCTTGTAATCCATCAACCATAAATCCGTTTAAACATAATACATAATCAAAAGAAACATAGGATGGACCATAAAGAGATTGCGCTAATAACAAACGATCCGTATTATTTTCCGTTTCGTATAATCCCTTTGTAAGAGGAAAAATATTTCCGTTTTTAACTTCACGATTGATTTTTGCTACTGGATTACGATATTCATGATATTGTTTTTCTAATTGTTCAACATTGAGGACCATAATTTTTCTCCTTACATTCATAGTATACTGTTATTTGGGGAGCAAATAAACAAAAAACAGCTTTAAACTATCAAATTAATAATTTTAACTAATTATTTATGAGGTTAGAAAAAAGAAATACAATAAGATTTTGCATCTCTAAATGAACGATACATATGTTTCTCGTATTTAATTCTACTTTTACATTAAAAATAAAATACTTAGATAATAGTATTTAAAGGAATTACAATTTTTTTACTTGAATAAAATTTAAGCTTCAATAATTAAATAGTTAAATAAAATTATATCAATAAAAAACAAACTTCAATTAAATATATCGTTTTCAATCGTCACTCAATCGCCGCTTTTTAATTATTATTCCCTTTTAATAAACGATTAATAATATTCATGGATTAAATTTCTTCATAATTACAAGCAGTATATTCATCCATAGATAAGATGATTTTTTCAAAATTATCAGATATTTTTTAAGTGGAGTTAGTTCTCTATTTCTTACTTCTTCATTTAATGTACTTTCTGTTACTTGTATATAGATTCTACGATTAAATTTAGTAGCAATTAATCTATTTTTTATCTAAGAAAAAAGCCCTATCTAACGGGCTTCATCCATCGCTTTCATAATTGCACGAATCTTTGCTTCGGAAGGTTTTTGACCCATTTCACGAAGCATTGCTCGAATTTGTTTTTCATTAATTGGAGGATTCTTTTTTAATTCTTTTTTAAAATACCATCTAGAGATGATAAAGCCGAGGAAACCTCCAGCGACTAAACCTAAAACTCCCCATAAAATATTTGCTAATATATTACTCATAACTTGATACCCCTTTCGAGTTAAGTTTAAAGGATTTATTGCTATATTTCAATAAAAATAAGTGAATTCAAAACACCTCATGAGGAATAAATTCACTTATTCATAAATCTATTTAAGAAAGCTATTCTAAAAGAAGAATTCATAAATATAACTTAGCAATAAATCAAAGAAAGTGAGTTCCTCGACCATTTCATTACTATAGATTTTATACGTATATTCTCGTTTTGAAGGAGTTAATATCCTTAATAATCCAATTTCACTATATTTTTCTATCGGGGTTTCTAAAGGATTTAATTCTAAAGTAATCGTTAAATCTTCTTTTCTTTCATCTTTAAATAAAAGAATATCAATATTTTCTAATACGATTGCATCAATTTCATCTTGACGAATCGTATTTAACTTAACTTTTGAAATAACATCTCCTTTTTGATAAAGATTTTCACTTCTTAATAAAGAAAAGCCATAGTCTAAAAGATGAGTTGTATCACTTGATCGATGAGCAATGGTATCTAAATTCATCACTACACTTACTAAGCGAACTCCTTTTCTTTTCGCAGTCGCGGCAAGATTATATCCAGCTTTTGAGGTATATCCTGTTTTTAATCCATCCATTCCATCATAATATCTTAATAATTTATTTGTATTTACTAACCAAAATGGCGAAGATGTATTTTCACGAATATATCCTTCTTTCATCGAAGTAAATTGTAAGATTTGATCACCATAACTAACTAGATGACTAGCTAAAAGAGCCATATCATAAGAAGTAGAATAATGTTCTTCATCATCAAAACCTGTCGCATTTTTAAAGGAAGTATTTTTCATACCTAATTCTTGGGCTTTTTGATTCATATTCTCAATAAATGCACTAGGGGAATGATAGATATGTTCCCCAAGAGCGCATATAGCATCATTCGCGGAGTTAATCGCTACGGCTTTAAATAAGTCACGAACAGACATTTTTTCATTGGGCTCTAAATAGATTTGAGTTCCTCCCATCGAAGAAGCATATTCACTTATTGTAACCTCTTCTTCCCAAGTAATTTGTCCCTTATTAATCGCATCTAAAGTTAAAGATAAACCCATCATCTTTGTCATAGAGGCAGGATATAATTTTTGATCTTTATTTTTTTCATAAAGAATGGTTTTAGAAATAGGTTCAATTAATACACATGATGGAGCATATAAATCTAAATTAACTTCATTTACTTTACTTACTTCATTACTTACATTTGTCGTAAATAATAAACTAATCGATAAAAAGAAAGAAGAAAAGAATTTGCTTATGTTCATAGTTTCACCCTTTTTAAGATATGAAAAAAGGATAAGTTTTAGAATAAACTTTTAAAAATATTCTTCTTATCCTTATAAATTTTTATTGATAAACTCTTAAGTAATCAATACTCATAATAGAAGGAAAGTCATCTCCAATAGAAAAGCCAGGCCAATTACCTCCAACAGCGACATTCAATAAGAAATAAAAATCCTTTTTAAAACAAGATAAACCAGAATTATCATTTAAGTTTTGGCTAAATACTTCCACATCATCTACATAAAATTTCATATGATTTTCATCCCATTCAAAAGCATAAATATGATATTCTTTTCGAGTATTTAAAATATATCCATTATTGGAAGTAGATTGATGACCATTGTTATTAAAATGTAAAGTTGAATGTACTTTATTTTCCATATTAATAGCTTCCATCACATCAATTTCCCCGCAGAAAGGCCAACTAACTTCATCAATATTTGCACAAAGTAACCAAAAAGCAGGCCATATTCCCATCATGGAAGGTAAAGATAAACGAGCTTCAACATAGCCATAATGAAATTCATATTTATCTTTCGTAATAATTCTAGAAGAAGTATAGTGCATTCCCCCTTGTTCTTCTTTTAACGCTACAATTTTTAATGAACCATTACTTTCATAAATATTTTTACTATTATTTGTGTAATATTGTTGTTCATTATTTCCCCATCCCCAAGAACCTGTTCCTAGTTCGTAGCTCCATTTAGACATATCTAAGCTATGATCATTAAATTCATCATTCCAAACTAAATGGCGATTATGTTTATTTTGTAAAGGAGCATCATAAGTTCCATCATAATTTTCTTCACTTGAAGAAACTTGTTTTCCCTTTAAAGATACATTAGATAAAGTAATTTGATGATCATTTGGAAGTACATTTTCTTCAATTTTCCCTAACATAAAGCCAAATAAATAGCTAGATTCTCTAGTAATTAAGATATCTTTTTGATAATCATATTCACTATTAGCAGTTAATGATATTGTTTCATTGATTGGACTATCACTATAATCCATCGTTTGAAGACGGAAGATAATTTTACGTGATACATTACTTTTCATTTTAAAAGAGACATGATACGTTTCATTTTGTTCTAAAATAAAGTTATTTTGTAAGAATTGTACACTCCAATCTTCTCTAGCAGTGGCATTATTAACTAGTAATTGAATATTTCCATTTCCATGAGATAAAGAAGTAAATGTACAGCCATCTGTAGCGAATATATTCCAAGAAGTTAAAGCATCAAAAGAAGTGTCTTTTAATAATTCTCTTCTTTGATCTTCACTACTACTTGATGAAGTTATTTCACTACTTGAAGAAGATACTACACTATCTAATGATGAACTAGATAAGTGTTCTTCACTTGAAAATTGTACTTCACTACGAATAGATTCTTCACTAGAAGTATTATCTACTTCACTAGAATATTCTTCACTAGAAATACTTTCTTTTGAAAAACTATTTTCTTCATTTGAAGAAGATAATTCACTATTTATAAAAGATGAACTATGGGAAGTAGGTAAATTAAAACCTGAACATGAACAAAGAGAAATTAAGCTTGATAGCAATAAAACAATTTTTTTATTTTTCATAAGTTTTTAGTAGATAATCTTCTCGCTTTCTACGTCAAATAGATGTAATTTATCTAAATCAAAAGAAATTTTAATCTTCTCTTTGGGATTAGCATTATGATCAGCATAGACTTTTGCCACGATTTCTTGATTTTCAAAGATGAGATGTAAGTAATATTCATTACCTAATAATTCTGCGACTTTAATCACTGCATCCGCGGGTAAAGACTTTTTATTTGCGGGAGAAAATCCCCCTTCACGAATGACATTTTCTGGACGAATTCCAAATAAAATTGGATGAGGTGTCTTTTTATATTGAGCATATTCTTCTGCAAGTGTTGGATTAGATTCACTAAGTTCTTTTGCTTTTTCTTTATAGTAAGCATCGTGAGCTTTAATCACCTTACTTGGCAATAATAATTGATAGCCATTTTCAAAGACTAAAGTACCACTTTCATAATTGGCCTTTAAAATATTCATGGCAGGTGAACCAATAAAGGTAGCCACAAAGACATTGCTAGGATGATCATAGATTTCTTTAGGCTCTCCAATTTGTTGAATATATCCTTTTTTCATGACAACAATTCTAGTTGCCATTGTCATTGCTTCCGTTTGGTCATGAGTTACATAAATTGTTGTAGAACCAAGTTCATTATGCAAATGAACGATTTCACTACGCATTTGTACTCTTAGCTTAGCATCAAGATTAGAAAGTGGCTCATCCATTAAAAAGACTTTCGCATTACGCACAATTGCTCTACCTAGAGCAACACGTTGACATTGACCACCTGATAAGGCTTTAGGTTTACGGTCTAAATATTCTTCAATTTGAAGGATTTTTGCAGCTTTTTGAATTCTTTCTCGAATTTCTTCTTTTGGTACATGTCTTACTTCTAAACCAAAAGCTAAATTATCATAAACCGTCATATGAGGATATAAAGCATAGCTTTGAAAAACCATTGCTACATCACGATCTTTTGGTTCTTTGTCGTTGGCGTATTCTCCATCGATATATAAATCCCCAGAAGTGATATCCTCTAGACCTGCAATCATGCGTAATGTGGTCGACTTTCCACATCCTGAGGGACCGACAAAGACGATAAATTCTTTTTCTTTAATTTCTAAATTAAAATCAAATCCTTTTTCCCTGTTTTTTTTAATAATTCTTGATAAAAATGAATCTTTCTTAATATGGGTAAAAGATTCATCGTTAATTCATAACATAATAAACTAAGTAAAAGAGTTGAAGAAAGCGTTCCTAAAAGAATAAATAATCCTTTTATTTCTCTACGTGCGAAAATTAAAAATAAGACTATAATCATTCCCCATAAAAAAAAGAAAAGAATCATTTTTAAAATGAAGAAATTTTTCTTCTTTTTTAAACTTAAAATTTTCTTTTCATTAATCTCCATATTTATAATCTAGTAACAATACAATCTTCATCAAAAGATTTTCCTAAAAGTTCAACTTCTTTACTTAATGTCACACTTTTTAATGAAGTATTAATAAAGGCCCCATCACGAATTCTTTTTAAAGAAGAAGGAAAACTAATTTCACTTAAACTAGAGCAATTTTTAAATGCATCTGTAGAAATACTTTCTAAAGAAGTAGATAAATGAACTTTATTTAACTCTTTATTATTTAAAAAAGCTTCACTACCAATAAAGGTAATTAAATCGGGTAAATTAATTTCTTTTAAATTATCATTTTTAAATGCAGAAGGACCGATTTCATAAATATTTCCTTTTAAAGATAAACTAGTTAACAAAGGACAATCACCAAAAACTTTATAAGGTAAAGAAGAGACATTTTCTAAGCTTACTTCTTTTAAATTGGATTCATTAAACGCATTACTTCCTAAATAGCAATCTTTTAAAGATACACTTTCAATTCCTGAATGGTAAAAAGCATATTCTTGAATCGTATTTACATGACTAAAATCAAATGATTTTAATAAAGGGGTCTCTCGAAAAGCATGTGAGTTAATGATTTTTATATTTCCTCCTGTAACTTTTTCAAGAAGAGGAGTTTTTTCAAAACAAGAACCAGAAATTTCTTCAAGACTATCATTAAAATTGACTTCTTTTAAATTTGGACAATTAAAAAATGTATCTATATCCATCTTTATATACGTTGATGGAAAAGAAATTGTTTCTATTTTTGAACCTGAAAATACACCCTTATAGGTTTGTTTTAAATTGGGAGGTAAAATAATTTCTTTTAATGAACTATTTTCAAAGACATGGTCCCCAATATATTCTAAAGCAGTAGCCTTAGAACAATCGATAAATTCTAATGATGAATTTCTAAATAAATCATAAGGCATTGTCGTAATATATGGATTATCAATTATGAGTTTTTTAATGATTTTATTATCTTTTAAAAAGTAATCTTTCTTTTCATCAGAAATATAAATTCCTGTGATTTTATATTGTTTTTCAATACCGTTTTCATCAATTCGTGTAAAATATTCTCCAATTGTTGCTTCTTCTAAATTAAAGCCTTGTCGTATCCCGATTCTACAAGTCATCGTGCTATCATTATAATAATAATGAAAACCAATCGTGTTTTTGATAACTTCTTCATGATTACATGAACATAAAGGAAGAAGTAAACTAATCAATAAAAAAGATGAATATTTTTTAGGCATAAAATATTCTCCCTATAAAGCTTAAAATTTCTTTCATTGGTGCTTGAAGTAAATGATCTTCATAAAGGATATAAAAATGATTCCAATCTTCCCCATGAATAGTAACTACCTTTCCCTCTTTAGCAAAAGATTTTTTTGCAATATAAGAAGCATCTTGACTTAAAGAATATGTATCATTTGAACCCCTGAAAAGTAAAAAAGGAATATCCGATTTATAATCTTTTTTCGTTTTTAGCATGGATAAAGAGATATGATACGATAAAGGAATGACTCCTTTAATCTTTGTTCTTTTCATGATTTTATCTGCTTTTTCTTTACCGTTTTTGATTTTTAACTTAACGACTTTAAAAGCATTTTTTAAATGCATCTTTAATAATTTTGTTTTAATTAATCTTACGGTTGGTGATAAATAAATCACTCCTTTTACATGACATTCTTTTCCCACGCGAGCGACAATTCCACAAGAAAACGAATAACCACATAAAATGATATCATATCCTTCTTCTTTTCTTTTATTGACAAGCTCTTTTAAGGTATTCACCATTGCTTTTGGTTTTGAAGTTTTGCTTATTTCTCTTTGGTATAAATAGACAAGTTCAAATTCTACATCATGAAAAGGATGATTATCCATATAGGACTTAAATAGTCCAAAATCATGCCAATCATGAACCATAAAACCATGAACTAATAAGACAAGTTTCTTATTCATTTTGATACCTTTCCATGAGTATTCCTCCAGCAATAGCAACATTTAATGAGTCAAGCGCTGGATTCATTTTAATTTTAACGATTTTATGCGCCATTTTCAACGTGTTTTCTTTAACCCCTTTTCCTTCATTTCCTAAAATTAAAATAAAAGGATTTTTCGGTTTCACTTCTTTATAATCGATAGCATCTTTTAAAGAAGTTGCAATAATTTCCACTTGTTCGTCCATTAAATCTTTTAACTCCACATCTTCATAACAAGGAATTAAAAAGATACTTCCCTTCGTGGAAGATAAAGTTTTTGATGAATATAAAGAAGCAGAGCCTGAAGATAAATAAACCCCATCATAAGAAAATGCAAGAGCGGTACGGATAAGAGTACCGACATTTCCAGGATCTTGAACTTCTTCTAGATATAGCATTTTCTTTCCTTTTTTTATTGTTCTATTTGGATATTTACATAAAACTATAGGAGATAAACTATCTTCATATAAAGAGATTTTTTTTAATACTTTTTCATCAACAAGAGTCAAAGGAACTCCTTTTGTATCGATTTCTTTTAAAGAAAAAACCTCTTTTGCTAAGCCACTTTCTAAACTAGGAATTAAAAAATCATCTCCCTGTACTAAAAATAAACCTTGTTCTTTTCTTTTCGCGGTTTTCTTTAATAAAACTAATTCTTTAATCTTTTCATTTTGTAAGGAAGTAATCTTCATTTTTTCACCCCATAGAGCATTTTTTCTCTTAATTCATCATAACGTGGACAATATTTATAAAGAATATCATAAAAATCGGAGGAATGATTTTGTACAAAATCATGAACAAGTTCATGAATAATCACAGAATCAATAATTTCATTAGAAAAATGAATGAGCTCCCAATGGAAGGTCAATAATTTCTTTTTAAAATAATTTTTTCCCGCGGCTTGAGACATATTTGTAATTTTAATTTTATGTTCATACGTTTCTAATAGCTTTTCATATTTTCGCACTTTATGAAGGATAATATCATAACATAAAGATGTTAATTGATTTTTTAAATCTTCATCATCTTTAATATATAATTCATTTTTGGTTCTCACTAATCCTGAATTCTTTTGAATTAGGCCTACCTTTTCCCCGAGAATATAAACATAATCTTTTGTATATAAAAGATTCGGATCAAATTGATCAATTTTTTCTTTTTTATAGACTTTTATAAGGTGTTCTTGAATTTTTTCAAGTGGAGTATTGATAGGACAAGATATATAGATTTGTCCAAAAGCATAATGAGACGTCCTTAAAAAAGAAGATGCATCTTTAATTACTACACCAATATCTTTATCAAATAGATGAATGACGACTTTTTTCTCCATAAATTCATTATATATGGTATAATTTAAATATAAAAATAAAAGAGGAACTTTCATGAAAAAAATCTTAGTTAGCGCATGTTTATTAGGCTATAAATGCCGTTATGATGGGAAAGATAATTTATCACCAAGAATTTTAAAATTAAAAGAAGATTATATACTCATTCCCATATGTCCTGAGCAAATGGGTGAACTTTCTACACCTAGAGATAAAAGTGAAAGAAAAGGGGATAAAGTCATTTCTGAATATGGAAAAGATGTGACCTCTAATTTTATAAAAGGAGCGCAAAGGGCATTAGAAATTGCGCAAAAAGAGCAAATCGATTTTTGTATTTTAAAAGAAAATTCCCCTTCTTGTGGAGTGCATTTTATTCATGATGGAAACTTTAAAGGGAATAAAATTAAAGGAAAAGGAGTAACAAGTGAGTATTTAGAAAAGCATCACTTTAAAATTTATAATGAGCTTGAAGAAATAAAAAACTAAATCGATAGGAAAAAAATTGAAAAAGCATGATTCTTCTTTTAAAATAATCATGGTTTTGGGGCTGTAGCTCATTTGGGAGAGCGATTCGTTCGCAACGAATAGGTAGCGGGTTCGATTCCCGTCAGCTCCACCAAAAAAGCCTAAATTTATGGATTTTATAAAAATTAAAAAATACCTAAATAGGTGTTTTTTATTTTTACTCATCAACTTTTTTATAATATTCATCAAAGACTTTATCTGCGATATCATCATTGTCCTCGATTGTAAATAAAGGATCTTTTGCTTCCATATCATCTACTCTAAAAACAAGAGCTTCATCTTCTTTAAGATCTTCAAATGGATCAATTGGTTTTAAAATGCAATATAACTTTCCATCATCTTTAGAAAACATGACGAATATTTTTTCAAATTCAATTTTTTGATCATCATCACCATATAAAGCAATTGGATATTGATTATCTTCATCTAATAAATCATCAACAATATTATGATATTTTTTCATAATGAAACTCCCTTATTATTCATTTTCTTTCTTTTTTAACTCTTCATCTACCAACTGATAGTATTCATCAAAGATTTCTTTAGCAATTTGTTTATCACTTACAGAAGTTAAAGTTGGTTCCATTTCATCACTTTCATTCACTTTAAAAACAAGAGCTTCATCATCTGCGACATCATCCATTTTTGTAATGGGTTTTAAAATACAATATAAACTATCATCTTCCTTTCTTGGAATAACGGCGACTTGTTCAAATTCGATACTAACTCCATCTTCATCAGTTAAGATAATAGAATCACAATTATCTTCATCAAGTAAGATATCAATAACATTTTTATATTCTTTCATTTCTATTCCCTTTCTTTAAATCTAAATTCATTATGAATGATAAATTATTAAATTGCAAATACATAAAAATCTTTTTGTCTAAATTCCCTATTTTTAGGGATTTTTTATTATACGCAAGAAAAAAATAAAAGTTTTTGCAATTTTTTTTATCAACTTGTGGATATTTATATATGAAGAAGAAATTAAACATTCTCTATTTTGATGTTTAAGGAAAGAAGGTAATAATGAAACAAAACGAATTTAATTTTTATTGTGATGAAAGTCATCACATCAAGTCTGATGGACAAGACTTTATGGTTCTTGGTACCATTTATTGTCCAAAAAACAAGGTGAAACAGATCAAAGACAAGATCAAGTACATCAAGCGCAAGCACAAGTACTCCTTTAATTACGAATTAAAGTGGACCAAAGTCAATTATCGAAATTATCAATGCATCAAAGAAATTCTTGGCTATCTTTATAGTGAAGAAAGCATTCATATCCGTGTGCTTATTGCCAAAGGTAAAAACCATCTAGATGTAGATAAATTTCATTCTACTTATGATGATTGGTACTACAAGATGTACTACTTACTTTTCAAGTACCCTATTGAGTACAAACTCACTGATTCTACATGTGTTAATCTTTTTATTGATCAAAAAGATTCTCACTCTAGTGAAAAGATTGAAAATCTTTCTAGAATTTTGAATGCAAAATTTAAGAAAAACTCAAAAACAATCACTGCAAAACCATGTGATTCTAAAGAGTATATCTTAATTCAAGCAATCGATATTATCATTGGTCTTGTTGCGTATAATCTCAAGAACCAACTCAATAGTCCTTATAAAGAAGATGTATTAAAGTATTTTAAAAATACTTATAACACCAACTTTACTGGGAAACCTATTGAAAACCAAGGAAAGGTGAATTGCTTTATATGGAAACCACGTGCCTTGTAAATTGCAATCTTTCCTTGGAATTACCAAGAAGCAAAGAGACATTTGATGATTATTTTAACCGCTTAAAAAATGAATTTTATGAATTGATGAATAATAATCAATTTTCTTTGTACAATGGAAAAAAGATTATTTTGCCAAAGTACGGTGAAAGTGATTGGTATGGTTTATTTTATCATCTCATATCAGAATCTTTTCCAAATAAAAAGGAAAGAATCATAAACTACGAGCGATTAAAAAGAGTTCTTTGGTTCCCAAAAATTCTATTTAATAATCCTTGTAACAAGTGCAAAAATTATCATAAAACTTATAGTCTTACAAAAAACAATAGAATGGTTATCTTTTGTGAGCAATATAATTATGTTATTGCGTGCAAAGAAAAAGATAATTACATCATTGTTATCACTGGTTATCCAGTTGATAGAAGCGTCTCGTTTAAATATAAATGATTCCCTTCCCTAAAATACATCCTAAAATGAGCAAAAAAAAGTGGGACTCTTTATAATTTAGGAGTCCCCCCTACTTGCAGATAGACTGCCGTAGGGCAAAGAAGTTCGCCCACTTAAGGGAAACCTTCTAGGAACTTCCACTACCAATGTAGTAGAAACCAACCACTTGCGTGGGTTACGATCAAGTCGCAACTATTTTACGTACACTTATATTTATGCACAAAAAAATTCAAATTACAAGAAAATTCAATTGTAAATCTTAAACTTTTATGCTCACATGCTCATAGATAAAAATGTGTGAGCATAATTTTCTAAAAAAAATAAGGAAACAGCTAGA
>CANQTY010000038.1 GCA_947626895.1 uncultured Bacilli bacterium
AATTCGCAGGAATTCAAAAGGTGGATTGTGACGATGTCACATTAAATCCATCTTTATTAAAAAAAATTAAAAAGTAGAGCAAATACTTTTTAATTTATAAACTCTCGAAGAAGGACAATAATATCAATATCCCTGTTACACTTAGTTTTAAAATTTGATTTTAGCTAAGTAGTTTTTGTCATGCCTTTCTTCATTAGGTATTGTACATGATTTGAAAGAAAAAGAAAAACAAATTGATCTTTTGTTTCTCTTTTTGCCTATTTTCTCTTTGTTTTTTTTAAAAAATTTTTTTCATTAATATTTGTTGCACTTAGATTAATAATTAACCTTCAAACATTTTTTGACTTCAAAAAAGGTGACGCCATTCCTTTTTTTGAATAACAAGAAGGAATTTTCTTTCCAACATAAGCGTCAATTATAGACTGCTCAGCAACCTCGCCAGTAAATTCGATTCTATTTCCAACATCGTGCCATTCATTGACTTTGTAAATGGCTTTCACAATTCCGTTGGTGACGCTGAAAACATACGGGTATTTTGTGACGCTTGGCTTTCTATTATGCCAGCTACTTCTTGTAGCTTCATATCTGGCATTTTCTAAGCCGAATTTCGATGTCATTTCTTCCAAGCGCCAGTTTTGGACCTTTATAATTATGTAACCAAAATTTGGCTCGTCATATGTCTTTGCTGAAAGCCTTTTGTCAAGTTCTAAGGCGTTGCATATTCCGTATTCGGATCCATGGCCGGTTTGAATGTTAGAAAGCCCGGGGAAGCAGTCAATCAATGCTGCCTCGACCTCAAACGCTTGTTCTTCTGTTAAATTCCATCTTTGGATAACGTGGATAACTTCCAAACCTGATTCACGTATTTCTTTGATAATTCTCAGCTTGTTTGGATCCTTTTCAAAATCATGCTCGTTTTCGCTTATTCCGTCGTAATAATCGATTGCGCCTAAAACATGTTGAAAGACTCTGTTGCCTCTTCCTTTTCCAACATAAAATGTTTGGCCGTTTCTAGGGTCAATTAGCCTATACACATAAAATTTTAGCTTTTCTATTGTTTCGTTTGAAAATTTCATTGTTCGTAATAAAAGTTCAAGAATGACTTTATTTGATTCTTACAGGTCCGATGTAGGATATTTCTCCAAAGCTTCTTTGAACTCTATTCCCACCGACTCTAGATATTTCGCCTAAGCTGTATTCCACTCTATCAGTTCCAATCCTTGAAATCTTATCACACGAATATTCAACTCTGCGATCACCAATTTTAGATAATTTTCCACAAGAGTATTGTGGCCTTCCTCCATAATACTTAATTAAAGCTTCTTCATCTGTCATTTCGTTGTTCCTCCTATTTCTATGCTTTTAGCATACCCCCCCCCCGTTGATTTTTGTCAAGCAGAAACTTTGCTCCGTCAAACTTTTTTTAGGCAAAACATAAAGTTTATTCTTCTTTTTAAATTTCTTTTTGTTTTTATTTTTAAAGGTTTATAATACTTTTACTGGAGGAAATAAAAATGTTAGAAAAAAATATTGCTGCTTTAATCAACGATCAAGTAAATAAGGAATTCTATTCTGCCTATTTATATCTTGATTTTGCAAACTATTATGCCGAGGAAGGTTTAGATGGATTTGCCCATTGGTATGAAATTCAAGCAAAAGAAGAACAAGATCATGCTTTAAAAATGAGAAAATACCTTCAAGATAATGGTTATCGTGTAATTTTCGAAGCAATTGCAAAACCTGATAAGGTCTTTAAAAATCATTTAGATCCTTTAGAAAATGGACTAGAACATGAACGTTATGTCACTTCATTAATTTCCAATATTTATCATGTCGCTTTTGAAGCAAAAGATTTCAAAACCATGCAATTCTTAGATTGGTTTGTAAAAGAACAAGTTGAAGAGGAAAAGAACGCTGATGATCTTGTTAAAAGAATGAAACTCTTCGGTTCTGATTCTCGTGGTCTATATATGTTAGATCAAGAATTAAAGGGTAGAGTATATACCGCACCCGCAAGTGAAGAAGACTAAATAAAGCTTAAAAAAGAACTATCGATTCATAAAATAGTTCTTTTTTTATACTCATTATGTGTTTTTGTTAAATAAAATGTGCTTTTTCTAAGAAATCAATTTCATCTTCAATGGATTCTTTTAAACTTCTTGGATGATAATTGAATTCATCTGAGGCCTTTTGATGAGAAAAATTACCATTGCTTTTTAATGTATCTAAAGAATATTTTGTATATAAAGGTCTTTTTCTTCTAATCTTAAAGAATATCCATAAAAACGGTAAAGCAAAATAAGCTAAAAACATGGGTAGTGTTTTAATTTTCTTCTTGTTTTTATAATCTGCAGCAACATCTAAAATTTCAGTAACGTTATGATAATCTCCTGTTAAAAGATAACATTCTCCTTTTCTTCCTTTATTTAATGCTTCAAGAATTCCATCACAAACATCACGAACATCCACAAAATTATATCCACCTTTAACCGAGGCAGGTAATTTCCCTTTAAAATAATCAATTAATACTTGAGTTAAGTGTGTATTTGAATAATCTTCAGGTCCAATGATGCCACTTGGATGAACAATAATAGCATCAAGACCTTCTTTAACTGCATCTAAAACAAGACTTGATGACATCGCTTTTGTTTTCGCATAGCCTCCAATGACATTAGAAGGATCAAAAGAAGAGACTTCTTCCATGACTTCATTTTTCTTTTTTAAAGGAATCGCATGTACACTAGAAACATGGATGAGTCTTTTGACATGATATTTTAAACATAAAGAAACAACATTTTTAGTTCCATTTACATTAACATCATACATTGTTTCGTCAATTTTTTTACTTTGTATGGAGACGATTGCCGCGGTATGAATTACATAAAGATTTTCTCTATTTTCAAAGCATTTTTCTAAAGAAGTTAAATCTCTAGTATCACCATAATAGATTTCCATTTGCGGTAATAATTCACTAGAAAAAATACGTTTTACTTTCTTTTCATCACGCGCAAAACCAATCACTTTTTTATGTTTGGAAAGAAGGCGTTTAGCTAAAACGTTTCCAACATACCCTGTGATACCTGTAATTAAATATGTTTCTTCCATACCTTATGCTTTCATTAAAGATTTAATAAAAGCAATTTCATCTTCTGCTTTTAATCTTGGAAATAATGGTTCACCTTTTTGCACTTCTTGACCTCCGACAAGAGTAAGATTATCTAAAGAGTCCCAAGAAGTAAGACTTTCATCCATTCCTAATTGCGTAAATAATTTTTTCGATGCATCAAGAAGAATAGGAGATAAAAGAATTCCACATTGACGTAAAACTCCAGCAAGATGATTCATACAAGAGGCTAATGCTTCTTTTTTGGTTTCATCTTTAAATAATTCCCAAGGTTTTGATTCTTCAATATATTTATTTGCTCGAGATACATAGTTCATCACTTCCATGATGGCTTCAGTAACTTTTAATTCTTCCATATCCTTTTTATATAAAGCAATGGTATTTTTTCCTACTTCTTCAAGTTCTTGATCAAAAGAGGTCACGGGTTTTACATAATGAGGAATAATTCCATTAAAGTATTTAATAATCATTGCAATGGTTCGATTTAAAAGATTTCCAAAATCATTTGCTAAATCAACATTAATTCTTTCTACAAATTGTTCGGGAGTAAAGCTTCCATCTTGACCAAAGGTGGTTTCCCTTACTAAGTAATAACGAACTGCATCTAAACCATAACGTTCAATTAAAGGATCTGGAGATACAACATTTCCTTTAGATTTAGACATTTTTTCATCTTTCATCATGAGTAAACCATGAACAAATACTTTGTCAGGTAAACGAAGATTTAATGCCATTAAAAAGATTGGCCAATAAATCACGTGGAAACGCGTAATATCATTTCCCACAAGATGAAGAATATAACTATCATCATTCCAAAAAGTATTGAATTTAGATGGATCATCTGATAAATAACCTAAAGCAGAGATATAATTTAATAAAGCATCTAACCATACATAAACTACATGTTTAGGATTTTCTTTTACAGGGATTCCCCATGTAAAGCTTGTACGAGAAATACATAAATCTTCAAGTCCTGGTTTAATAAAGTTATTAATCATTTCATTCTTTCTTGATTCAGGAGTGATGAAATCAGGATGTTCTTCATAGAATTTTAAAAGACGATCTGCATATTTTGACATACGGAAGAAATAAGCTTCTTCTTTTGCTTTATGAACTTCACGCCCGCAATCGAGACAAAGATGTTTTTCACCTACTTGAGAATCGGTCCAAAAAGATTCACAAGGAGTGCAATACCAGCCTTCATATTCGCCAAGATAAATATCCCCTTGTTCTAATAGTTTTGTAAAAACTTTTTGTACAACATCGATATGTCTTTGTTGGGTAGTACGAATATAATCATCATTACTGATTTTTAAATTCTTCCATAAGTTTTTGATACCTTCGACAATGTCATCGACAAATTCTTGAGGGGTAACTCCTTTTAATTCGGCATTTTTTTGAATTTTTTCTCCATGTTCATCGCTTCCAGTTAAAAAGTAGACTTCGTCCCCTTTCATTCTATGATAACGCGCGATAACATCTGCGTTCGTGGTGCAATAAGTATGCCCAATATGCAATTTAGCACTTGGATAATAGATAGGTGTAGTAATATAAAACTTCTTTGCCATAATATATTTCCTCCTTTAAAAAATCCGTCATAAGCGACGGATTCGTTATTATTGTTTTTTCCCGTATTTCTTTAAGAAACGATCAACACGACCATCACTTTGGGTAAATCTTTGTTTGCCTGTGTAGAATGGATGGCAGTTAGAACATGTATCAACACGGATTTCTTTTAAGGTTGAACCTGTTTCGAAAGTATTTCCGCAGGTAACGCATGTAACTTTACATCTGTGATATTGTGGGTGTCCAGTCTTTTTCATTTCATTTATCTCCTTCTGCCTTGAATCTCTAAAGTGGATTCAAAGAAAGCAAGGTTATTTTAACAAATCAATAGGGCTTGTACAACAAAAAGATGATTTTTTTCCTTTTTCTGTTAATTATTAATCTAAGTGCAACAAATGTTTATAGAAGATCTTTTAATTTTCCTACAAGATACAAAGGAATGTTAGTAAAGACACCGTCTTTACGATATCCGCGTTTAGAAAGACGGATAGCATTTTCTAAATGATGCTCAACAATATATTTTTTGAAAGATGGCGCCGATTTATCTTCGCCACTTTTTACTTCCACAGGAATAATTTCCATACCCTTTTGCAATACAAAGTCGATTTCTTTTGATTTATCCGAATAATAACGTGGTTCTATAAGAAATTGTCCACGAAGTTGTTGCAAAACATAATTCTCAACTAGTGGACCTTTGAATTGGTAGTTAGCTTTTAAAAGAATTGCGCTATTATCGATTCCTGCCATATGTTTCAAAAGACCCGTGTCAAATAAAAACAATTTGAATTGATCCAACTTATCAAATGCCGTCAAAGGGTGCTCCATTTTAGAAACATTATAGACACGATTTAACATTCCAGCAGAAACAAGCCACTCAATAGCTTCTTCAAAATCACGAGCTCTGCCACCTTCCCTCACAGCGCCATACATAAATTTCTCATTTGGTTTAGCAAGCTGAGAAACGATACTTCGAAACACCATTAGAATTCGTCCGCTATTGATCTTTCCGTTGTGTTTGGAAAAATCGTTTTCGTAAATCTCCACTAGCTCTTTTTGTATCTTTGATATTTTTTCTGGATCTTTATATTTAATCCATGATGCAACGCACTCTGGCATTCCTCCAATAATCAAATAGTAGTTGTAAGCATCGGTCAGTCGATTGTGAAAAATCTCTTCAATTTGCTGTCCTTTTTCTATGTTTTTGTAAAAAGCATAGAGTGCTGAATCCGTGGCATTAAGAAATTCATCAAAACTTAACGGGAAAATATCTAGCAAATTCACCATACCGACTGGATAGGATTTTGGTTGAGCTAATAACGTTCCAAGCATACTTCCTGCCGCAATCACATGATATTCATTTGCTTTTTCCTTAAAATACTTTAATGAATTCAGAGCTTCAGGACATTCCTGTATCTCATCCAAAATGATTAACGTTTTAATAGGCTCAATTTTACTTCCAGAAATCATAGAGAGAAGTTCAATGATTCGTGCTGGATTTTTATTTGTTTCAAAAATAGATTTTAGTTCGTCTTCTTCATCAAAGTTGAAATAGACAAAATGGTCATAACAGTATTGTCCAAATTCCTTCATTAGCCAGGTTTTACCAACTTGTCTAGCACCTCGTAGCACCATCGGCTTGCGATCTGGATTAAGCTTCCATTTTTTTAATTCTTCCATTGCATTTCGTTCCATAAAATCACCTCTTTCACTCTATTAAATATAGTATAACACATTTTTCTTGCTTTTTAATTTAAATTTTGCACATTTTTCCTAAAAATATTAAGGGTTAAAAACACATTTTTCTAATATTTTAAAGACTCAGTATTAGCATTTTAAAAAAAGTAAGAGATCAAAATATAGTTTATACTCTTCGCAAAGAGGCATTTTATATACTTCCTATTTACCTAAAAAAATATTAAAAAGTTTATAATATTACCGATATTTAGCTTATTAATACATTTTTAGGCGTTTTATTTATGTACTACATTTTATTTTAATTATGTTTTTGAATATCTTTCTTCGCTAGTTATTTTTCATGATTTGAAAAAAGAAAAACAAATTAACCTTTTTTAAATTTCATTCCTTGCTACTAGAATACTTTAATTATTATTCTTTTTTACTTTTAACTATTTATTATTGATAGATCATTTTAATTGCACCAATATTCATTACCTTACTCATTTTAAGAAGGAGATTTTTGATTTTCAATTACTCAAATTTTAAAAAAACAAATTTATGTTAGAGCATGATTTTTTTATTCATTAAATTTAAAAATTTTCTAAAGAAAAACACATATTTTCGTTGACTTACTATAGTATGGGCTTTATCATATCTAATAGTGTTAGTAATCGGGGGATTTAGTAATGGATTATTATGAACAAGCAAGTCAAATATTTGATAATCTAAACAATACTTGGCCTTTAGAATTAGCAAGGAAATTAAATAATTGTGTTTCTGGCACGAATTACATTCTTTTTTATCTAGATAACCAAGATAAAGAAGTTCTTTCAGGAGATATTTCCTCAACATTAAATATGTCTACTCCTCGAGTTTCCGCGGCATTAAACGCCTTAGAGAAGAAAAATTATATTGTTAGAAAAGATCATGATAGCGATGCTAGAAAAACATATATTTCTATTACAGAAGATGGCAAAAAATATGTTGCTGCTTTTAAAGAAAAAGTAATATCTTTTTTAGCCTATGTCTTAGAAAAAATTGGAATAGATGAATTTCTTAAACTAGAGGAAATGATGATTCAATTAAAAGAATTATTAATAGAATTTACAAAAAGGGAGGAAGATGAATCATGCTAAAACTTGTTGATATTAAAAAGATTTATCAAACAGCGACCATGGATGTACATGCCTTAAAAGGCATATCCGTCGCATTTAGACAAAACGAATTTGTCTCTATTTTAGGTCCTTCAGGATGTGGTAAAACAACTTTATTAAACATCATTGGAGGTCTAGATCATTACACAAGTGGTGATTTATTTATCAATGGAAGAAGTACAAAAGAATTTAATGATCACGATTGGGATGTCTATCGTAATCATCGCATTGGTTTTATTTTCCAAAGTTATAATCTTATTCCCCATCAAACAGTTTTGGGTAACGTTGAATTAGCCCTGACTATCGCAGGATTAGATAAAAACGAAAGAATAGCAAAAGCAAAAGAAGCATTAAATCGAGTAGGTCTAGAAGGTTTATATGATAAAAAACCAAATGAATTATCTGGTGGACAATGTCAAAGAGTGGCGATTGCTAGAGCTTTAGTAAACGAGCCCGAAATTCTTTTAGCCGATGAACCAACGGGCGCTCTTGATTCTGTTACATCCATCCAAATCATGGATTTAATTAAAGAAATTTCTCAATCTAAATTAGTTATTATGGTCACCCATAATCCCGATTTAGCGGAAAAATATTCTTCAAGAATTATTCGTTTATTTGATGGACAAATTACTGATGATACAAATCCTTATGATATGGAAGAAGAAACTCAAGAAGTAAACTCTAGAGTTCAAAATCAAGAGACTCTTACAAAAGAAAAAGCTAAGATGTCTATGCTTACTGCATTTAGATTATCTTTAAGAAATCTCCATTCAAAATTAAAAAGAACATTAATGGTTTGTTTCGCGGCATCTATTGGTATTATTGGTGTGTCTAGTGTTCTCGCGGTTTCTTCTGGAGTTCGAGGCTATATCGCAGGTATGCAAGATGATATGCTTTCGGGTAATCCAATTTCCATTAGAGAAAACGCTTTAGATTTAAACACCTTAATGAGTTCTATTTCTTCGCGTGCAGGCGCAGAAGCTTTAAAGCAATCTATTGAAGATGGTAAAGTAAATGTTAATCGTTTTGTGAAAAATCTTGTGGAAAGCAATAGCGCTTTTACAAACTCCATGATTCGAAATGACATTACTAAAGAATACTATGACTTCATTAAAGAGATGCCTGAGAAATATTATGCAGCTTTAGGCATATATTACGGCGTTGACATTAGAAACAATCTTTATACAAATATCGAATTTGAATCACTAGGAAATAAGATGACTTCGCTTTCTAGTATCGCAACGATATACTCTTCTGTATTAAAGGAAACAGACTTTGGAAATTATTCTTCTTTAGTTTCTACTTTTAGTCAAGATTCCATTCAACAAGCTCCAAATAGTAGTGAATATATTTTACAACAATATGATATTATTTCTGATCCAAAGACAAGTCATATCGCAGAAAAAGAAGATGAACTAATGCTTGTTGTAAGTGATGATACCGAATTAACCGATATTTTACTTGCTCATTTAGGATATTATTCCCAAACAGAATTTGTCAACTTAGTTTATGATGCTGTAGATGATCCTAAACATGATGCAAGTCTAGATAAATATAGATTTACTTATGATGAATTAATGAATAAATCATTTAAGTGGTATCCAAATGACACTGTGTATAGTGATCAAGTTATACCACAATTACAATCTGCTCAACCATTTACATATAATTTCCAAGCAAAAGATGAATGGACGGATGGTATTGATTTAAAAATTACTGCTATTTTAAGACCAAAAGAAGATATTTCTTATGGCTGTTTATCTAGTGGATTATATTATACAAGCGCATTAACCGATAAAATTATTCAAGATTCATTAACATCAAAAATTGTTGAATTTATGAACAATAATGATGGCGAGATTACAACATTGATCAATAATGGAATACCAATGTCTGGCGTATTCTATTATTATGATTATTCCTTTGAAAATATTTTACATGAACATAATTTAGGTGTTGTTGGTACACAAAGTACGATGTCTGCATTATTAAATAGCTTTACAAATATGTTTCCAACTGGTGGAACTGGAAGCTCTGGTGAAACAGGTGGAAGTGGAACTACCTCTACGAAAATAGAAACATATACTTTCGATGTCCGTGATGTTGGAGGAGTTGATATCCCTAATAGAATCGATATTTATCCAATTGATTTTAATAATAAATATTTAGTCACAGATTATCTTGATCAATGGAATAACAATCAACCTTTGACAGTAAATGGAAATGTTTTATCAACAGATAGACCTCAGATTACATATAATGATAATCTCGAATTAATCATCAATTTAATTAATAGTTTAGTGGATATGGTCACAGTTGCTTTAGTAGCATTTACCTCTCTTTCATTAGTGGTCTCTACAGTAATGATTGGTATTATTACTTATGTTTCCGTTATTGAAAGAATTAAAGAAATTGGAGTTATTCGTGCTCTTGGAGGTAGAAAGAAAGATGTTTCGCATCTATTTAATGCAGAAACCTTTATCATTGGTTTATCTTCTGGATTAATAGGAATTGGGGTTACTTATTTATTATCCCTCATGTTGAATGTTATCGTTTTATCCCTTGCAGGAGTGTCATTCATGGCATTCTTACCTGTAGTTCAAGCAATTATTGTTGTCGTGGTAAGTGTTCTTTTAACTTTAATTTCTGGATTAGTTCCTGCAAAAATCGCCGCAAGAAAGAATCCTGTGGATGCTTTAAGAACCGAATAAAAAGTATTGAATTCATTTCATTTTATCCCTTATTTTTGTACAATATCTCTTGGAGGATTTCTTTATGAACCTTTTTAAAAAGATACTTTCTTATGTTGTTTATATTGCTTTCGCGGCCTTTATTATAGTCGTAGGTCTTGGTCTAATATTTGCTAGTAAAGAGCAAGAAATCATCTATGAAATTTTAGGTGGTATATTCTTTGGTATTTCTATTATTGCTTTAATAATTCTTTTTGTAGCATCCCCGAATGTTGAATATAATGCTGCTAAAAAACTATACAAACAAAACAAAGATCTATTTGTTAATGCGGTTAAATCTTGTTTAAAAGAAGAAAATATGGAACTTCTTTTAAGCATTGTTCATGATGAAGATTATATTTTTAAAGGACAAGAGCAAGATATTATTTTACCTTTTGATAAGAA
Source organism: uncultured Bacilli bacterium (assembly GCA_947626895.1). Taxonomy (GTDB): domain Bacteria; phylum Bacillota_I; class Bacilli_A; order RFN20; family CAG-449; genus CANRPC01. The sequence continues at coordinate 10,656 of CANQTY010000038.1, forward strand.
TAAAGAAAAACAAGAAGATTTTATTTTTCTTGTCTTTTCTCTCGTGATTAGAAAGAATTTTGTATCACATTCTATTAAATCTTTATTTAGTTATGCTAAAAATGGATATTATCTTTTTAAAGCACCTTATCAAAACACAAAAATTGTCGATTTATCGATTAAATCTAAAAATTTAAAACTGAATAAATATATTATGAATGCCACTCGTGAAGAAGATCTGAACTTCGATTGGAGATCATCTCAAGAAAACTAGGAGGTAATTATGGCTATTGAAGAACGTTTTTTAAGATATGTAAATTTTGATACGATGAGCAAGGAAGATGCAACTTGCTTTCCTTCGACTAAAAGTCAACTTGAATTTGGAAAAATGTTGTGTGAAGAACTTTTATCTATGGGGGTAAAAGATGCTTTTCAAGATGAAAAAGGCTATGTATATGGGCATATTCCTGGTGAACAAAACAAAGAAACAATTGGTTTAATTGCTCACATGGATACATCCCCTTCGTTAAAGGGAGGAAATTATAATCCGAGAATTATCCGTGATTATGATGGAACAATCATTCATTTAAATGATCAATATGAATTGTCTCCAATTAAATTTCCGTCACTTCAAAAACAAATTCATCATGATCTAATTGTCACTGATGGAGAACATCTTTTAGGTGGAGATGATAAAGCAGGGATTACTATCATCATGGAAACAATTTCGTATTTTTTAAATCATCCAGAAATCAAACACTCTCCAATTGCAATCTGCTTTACTCCAGATGAAGAAATTGGCGAGGGCGCAAGCTATTTTGATGTTAAAAAGATGAACGCCTCGATTGCCTACACTATCGATGGCGGGGCTTTTAATGAAGTAAATATTGAAAACTTTAATGCATCTTCTTGTGTAGTAACTTTTAAAGGAATAGGCGTTCATCCAGGATATGCTAAAGATGTGATGATTAATGCGATTAAATTAGGCGTGGAATTCGAGGATTTATTACCTGTCGCAGAAGTTCCCGAACATACGGAAGGATATGAAGGATTTTATCATTTATGTAGTTTTGAAGGAGATCCTGAATTTACAAAATTAACCTATATTTTAAGAGATCATGACGCTGATAAATTAGAATATAAAATGAAAACGATGAACACTTTAGCTTTCTTACTTAGAAAAAAATATCCAACTTGTGAAATTAACGTAGAACATAAACCAAGTTATAAAAATATGAAACTTTATTTTGAAAAAGACCCTCATGCTGTGGATGTGATTAAAGAAGCATTTAAAGCATCTTCTTTTGAACCAGTTTTCACTCCAATTCGTGGGGGAACAGATGGGGCAACAATTACTTATATGGGTTTACCTTGTCCAAATCTAGGTACAGGTGATTATAATTGCCATGGTCGTTATGAATATGTATCTATTAACGAAATGAAAAATATGATTACAATTTTAAAGAATCTATTAACACTTTAAATTAGAAAACTATAAAAACGTATCAAAAAATTAACTATTATTTTCCACAAAACTAGAGATTCCATCATAATCAATATAGATAAAATAAGCAGAAGTTTGATCTTTGATTGTAGAGTGAATCTCTTTTTGATACGTATCAAAATAATAATACGTATATGCTAAATAATAAGTTTTAGGATGATTTTCATAGAAAAAAGCATCGATATATAAGGTTCTTTCGTCCTCTCGACAATAAAATTCTTGAATTTCTTCACTTAAATAAGGTTCTATTGTTCTTTCTTTTGGGGGATTACTAGAAACTGGACTCCATAAAATAAATCCAACAAATACTGCTGTAAATAAAAATAAAACAAAACCCAAACAAGATATAAAAATAACAATTTTTTTCAAAAAAGACATAAAAACCTCCAAGGTTAGTATGTCTATTTTCTTTTGCTTTTAAAATAATTTGTTAAAATAGATGAACATTCATTATTTTTAACCCCATATGTCACTTTTGGATGATGATTGAAGTTTTTTTGATCAAATAATTGAACATTAGAAACGATTGCTCCCCCTTTAGGATCAAGAGCTCCTATTACAACTCGATCAATGCGAGATAAGATAATCGCTCCCGCGCACATGGGACAAGGTTCTAAAGTAACATATAGTGTACAGTCAATTAATCTCCACGAATTTAATTTTTTACATGCCTTTTGGATTGCTAAAATTTCTGCATGAGCAATGGATGATTTTTTTGATTCTCTTTTATTATAAGCTCTAGCAATAACTTGATTATCTTTTACAATAACACATCCAACAGGAACTTCATCTTCAAGAAGAGCCTTTTGAGCTTGAAGATAGGCTAAATTCATAAATTTTTCATCAACATTTTTCATAAGCAATTAAAAACCACCTCACATCTAAAGAAAAGCTTAAGGCTGCTACCTTCCGATCCTGACCTGGTTCACCTCTTTAGATCGAGATGGCATATTTATTATAAC
>CANQTY010000039.1 GCA_947626895.1 uncultured Bacilli bacterium
AGGTTTTAACTCTTTTCGCAACAGCAAAAAATTTTTTTCATTAACATTTGTTGCACTTAGATTAATAATTAACAAAAAAGCGAATATGAAGCGAAAAGTGTTGCATTTAGATGTATTCTCCTATAAACTTGTGACTAATACATTCTTTTGGAGGAGAAATATATGAAAAGAGCTAAATATCTTCATTTATTTTTATTTATTCCTTTTGTTTTGAGTTCCCAAGGGTGTTCCTCTTCTCAAACTTATTTAACCGCGGATGATCCTGGAACAGCGACAATACGTATATTTAAAGATAATAATTCTACATCAAAAGATCGATATATTCCCCCGAAAAATGTGAAAATCGATATTACTTATAATGCGTTATCTGGAACTCTTTCAAATAATGAAAATGTTTGCCCATCTCTTGGAGATGTAAATCTATTAGTCATTCCTGTTCATGTTAAAGGCGAGGAAAAGTATAGAACTGAAGAGATTCGTAAAGACATTGAAACGATGTTCTTTAGTGAGCAAGATGATAGAATGGGGTATCCTTCTGTTAAAGAATATTTCAAACAATCAAGTTATGGTAAATTAAATTTTCAAGGTAAAGTAACCGCCTGGTATGATTCAGGATTAACTGCTTCAGAAATTAGCCAAGATTATGTTGATGAAGATGGATATCGTAAAAACGGTACGATAAAAGGTGATATTTTAAGAAATGCGGTTCAATGGGCAACAGAAACTCAAGATATTAATTTAAAAGATTACGATAAAAATGACGATGGAAGTATTGATGCTGTTTGGCTTATTTATGATCATTTAGATTGGAATACGGAAATGATTATTAAAACTAGTGAGGATTCTTCCTATCGAGGTGAAGGATTAAATTCTGCTTTTTGGAATTTTACAGGTTGGGATTATGATACTTTACCTTCAGATATCCCTACAACAAGTGGATTTTCCTGGGCTTCCTTTGATATGATGTATACCTCTTATTGTAAAAGAGATGAAATGGATGTACCAAATTTAACAGATTTATCCTCTATACCTTTAGATTCTCATACATTTATTCATGAAACAGGACATCTTTTAGGGCTAGATGATTACTATGCCGCGGATGATAATTATTATCACCCCGCGGGAAAATCGACGATGATGGATCAAAACATCTGTGATTTAGATTCTTATTCTAAAATGCTTCTAGGTTGGGTCACCCCTTACGTCTGTTATGGAACAAGCGAAATATTAATTCCTAGCGCCACATCAAGTGATCATGGAGTTATTGTTATTCCTTATAATTATGAAAAAATTAGTGATGAAATTGAAAAAATGCATCAAAACGAAACTTCATTTGATGATTACGTATATACCTTTAATCCGTTTAGTGAATATATCATGATTGACTTATATTCTCCGGATGGACTCAATGCTAAAGACGTATATGGTCGTGGCGAAAATGACGGTTTTAATGACTATGTTTTTGATAGAGAGCAAGGTATGTCTACGACAGGGGTTCGTATTTATCATATCGATAGCCGTATCTTTAAATGTACTGTTGTAAATTATGATGGAGGACAACTATTAAATTATGTAGATGGTTATGTTTGGGATGAAAAACGTTTAAATGACAACCAAGCTATTTTGATGCCTATTAGCAATCAAAAATCCGAGGCCACTTCTTTCCAATTACCGAATGAATTTAATATGTTTGACCAAATTCGTTTACTAGAAGCTACAGGAAAAAATAGCTTTGATTCAAATCACTATGCAAGTAATCAAACATTATGGACTCCATCGAGTAATCCATTTGATATTGTTTCTTTTGGGTATCAATTCTTTAATGCAAATTATACATATAATAATGGCGAAGATTTGCCATTTAAAGTTCAAGTAACTACTTTAAAGGAGGTAAACTAATATGAAAAAAAGAAGTCTTTTAGTGTTTGCTAGCGTATTGTTTTTAGGGCTTGGAACTTCATGTTCAGGCTCAAATTATCAATACCAATCGAAAGCTACGATAGAAATTGTTTCTACAAAAGAAGGAAAGGTTTACACACCAAATGAAGTAGAAATTGTTGAAACATATCACTCTATTGAAGAAAAGAGATATTTTAATACTCAAGTACTTCCTTCAATAGGAGATGTTAACATTTTAGTGATTCCTTTATTAATTCCAGGATATGAAACAATTGATCTTAATAATGATGAACAAGATGATAAAGAAGAAGTTTTAAACGATATTAAAAAAACTTTCTTTGGTGAAGGTAGTGTTAAAGCTCTTGGCTTTGAAAGTGTAAAATCTTTTTATCAAAAAAGTAGTTATGATCAACTTCATTTAAATGGTGTTGTTACAGATTGGTTTGATGTCACTTTAGGTACTTATGATTTTGATTTAACAAGCGCAACAGATATTGATGGAAACGAAAGAACTCAACAAGTAATTGAAGAAGCTGTTTCTTGGGCAGAATCAAATCAACATATTAATTTAAGTGATTATGATAATGATAAGGATGGATACATTGATGGAATATGGTGCATTTATTCTTGTCCAAATTATCAAAATGGAGGCCCACGTCCCCAAAATGATGCAGGAAATTATTGGGCATATACACAATGGGGAAATCAAAACACCTATGGTAGTGAAACTCATCCAATCTTTAATCTTTATGGATGGGCAAGCTATGATTTTATGTATGAAGGATATGGAAAAGGCACTTTAGATGCCCATACTTATATTCATGAAACTGGTCATTTTTTAGGGTTAAGTGATTATTATAGCGACTCTATGACTTATAATCCTGTTGGAAAAGTGGATATGATGGACGGAAATATGATCGATCATAATTCTTATTCAAAAATGTTACTTGGGTGGACAAAACCCTATATTGTCACGGGAAGCGCTGAATTAGATTTATATTCTATGGAAAATAAAGATTGTTTTATCGTTATTCCAGGTGATAGTTATGATGATGGAGAAAAATTTGATCCCTTTAGTGAATATATTTTAATCGAATTATATTCAAATGAAGGATTAAACGAAAAAGATAGTAAAACTCAACTTCCTGATCGACCATTAGCAATGAACGCTAAAGGAGTTCGTATTTATCATATTGATAATCGCAAATTTGTTTTAAACGGGGAAACAATCGAGGAATATGAAAATCAAACCATTAATAATCAAAATCGCTTTGTTTTACCAATTACGAATCAATTAAATCCAAATGTTTATAATTATTATTTTGATTTTGATGTTGATTATAATCTTTTTGATGAAATTCGTTTAATTGAAGCAAATAATGTAGATACTTTCCGTCAAGGTGGAAAGCAAAGTGCTAAAACGCTATTTAAAAATGGCGATAGCTTTACATTAGATAAATATAAAAACTTCTTCTTCAATAGCGAAGGAAATAAAGTTTCTTTCAATAATTTAGACACTTGGTCTTATGAAGTACAAATTGGGGAGATCAACTAATATGAAAAAGAAAAGTGTTTTGTTATTATCTTTATTAGCATTATGTTTTTCTTGTTCTTCACAAGAAGTTTTGCCCTTGAAATCCCCTATGGAAGACGGTGGTTTAGGAGGTAATGCTTCAGAAGATGTCGTGGCTACACGTTCCGTTGATGAAGTGAAAAATCTTTTAAATCGTGCTTCGAGAGTATCAAAATATTCTTATGCAATTGACGCTGATGTCACAGGTGTTAAAGAATCTTTTGTGAGCTATTATACTCCCAATGCATATTATGAAGATCATGGCGCAGGGAATGAACAAAGTTTTGGTTATGCTCAAACAAAAACGAATCATTACTTATTTAAATATTATTTATCGGAAGATGAAAAGGAAGTTATTCCTTCAATTTATGAATATGAAGGACTTTCCGATACCATTGAAAAAGTACAAGGACTTTATGGAGCATTTACTTTAGCGCATTTTTCTTTGTTAAGTGCGACAATGGAATCTTTTGATGCTATCTATGTAGGTTCTAATCGTTTCTTGATTAGTGATGTAAATACCGCGAGTATCTTTCAATTTATGACGACTTTTGGTTCTTCGATTAGTAATTATCTAACAGGAGTTTATATTGAAATCTTAGATTTAAATGCCAATAAATTTAAAGCAATTTGTGATTTAGGTGCATATGGATTAATCACGGGAACCTTTTCTCCAGAAAATTCGACAAAAATCGACTTTGTAAATGATCAGGCGAGTCGTGGCGAATTAGAGGGTGTAGATTCTTATAATGATGTTCAAGAGTTTTTTGATTTAACAAAACAAAATAATTATGTTCTTGAAGGCATTTATGTAAATAGTAATGGGGTAGAAACTCGACCCCAATATACGATTCATTGTACAAATAATTACTTTTTATTAGATTATAGTGACCCATCTTATAGAAGCTTTGGTTATGTTTTAGTACCTGAAAATACTACGGTAACTTATGGTGTAGCAGGGAAAACTACCACTCAAACATTATCCTATGCCGCCTGTTATGGCTTTAGTGTAGATAATCAAGGAAATTATTTCTTTGATAGTTTCATGGGACCTGTAGAAAGTGATGGCATCAAATATCAAGAAGTGGATGTTTTGCCCCCTACTGGGGACCCTAATATCTTATATATTGTCCCCACCGCGACAGGAGAAAAAGAAGTTTATGAATGGGCTGCAGATGGACAAGGCGTATATTCATTTAAACGTTATTCATCCTGGTATGATTGTGTCGGTGATTTCTACTTTAATAATATTTCGGCTACTTTCTATTTTAGTGGTACACCATTAAGTGAAATTGGGGCACATTATTTTGAAAAAGATCTAAAAGAAGAAGGGTATTATTCTCGTGATTCAGGGATTATGTCTTCTTTAGGAAACGGACTATTCGGATGGGGATTCCAACCTACAACTACTTGGATGAATTATATTCAAGAAGCGAAATTATCCGTGCATAAAGATGCACAAGATCAAGTAGATTCTGCAAGTGTTGGTTTAGTAGTATCAGCTTCGATTGATGGAAATTATAGCAATCAACACATTTATTATAAAGTAAAAGATTTTGGAAAAGGAAATGTAGAAGATGTTGAAACTTTTCTTGAAGAGAAAGGGATAGGTGATATGAAATGAAAAAGAAATTTGGATTATTTGTAATTGCTTTCTCTTTGATGGTACCTCTATTTTCTTGTTCGTCGGAAACAGAAAATAGTAATGTACCAGATAATGAGTTAACGCGTATTTTTGAAAAATTGAAATCGAATAATTTTAGCGTTGAACATCAAGAAAGACGCATGAGCAATGATAGCAAGTGGCAAAGTAAAACCTTCCTTTATACAGAATATGCTGTAGAGCAACATGATGGGGCGCATTATACAGGTGTTGCACAAGGAGATGAAGAAATCTTCCGTTATGACATTGTTGATGATGAAATTGTCGTAGGCTTACCTTTGCTTAATTCCTCGAATGGGGTTCGTTATGATTCGGTTTTTCAATATACGTATGGTTTACAAGATATTGATTTGTCGGCATTACCAACTAAAAAAGATGCAGAAGGCTGGTATATCTATGAATTTGAAAAAAGCAAAGTAAATGATAATGCCATTCTTCCAGTATTTTTAAGATATTCACCTCAATCTCCTATACTTCCTGAAAGTTTAAGAATGAGAGTAGTTGGAGAAAATCTAGAATTAGATTGTGTCTTACTAGACAACAAATGGGAAGACCAGCCCGATGCCAAGGATATCGCTTTTACTACAGTTTATGATATAGGTAAAACAGAAAATCCTGAAATTAAAGCTTATTTAGATTCTGGAAAAACATCTAAAAAACCTTTAGATATGCGCTTTTATAAGATGATCAATCCTTATTTATCTTCACATAATTTTACAGTTTCAACGGATACAAGTGCATTTTCAAATTCGGATGTAGATTATAAAATTAAATATACAGAAGATGCTCAAACCATTGAAACGGATTCAACATATTATGGTTTTGTATATGCGAATCGATATATTTCTCAATTTAATAAAGAAGATGATAAATTAAAAATTATTACCACTCCACGTCTTGATGAATCTAGTTATTATACCTATTTATATGGTGAAAAAATCGAATATTCTTTTACTGATATTCTATTTGATAATTTAATTGGTTATATCGATGAGGAACATGAAAATTCTTATATTTTAACTGATAGTCAATTCATCTATGTTTTAGGGTATATTTGCAATGTTTATATTTCTAGTAGTCAATATGCCTCTTCCGTTAGAATTGAAATATTAAATGATAATACAAAAACCTTTAAAGTATATTTCGATTTTGTCAATATGGATACACATCGTAATTTAGGTACATACGTTGCTACACTTTCAGATTTAAATAACACGAAAATTCCTGAAGTAGATCGATATCTTGCAAAAGGTAAAATGCCATCTACTCAAGAAAAAGAAGAATTTATTAATGTAATGAATAAATTTAAAGCAGGTAATTACTCTTTAGATTTAGGAATTGGTAAATATTATTTCACAGAAAATTATCGATATTTTGAATCCTTTACTTCTGAATATTCCGATTATGGATTAATTAAATTAGGTAACTCTGTATATGAATTTGATGTGAGAGATGGTGAAGTTCAAGTGGATACGAAAACGGATTATGCTTCGTTAAATTTCCCATCTACAGGAAGTTATCTATTCGCAGATGATGATTTTGGTTATCTATCTACTTTCCATCCCGAGCAACTATATGATTTTGATAAATACTATGTTTCTTCTTCCTGTGGAGAAGAATATTGGAAAAATGATGCACTTTCTACGGCACTATATAACTATTTAATGGCTACCCCTCCGATAAACGTTATTTTACCGCAGGGAACAGGAATTATGGTGCAAGATGGAAAGGATCCATATGATACTAGGGTTACATTTATCGCTACATATTCTAGTGTTGATGAAACCCAAGTAGGAAGCACTTCCTTTACGTTCTATGATATTGGTTCTACAAGCAAACCCTTGTTAGAAGAATATCTAAGAACTCAAGTGAATTAGGAAATGAGGTGATATTATGAAACATAAGATTCGATTCGCGGGTTTATTATTTGTATTATGTAGTCCTATTTTAGCTCTTAGTGCATGTAATAATCCTTCTTCAAGTGAAGTTCAAGAAATCATGGGTGTTGTGATTTCAGGTCCTAAAACGGTCATGGTTGGTGAGGAAATTCCTTTGATCTGTGATGTACAAGGTAGCGATGATGATTCTGTTACGTGGGAAAGTTTAAATAACGATATCGCTACTGTTAGTGAAACAGGTAGAGTTAAAGGAATTAATCAAGGAACTGCTTTGATTAAAGCTACATCTAAAGTAAATAGCGAATTTAGTGCAACTTATGAAGTGACAGTTACACTTAAAAAGGCAAGTACTGTTACATTAAAAGTTCAAGGTGATAACACTATTCAATATGATGAAGCTAAAAAGATGTGGAATATTCCTTTAGGAAAGACTTGTCTAGTGGATTATGAACTTCCTTTAAATACTAAAGCTCCTGATTCTATCGCTTTTGAACTCGTCTTTGAAAATAGTGGTTCATCTCAAGAGAATGCCTTTAAAATTGAACTTGTTCAAAATGAAAATGGCAAAAGCGTCGGGGAAATTCATACCTTTGGTGTAGTAAGTAATGTTACAGTTGTATTTAAAGGATATTATGAAGGTGATCAAGCAAATAATCCATCTTTAACTGCTTCAGTATTTTTCACAGTCATTGATGTAAATGCACCAATGAAAGAAAAATTCGATGGATATATAGCTAGTTTTGCTCAAAAAGAAAAAGATTCATTTATTTCAGGGCAATTTAAAATGACAAGAAGTGAAAATCAAACAGTAGTTCTTGAAGATACACTTGATTTACATTCTTATGAAAATGCAACGTATGCATCGAGAACTATTAAAAACGGTACTCAAGAAACGAAGTTAAATTACTTTAATGGACTTGATGAAACAAAAAATAAATATTTCCATTTCTCATATGATGATGACGAATTGATTCAAGAAGTCTATAGTAATAGCAATAGTAACGAAGCAAATCAAGCAAAAGCTCAAAGTCCATATATCTTAAGAAATGATTTACCTATATATGGATTATCTACCATATTAAGCAATTACTTTAGTGAAGACTTTAATGATGGATTACATAATTTTGCAAATATCTATTGCTATGCAAATACGACATTTGATTTTAAAGAAAATTTAATTACCATTCATTCGTCTTATGAAGTTGAATCGAGTAATCAAAACTTTGTGACCGAATTAAAGGTTAATTTAGATGAAAATGATATGATTTCTTCCTTTGTTTTAGAAGTTTCTACAACTGAAAATAACAAAAAAGTTACTTATAAAGAAGAACTATCTAGTCTCCAATTTGGAACTAGAACAAGTGATTCTAGTGATAATCCCTTACATATTGATTTAAGTAAATATTATATTAATTCATTTACTTTAAGAGAAATCGCGGGAGAAAAAGACCCCTTAGATCGATGGAATTATTTAGATACATCAAAATATGGATCTCAAAGTACTACGACTATCGAAGGTAAAACAAAATATATCTTATCAGCGAACAAAACGCTTGTATTAAGAGTTGATCAACTAGTTCCAACTACCTCGAATGTATTAATTGAAACAATATCTGTGACTAGTACAAAAAGTGAAATTGTTCCCGCGCCTGCGCAAACAGGAGATGGAAACTTTGCAATCTCACCTTTCCAAAGTCAAGATGGTAAATTTGCCACAGGGGAAAGTGAACTTACCTTCACCTCTCTAGGTGGAGGGTCTGTTACTATCATCGTTGAATTTACTGAAATTGAGCTAACGGGTATAAATGTTGATGGGATATCCACAACACTAGATGGTATTCGAGTCGGAGATATGACAAGTGCCTTCCGTTTAAACCCAATTCCAGATGACTTAAAATGGAACTTCGATGTTGAAATTATTGAAGGACCATCTAATGGAATTTCCTTATATGCTTGGCAAGACGGAAGTTGGCAAGGTTATTCAAATGGGTCATATTCTATCGAAGCACATAAAGCTGGAACGTATAAGTTTAAATTCTTTATTAAAGAAAAACCTGATGTTAAAACTCAAGCAGTTTACAATATTGTAGTACAAGAAGCCTTGAGTAATGAAGAAGTAAAATCTCAAATTATAGGTAAAACATATGAATTAAGAGATATTGCTAACAATATAGCAAAAGGAATTACCTTTGATAGCGAAACACAATTAACTTATTATGAAGAATCTAATGGGACACGTTTAAATCAAAAGATTTCATATAAGATTGAAAACGGACAAGTGTTAGTTAGTGAAGATCAAAATACAGGCGCAGATTTCTATTATTCTAGAATCAAAGGAGAAAGAATTACGTTTAATGAAGATTTTTCTACCTTGCATCTTATAGTTTCAAGAGTTGAAAGAGATCCTGCAACTCAAGAAGTTATATCCGAAGGAATTGAACGAATTGAAATGAAACTAAGCGTTGTAATTAATAATTATCAAGAATACATTAACGGCAAAACCTTCTATAGCACCTCGGGAATATATCAAGTAAGTATTAATCTTAAAGATAGTAAAGGAAAAATTGAAATTGTTAATCAAAATACCTTAGAAACTTTATGTACAATAACATTTGATTATACATATGTACCCGCAAAAGGGAATAGTGATGCAGAATATCAACTCTCTAACATTCAATATTCAAGTAATGGATGGACACTTAATTCAACGATTCCATTTGAAACTTATACACATCGACTGGTGGTAAAATTTAGTAGTAGTATTATTAGCCAAGTTTTATTCACCATCGAATAAAATAAATCCCTAAATTTAGGACTTTTAAGTCACAAGATAAGCGTTTTTCTTGCTAATTCATCTAGAAAAATGCTAGTATTAACACAATCAAATTTGATTAAAAGTATAAAAAAACAATTAAGAAAGGACACATAATTTATGAAAAAAAAGAATGTTTTATTAGTATTACTTGCTACATTTTTAGTAGGATGTGACGCACAACAGGTGTCGTCATCTAATCTTCCATCATCAGATGATTCCTTAGTAGGTTCCTCGAATGACATATTGGAAGTATTTACAATTTCAACGGGGGGGGGTGACAATAATTTAACATTTAGCACTCAAACAGCCTCTGAAGGACAAGTAGTCACAGTTACAGTTGCTTCAGTTCCTGGGAAAAAATTCTCAAAACTTGAATGTGATGTAGAAGGAGTAACATTTACAGAAGTCACACCAAATAAAACTTATACCTTTGTTATGCCTAGTTCAAATGTCACAATTACAGCTGTCTATGCTACGTTATATAGTGTTACAAGCTTTAATTCGTACGATTCTTCAATTACTGGAGTTTCCTGTGAAGTTGGAGATCAATTTGCTGAGGGTGAAGAAGTAACATTATCTTTTGCTTTAATGAGTGGAAGTGAGAACTCTATTCAAGAAAGTATCTCTGAGTTTTATGTACACATAAATGATATAGTTGTTGTTCCAACATTTGATACAGAGATGAAAGCAACATTTGTAATGCCTAGCGAAAATATTGATATTTCGGTTATTCGAAGAAGTTATGGCTTTGAAGAGGCTGAAGAAGGTGGAGTTCAAATCATATGTGAAGGTGATTTAGATTATGTAAAATTCTTGGGTTTTGATTCTACAAAGAAATATAACTATTCGAGTGGAGCATATATTTGTGTTGCGCTTGCATTAGGATATAAATATACTTCTGTTCAATATAAAATTGATGATGGCGATTGGGTAGATGGAAGTTTTGGATATCCATATGAAGGTCTTTATGGTGTTTATCTAGCTCCTGCCACATCCACTTTTTCTATTCGCGTAACAGGAGAATATGTTGGTATCAAAAATATTACATATGTAAACGCAGAGGGAATCACGTCAAATTTTGGAAAAGCATTACCTACTTCTTTTATGCCAGGAGATAATGTGTCACTTTATCAATTTGTATTAGAAGATGAAACTAAATATATTAAATCCGTTACAGCTACAACAAAAGATGGAACAGCATTTACAGAAGGCAGTCTTGGTAGCAACTTTAGTGGTTCTGTAAGTTTTGAAATGCCTAATGAAGATTTAACCATTACTTTTGAAATAGCAGAAAAACAAAAAGTTTCTGTTGTGGAAAACGATAAAATATCCAATGTACGCATTACAAATGGGCAAATGGAAGAAACTTCTTATTTCCAACCAGGAGAAAGTATCAATGTTAGATTTTCTTGTGAATCGGGATTTAAAGTGAACAAAGCAACTCTTAGTTTAGCAGATTCAGATCCAATCAGTGTTAGTGGAACATCTTTTAGTTTTTCAATGCCAGAAGGAAACGAAGAAATTCAAATCACTTTAACAGTGGTGCAAATTCGCTCGATTAGTTATGATCTTAGTGAGTTGCCATCTGATACGATGAGTATTCGATTTAATGATAGTAATTATGGCGCAGGTGATATAGTAAATGGGAATATTTCTTTGAACAATGTTTTTTATAATATTACAGGTTTTAAAGATAAAAATCACTCAGAATGGTCTACTTCATTAGATGGTACATCTTTTGAATTTGTTATGCCTGATTATGATCTTGTTTTAAAACCAATATTTAATGAAATACAACCACAAGTAGTTAGTTTACAGGAACCATCTGATAATAGCATTTTAAGTGTTCGCGTCAGTGGAAGAGATACGAGAGGTAACGGGTTGGTATATGAAAAAGATGGTCAAAATAATGTAGCAAGCGCTAATTTTTTACCTAAAGATACTTTAAGCGTAACTGTTGCTGTTCAAGATAGCGAAAACAAAATCCCAGTAATAAAATTTAATGAAGGTGAAGATACTACTCAACACCTACCTCAACAAACATACCCTGGATATCCAGAAGGTAAAAATTATAATTTTAATGGTATTGTTTTGCCAGATGGAGCAAAAAACATTCAAATTATATTGATTGAAAAGCCAACATTTACCTTAAAAATTACTAATAATACAGGTATTAAATTAAGTTACAAAGTTAATAACACATCGGTTTCTAGCTTAGAATCTGTCCATTTGTTTGATAATGTTTCAATTTTATTAGGAGAGAATATTAAAGGTGTTTATCAATTCACAGCTTATGATAGTAAGGGTGAAATAAGAAACAGTTCAAGACAAGAACTTATTTTACAGGTAACAGAAGAATTAAGCATAAAAGTTGAGAAACTAGAAGGATTGCATGCACTCCATATTGATATTAAAACTGATGAAAAAATATCTGTATTTGGCTCATATACCTATAATGGTGCCGATATAAAGGATGGAAGTTTGCTAACTAATGACAACTTATATATTGCCAATTATTCTAATGAAAGTTACAAAGTAAAAGTTATTGTTAAAATTGGTGATAATGTAGTTCTGGAAAAAACATCAGCAGAAAAGTTAACCCCATATAGTTATTTCTACTTTATAGATGAAGATACTCAAATCAAAGTGACGGATGATATTTATGTAGAAGTATCGATTGTTGAGGAATAAGTTAATAATTGTTAATAATGCTGCTCTTTTCTAAGTAATATTCCAAAAAGGAAGACTTATTATAGAAAAGAGTAGCAAAGAAAAGTGCATAAGCAAACAAATCAGCGTATTTAATTCAATTAATATAGTTGCAAAATGTTAATTATTAATCTAAGTGCAACAAATATTAATGAAAAAAATTTTTTGCTGTTGCGAAAAGAGTTAAAACCTCGTTTAATAAGGGTGTTCTTTTTCGATGGGTAT
>CANQTY010000040.1 GCA_947626895.1 uncultured Bacilli bacterium
TTTAAGGATATTAACATTTCATTGAATTTTTCTACAAGTACTTTTATAATAAAAGCAATGCAGGCGTAGTTCAATGGTAGAACTTTAGCTTCCCAAGCTAATCACGCGGGTTCGATTCCCGTCGCCTGCTCCAAAAAGTAAGCAATTTGATTTAAATTTAGATAAATTCATGTAGTGACAACTTGATTATGCATAAATAAATTTGTTTTAAAGATTTTTTCTTACATTTAGCTAATTTTCTATGTTTGAAAGGAGATATCATGATTATCAACACAGGACAAAGAACAGATATTCCTGCTTTCTATTCTAAATGGTTTAGTAACCGTATAAAAGAAGGATTTGTGCTCGTGAGAAATCCATATTATCCTTCCTTAGTTACTAAGTTCTTATTAGATCCTAACCTTGTAGATGTTCTAGGTTTTTGCACAAAGAATCCTCGTCCTTTATTTCCATATTTCGATTTATTAAAACCTTTTGGTCAATTTTGGTATATTACAATTACTGGTTTTAAGAAGGACTTAGAGCCCAATGTTCCTTCAATTGATCAAGTAATTGAAGATTTTAAATATTTATCTATGATTGTAGGAAAAGACGCTATGGGGTGGAGATACACACCTATCATTTTAAATGAGCAATATTCTTTAAGATATCATTTAGAAACATTTAATTATATCGCTTCAAATTTATGTGGATATACATCTCTTGCAACTTTTGGATTTTTAGATTTATATCCAAAATTAATTAAAAATCATCCAGAATTAAAAGATTGTAGTGATGCTGAAAAAATAATTATCGCCAAAGAATTTTTAAAAATCGCTAATAAAAATAACATGAATTTGCGTTTGTGTTCTAAAGAAAAATGGCTAAAAGATTATGGAATCGATGTAGATGGATGTATGCGTTTTGAGGATTATGAAAAAGCAATCCATACTTCTTTAAATATCAAAAATAAAATGCAAGCAAGAAAAGGATATTGTTCTTGTTATTTATCAAATGATATTGGTGCGTATAATTCATGTTTACATCTTTGTAAATATTGTTATGCAAATGGGGATGAGAAAGAAATTCAAAGAAATTACAAAAATCATGATGATAATTCACCTTTTTTAATTGGAAATCTTTTACCAACAGATAAAATTAAAGAGGCAAAACAAGAATCATATAAAGTAAATCAATTAAATTTATTCGACGAATAAGGAGAAAAGTGCAATGAAAACAATTAAGATTACAGTCATTAGAAAAGCATGTTATGAAGATTTAATAATGCAATATGAGAATCCTTTAAAAAATCCATGTGATTTAAAAGAAGGACAAGTATTTTTGATAGATGAGGTTAAAAAACCTGATAATTTTTGTGAAAGTGCATGGATGAATTTATATCCCTATGTCTTTGCTCTTGCTCATGGAGCAGAGGATATCTATTCTGGATGGATGAAGAATAAAAAATCCGCCATGGTATCTTGTAATGACGGATTTAGACCAGTTAGTTTTTTATTAGAGGTTTTAGATTAAGAAAATTGTACACCAAATAAAGTGAAATGAGTACTCATAAATATAAGTACGGCTGCACCGATTGCAATAATATGAAGAACAATAGCTAATGTTAAAGCAACATATCCAATCTTTTTCTTGTTAATTGATAGTTGTAATACCGCATAGAAAATACCTCTAATTGGACCAGTAATGGCAAGCAAAACAATAAAGATAAGAAAAGCAATCATTAACAAAGAAAATAAAAGTTCATATAATCCTGAGTCACAAAATATCTTAATTAGCCACATGAAAATCACGATAAACACAGAGGAAATAATCGTATTAACAATAGATCTGACACCAAATCTTTTTGATTTTTCTGCCTTTTCTGGATCAGCTTTAATGCGATCAGCTTCACTTCTAAGTTGCATAAAGCCAAAAATGAGGTTATTTAATTTTCCAATTAATTTAAACATAAATATAGCTCCTTGATTAAATTATCTAAAAATACCATTTTTTTGTCAAGATAGTTAAATTTTATAGGTATAAAAGGAAATACATCTTCCATACTATTTTTAGGAGGAATATTTATGCATCAAGAAGTTGTTATGAATCATTATATTAGCGCTATTTTAATGGGTGAAGAAATCTTTAAATTTTATGAAGAAAAAGCAGAATCTAGTGAATTGAAGAGTATGTTAAGGGACTTTTATTCTTCGTTTCAAAATCAAAGAGAAATGTTAAAAGAAAAGATGAAAGAACAAGGCTATCAAGCCGAGGAAGAATGTTCTTTTTTACAAAAAAATGCAATTGTCATGGAAAAGATTAAAACAAGTGCAATTCAAAATGATTTTGATCTTTGCTTTAATGTGATGAAATCCATGAATGGGGCTCTTATTAATGCGATGAAATATTTAAATAAATGCAATGGAAATATATCTAACGAGTTATTAAGCGCGGCTAAATCTACCTTATCTAATTATGATAATATAATAGGAAAGGTAAAAAATTATGTTTTAAAACAAATGAAAACCACGCCCAAAGCAAAGAAAAAAGAAACATCTAATAAGACAAAAACTTCAAAAGACAGTGTTTCTAAGAGCACAAAGAAGAGTGCTTAAGATCGTCTAGTGAAAAAAATTACTATTGAAACAAGAATTTAAAATCGATATAATACCCTCATATAGATGATTTATAAGAATTTACGGAAAGCAAATCATTTGTAAAATAATTAATTTTAAGATAAATTGAAAGTATGGAGGTAAAAGTTATGAAGAAAAAACTTGTTTTAATATCACTTCTTTTATTAGGTATGGTCGCTTGTAATCGAGGTGGAGAACCTACAGATGAACCAGGGGAAGATTCTTCTATTCCTACGATAAGCGAACAAGTAAGTCAATTAACAAAAGAAAATGTTGTTGATATCCTGAAAAATCTTGCTCATCAACAATATAAAATGAATTATAAAACATCCTCAGGTTTAGATGTCTATAGAATTTATACGTCAAAATATGTATATTTATCCAATGCAAATGCAGGATATGTAGAAATTGAATCTTATGATACTTCCTTAGGCCAAACTATTTTATATGAATATACAATTAAAAACACTAATGATGTTATGTTAGGTACTCCATTTACTATGCAAGATACAAATGGAAAAGTATCAGTCGTTAATAGTATGAACAATGTTAATTATTTAACCTTATTAGATGATAAAGATTTAACTGCGGATGATTTCACTTTAGAAAGCAATCAAACATTAAAGACTACAAACGCTAAATTGGTGGAAATATTTGCCTCTGCCTTAGGTTATGCTACTATTGCTAAACAGGATGGTGTTTTTAAGAGTATTACGCTATCTATGGATAATAACAATCTTAAAGTTGTAGCGGAAGTGTTTCCAGAATATGTAAGCGAAGCAACTGAAGATGAATTAACTATGACTATCAGTGAAATTGGTAGCGCTAAAGTGGATGCAGTAGAAAGTTTTGTCAAACAAAATAGCAAGATATCCTCTAAAACTTTAACAGAGGAAGTCGGAAGTAAACTATTTGCTAATCGAATTAATATAGAAGCAAGCTTAACTTATACGGAAACAAGCACTATTGATTTCTTAAAACAAAAGGTTATTTTAAACGATACAGGTATTTATACAGAATCTACCTCCTCTTCTGATACATCTACTTATAAAATCGGAAAAGCTACACAAGAAGATGCTACAGCAAATTCAAGTCTAAATGTAGGTGATGCCTATAGCGAATTTGTCGATGGAACAAATCAAATTGTTAAATATCCTATGGGTGCATCTTTTAGCGAATATAATTTTCCAAAAACTTATAAAGAAGATTTATTGAAGGCGATGAGGGAGACCTCTGAAGGAACATATCACTATTATGGATTCAATGCTGATGGATATGTTGAAAGTTTATTACAACTCATTCCAGATCAAGGTGAATCAAAGGTGGCTTCATTAACTTTAAATATAACTCCAGAAGAAACTTCCTTGAAAGTAATCTATAAGGATCAAGGAAAAGAAGGTCAAAACGGGGAAACTATTGTCTATCATTATGAAGCCAATATCGTCTTTAAAGAACCCACGACTGTTCCTCAAAGAACTCCATATGGAAAAATTGAAGGAGTAACGGATATAGTTGAGCAAGCGTTTCAAACTTTAAC
This sequence comes from uncultured Bacilli bacterium, assembly GCA_947626895.1. Taxonomy (GTDB): domain Bacteria; phylum Bacillota_I; class Bacilli_A; order RFN20; family CAG-449; genus CANRPC01. Next base: position 4,153 of record CANQTY010000040.1, read on the forward strand.
AAACGGAGAAACAGCTTATCATGCAATTGGATATGATGTTTCTGAAAAGGCTGCTATGCCATCAAGTTATGACTATAATGAAGTATACGTTACAGATAAAACCGTTTTAATTAGGAAACAATTTCTATCAGTTCTATTTTTGGGATCTGGTTGGACAATTAAAAATGGAAAAGTCATCCCATTTGTTCTTTCTTTTGATAGCACTGGTAAAGTAAATGGAATTATTTCTAGACAAGCACCTGAAGAAAATGATGCTCTTAAAAGTCACATTCCATGGAATGCATCCCCAAATGTTTACACTTTAAATGAAGAAAAAAATGCAATTATATTAAGACCTGATGTCATTTCTCCACATAGAAATATTTATGTTGGGTTATATGCAGCATCCATGAGGACAAGCACCTTAAAAATGGATTTAAATGAGCAAAAACAAATTACAACAATTTCATATTCATTGGATAATGTTACTCAAGCATCAAGTAAAGAACAAGTTGATTTTACATATGAAAACGTACAAATTCCCGCGGATATTCAAAAATTAATTGATGAAGAACTTAAAGAATTTGTTACTCCAACATCGTGGAAAGATGAAAATCCAAATATCTATAAACGATTACTAGATTTCTTCAAAAACGAGGAGACAATCAAAGAAATTCCATATTATTATGATGAAGCTTGCCATGGTCTCCTTGAAGCATATAGTGTAGGACCATATAAACAAGAGATAGCTATTCATATTCGTGTCTCAATGCTTTCTGCTCCATCATCATTTACTAGTAATGCTACTTTTGTTAAAGGTTATGAAAATCTATTGATTGAATTAGGATATCAATGTACTTCTCAAAGAGGCACTTATGATGGAAAAGTATATGAAAATAATAAATTCATCATTGAAATTACCTCGACTGATGTAAATGGTATTTACATTTATAAAAAATAACGACTAAAACTAAACCATCTAGATGATATCTTCGATTTAGATGGTTTTTTTATACAAAATATGGAACATAAAAAATAAAAAATATATAATGAAAAAGGAATAAAAAGCAAAAAAAAGACACTCTTATGAGTGACTTATATTTGCTAAATGGTGGGCACTGACGGGATCGAACCGCCGACCTTCTGTACGTCAAACAGATGCTCTCCCAGCTGAGCTAAATGCCCTTATCAGCATAATTTATTCTATAGGGTTCAATTCTTTTTGTCAAGAACATTCTAAAGGGGAGAAGAAAAATGGATTTTAAGACATTTCAAAATCTTGAGAAGCTGTTTTCTAAGCATGGATTTAAGCTGTTTCTTGTTGGGGGAAGTGTCCGCGATTACCTTTTATATCATCATTTTGAGGATATGGATGTTGCCACAAATGCACCACTAGAAAAGATGAAAGAGTTCTTATTTTTTAAAAAGATGTTTCCAAAAATGGAATCAGGGACCATTTTATTTGATAATGAACTAATAGATGTCACTAGATTAAGAAAAGAAGAAGAATATCTAGATTTTCGTCATCCAGATACTATAACTCCAACCGAAGATATAAATCTTGATGCACAAAGAAGAGATTTTACTTGTAATGCTATTTATTTAGATGCAAATGGAAAAATTATCGATCCTACCAATGGGTTAAGCGATTTAAAAGAGAAAAAATTAAGAATAATTGGAGATTCAAGTAAGAGAATTAAGGAAGATCCTTTAAGAATTTTAAGAGCAATTCGCTTTGCCTATACTTTAGATTTTAAAATGGATGAAGAATTACTCAAGGCCATTAAAACACATAAAACGCTATTAAAAAAATTGCAATATAGCAAAATTGTCGAAGAATTAAATAAATTCAAATTAGCCCCTGAAAACGTGAGAAATATATTAAAAAAATATGAGATTGATGAAGTTCTACCATTAAATTATGAACAACATGAAAAAATCATCTTTGATTTACATTGTGATACGATTACTAGACTTTATGAAACAAAAGAATCGTTAGTTAAAAATAATGGAGCAATTGATTTAAATAAAATGCAAAAAGGTGGTTATTTAGGTCAAGTTTTTGCTGTCTTTATTAATTTAAAAAAGCACGATAATCCATATCAATATGCATTAGATGTCATTGATTATTATCATAAAGTAATTAAAGAAAACGACTTTTTTATCGAAGAAGCTTTATCTTATAACGATTTTATGAAAATTAAAAGTAAGGGCAAAATGATAGCCATGTTATCTATTGAAGAAGGTGGAATTTTAGAAGGAGATATTTCAAGAATCGACGAATTATATTCTAAAGGTGTACGTATGATGAGTTTAACTTGGAATTATAAAAATTCCATAGGCGCGCCAAATGTTGATGCTTTAACTAAACCAATTGATTTATTTAAAATAAATAATCAAGATGGTTTAACTGAATTTGGTAAAAAAGTCATTAAGCGAATGAATGAAATTGGAATGATTATCGATATCAGTCATCTTTCTGATAAAGGAGTTGAAGAGGTTTTAAAATTATCTACTAAACCTGTCGTTGCATCCCATTCTTCTTATCGTGATTTATATCCTGTTTCAAGAAACCTTCCACCTCATTTAATTAATGATTTAAAAGGGCAAAACGGGGTAATGGGGTTAAATTATTGTCTTGATTTCATTACAAATGATGAAAATCATTATCTTTTAGAACTTAAAAATCAATGGAAAACTTTAATTGATACATTTGGAGTAAATGTTTTAAGTTTTGGTAGCGATTTTGATGGCTTTACTTCCGTGGATGCATTAAAAGATGCTTCAGATATGAATAAGATATTAGATTATTTAAAAGAAATCTTACATTCAAAAAAGGATTTAGAAAAAATAGGATATTTAAACTTTTTAAAAGTTTTAAAAGCCCATCAAAATTCTTAAAGTAAAAAGGGATTTTATGTATAATAAAAGACGAGGTATTTGAGCATGAATAAAATTAAATTTCAACAATTAGATTTCCGTTATATACTCGTAGAAAATTATAAAGAATTAGGATTAAATGAAAAGGAACTTGTCACTTTATTACTTATTTATGATGCTCAAGAGGAAAGCCCGTCTTTAATTACTGCAGAACAGCTCATATTAAAAATGACTTTACAAGAAAAAGAAATCAATGATATTTTAGTGCAATTAATTGCGAAAAAATATCTTGCTTATGAAACTGTTGGAAATATCTTAGTGACCAGCTTAAATCCTACAAAAGAGCGAATTATTAAATGGTTTAGAAGAGAAATGTTTTCTTCTGAAGAAGAAAATATTTTAGCTCTTGAAGAGGATCAAAATGCCGAGGTTTTTCAAGCTTTTGAAGCAAAATTAGGTAGAACTTTATCTTCTTTTGAAATCGATGCTATTCATTCTTGGTTTAAAGAAGGTGTTACTAAAGATATGATTTTGGAAACTCTAAATGAATATTATAAGAAGAAAGGAAGAGTATCCATTAAAGAAGTTGATAAAGCGATTTTAAAAAAACTTGAAGGAAAAGATATCACTCACGAAGGTTATAGTGCTGTGAATGAAAAAAACCGTAATTCTATTGAAAAAAATATCGAAATAGAATCCTTTAAATGGAATAAAAAAGATGACAAAAAAGATTGAGGATATTTTATCCTATTTTGATGAACTTTTACCTGATGCTAAATGTGAACTTGTTTATCATCAAGATTTTGAATTATTAATCGCAGTTATTTTATCTGCCCAAACAACCGATAAAAAAGTCAATGCCGTTACTCCTATTTTATTTGATAAATACCCTACCATTAGTGGTTTATCAAATGCTAATCTACATGATGTAGAAGACATTATCAAAAGTATAGGTCTATATCATAACAAGGCCAAAAATATTATTGAAGTTGCTAAAGTAATTCATGAAAAATATCATGATCAAGTTCCCTCTAGTTTTGAGGAACTATGTTTATTACCTGGGGTAGGAAGAAAGACCGCGAATGTCGTTCGCGCAGAGCTTTTTAAAATTCCTGCAATTGCCGTGGATACCCATGTAGAAAGATGTGCAAAACGCCTTTGTTTAGCCTTTCAAAATGATTCGCCTTATGAAGTTGAAATGAAATTAGAAAAAATCATTCCAGAAAATAGACAAATTTTATTTCATCATCAAATGATTCATTTTGGTCGTTATCATTGCTTAGCTAGAAATCCAAATTGTGCAGAATGTGCATTAAAAAAATATTGCACTCTTCATAAAGTAAAAGTTGAAAATTGATATATCTCTCCATGTAAAATATTGTTTTTTTCATACGTTTCTGTGATTTTTATTTCATATAAATCACTTTCTAAAGGGAGAATACATTCATTCGAGGTAATAAATTTACTCCATGTATTTCCTTCGATATCTTGATAATCTATTTTATATCCTTTTTTACCATAAAAGGTTGAATATACATCATCATTAATCTCCTCAAAAGAACAAATTAAATCCTTGTCTAAGGCGTAAATGTTGATGTATTCTAATGACGAAAAAGTAGGTAAAGGCAATACTTCTTTTATCTCATGTCCCTTTTTTCTTGTAACCGTTGTTAAAAAGTTTTTTGGTACATATTCATTTGCTAAATAAGTCCCATCTTTTGTTGAAATTACTTCTTGTTTAATCATCGAATCAGGTAAAGATAAAATCGCTTCTTTTTTATTTTCTAATTGTTCCATAATCAGTTTAAATAGTTTTTTACTATAGCTTCTTCGTAAGTCTCCTGAACCAAAATATGTCTTTTGGTCCATTTTAGGTTCATCAAAACCTGTCCAAGTAACCACACTATAATTTTTTGAATAACCCGCGAACCAGCTATCTCTATCTGCATTTTTAGGATAATGATAAGTATTTATTATTTTAGAATCATAGGCGTTTGTTCCTGTTTTACCAACACAATTAACATTATTTGGAAAGGCCATATTGATATTTAAATAGTTTTTATTTCTGACGTTTTGTAAACATGAAGTAATTAGATAACAAGATTCTTTACTTAATACTTGTTTTTCTTCTATATTTTCATGATCATATACTATTTCATTTGTGTCTAAAAATTTGATACTTTTGATGACAGAAGGAGCTTTATATAGGCCATTTCTAGGTAAGATTGCATAAGATGAAGCAAGATTAATTGGCGATACGCCATATGTCATTCCCCCGATAGCGTAAGGATAAGAAAAATTACCTCCATCATCTAAGCCTATATCGTTTAAATAATCGATAATCTTTTGTCTTCCAATTTTCTTTTCTACATTTTCTAAAGTATATAAAGTTGAAGTATTTCTAGAATATCCTAAAGCATCTGTCACGGAGATATCTCCAAGATATTTTTTATCAGCATTTGATACAGTAATATTTGTGTTTGGATAAGTATATGGTTCATCTTTAATCATTGTATATTCATGATAATCAAGATACTCCATTGCTAAGGCATAGGTAAAAATTGGTTTCATTGTCGAAGCAGGTTGTTTTTTCATATGATAAGCACGATTATATAACCTCATCCCATCATAATTTCTTCCCCCGATTACACCAATAACACCTAAAGAGAGGTTATCAATAATTGCACTAGCAACTTGAGTAATATCGTCTTCAAAAGAAAAGTTTGTGCCATCTTGAATTCCATCCAAATAACTTTGTAAAGTCGTATCTAAATAAGTCTTAATTTCCATTGGTCGATCGTATAATGAAAAGCCTGTAATCCTTTTAACTTCATCATAAACAATATCTAAATAAGCTTGATATTGATAATTTTCTTCAAGTATGTTAGAACCTTTAAAAATGACCATATCTTCAACATTTATTTTAGAAGCAACTTCATAATCTAGAAAGGAGATGTAATTATTATTTAACATTGATAATAAGACAATATTCTTCCTTTCTTGTGCTCTTGCTGGATATTTAAATGGAGAATAGATTGATGGAGATTTTACTAAACCTACAAGAAGGGCACATTCGGGTAAAGTTAAACTTGATACATCTTTATTAAAAAATCTTTTCGCGGCATAAGAAATACCTGGAACAGTCGCATCAAAATAGATTCGATTTAAATAGAGTTCTAAAATCTCTTCTTTTGTATAGTTTTGCTCTAATTCATAGGCTAAATATGCTTCTTGTACTTTTCTTTTTAAGGAAATTTCATTTGTTAGCAATAAGTTTTTAACTAGTTGTTGAGTTAAAGTACTTCCTCCTTGTCTAGAAGAAGAGGTTAGATTATGCAATATTGAGCGAAGAACTCCTTTATAATCGATTCCTTCGTGCGTAAAAAAAGTATTATCCTCTATACTTATTAAGGCATTAATGAGATTTTTAGGAACCTCATTAAAATGTATTTGACGATTTTCTTTTTCATTAATATTTTCAATTAAATGGTTTGTAGAATCGTAAATTGAACTATGCAAAGGTGTAACAATTGTTTCTAATTCTTTGGCATCAATACTTTTTATTGCACTTCCAATATAAAAAGTAAAACTAGCAAAGATTAGGGCATATATGAAGAAAAATATAACTAATGATTTTCTAAGAATTTTGCTCATTGAAATAGACCTTTTCTACAGCGTCTAAGTATTTTAAACGTGGTAAATAAGCCTGTTCAATTAACACTCCGTTATTTTTAATAGTAGAATATGCAATAGATTTTCTTTCTTGAGAACGATAAGCATCGATAATATATTGTGCATCAAGTAAATACACTTCATTTAAAGTGACAAAATAGATGAGAAAAAAAGCAATTCCTCCATGACGTTTCACTCCTTCTAGATGTCTAACTTGATGGGGAGAAATATTATGTAAAGCTAAAGAAGTTTTAACTTTCGTTTCTTTACACTCAAAATCAATATATCTTCCTTTAAATATACCATTATAGTCGGTGGTAGATTGCTTTTCAAAATAGGCATCTTTGATTCTAGCATGTGCGTAATCTACTTTAACAATATGGATAGGAGTAGGACGTTTATAAATGAGTGCAATATCCTGATCTCGATAGTAATTATTTGAAATATTTACAGCATCTTCAAAATCCATGCCTCGATTAGCATAAGAAATATTTTTTTCTTCTTCAACTATGGGATTTTGTTGATAAGGATATCGAATCATATAACCTCCTAAACGCTGTACTATTAGTATGTTTTACTCAAAAAAGATTATGATAAATATTCTTTGATATATTGATCTAATTCTTTCGCGGAAACCTTTTTTCCATCCGCTAAATCCTTTAGAATTTGCTTAATGGGGTAAGGAAATACCTTTGTATGATATAAAATTTCTTTATAATCCTCACGTAAGATATCTTGATTTTTTAAGACTTCTTGATAAAGACGTTTTAAATTAATTGCGTCATTTAAAGGATCATGACTTTCTTCAATATTTTCACAGTTAAAATGTTTTAAATAATTTACTAAAGAAAAGATATTGGAGTTCTTATCACGACAATATTGAGATAAAAAGGCCTGGAAATCGACAATGTTTGTCAATATTTTCCATAGTATTTCAATGTTATTAATTTGCGAATATTTTTTCGTTTCAACAAGCATTAAAGCATCATTACTTCCAAACACAACAAACGAAACATTTGACATCTCTTCACCAACATAAGAAGCAAAATCATTGAGAGCTTGTTCAAAAGAAATACCTTCATTTTGTAGTATTTCATCAGTAATATGCGTCATTTCGCTAATGATTTTTCCTACAGGATTGGTCGCCAAAACATAACGCTTAAAACCTTCCTTAGATTCTTCGACAATATTACCAAATTGATCAATTTTACATTTTATTGCTCCAATAGCAATAATTTCATGAGAAAATTGTGTGCCTTCAAAATCTAAGAATACTAATGTTGTATGTTTTTTAAATAAACGTCTTAAATTTTTCATAGAAACCTCATTGCTTAGTATAAAGTATATATTTAAAAAAATAAATAAAATTGTCATTAAAGAAAATTTCTAAATCACGAACACGTTCACAAAAAACACATATAAATAAGTGAGTGAAAACTCAAAGGTAGGTGAAATTTTATGTTTAATCAAAACTGTGGATGTGGAAATATGAATCCTTGCTATAATCCGAAACCTGTAACTAATCCTTGTGTTGAATGTGGTGTTACTGTCACTTCAACTTGTGAAAGCTCAGTAGCTTCTTTATGTTCAGAAGTAAACTTTACTGTTACTGTAACGAATAATTCCGATGTAACCGCAAGAAACGCCATTCTTTGTGTTCCTTTAGATGGTGTTTTTGCCTTATTAAAAAATACTGTTACTGTAAATGGACAAGCAGTTGAAGTCGAAGATTTAAATCAAATTCCTTTAGGGGATATTGAAGTTGGAGCTACCTCAACGATTAGTTATACTTGTGTAGTCATGGAAGCAAAACGCTATGTTTATACTCGAGCTATTTGTACATTCTGTGTCTGTTGTTGCTGTGAAAGAAAAGCTTTAACTGTCGCATCCAACACCAATTTACTTCAAGTATGTCCATGTTGTGCTTGTTATCGAAATAACAATACAACGAATAACTAGATAATATTTCTTGACCGTCTTTTAGGCGGTCTTAAATTATTCAATTTTAACGAATTTTTCTTGTGATTTTGAACCATATGTTTTGCATTTTCCTATCTAGAAAT
>CANQTY010000041.1 GCA_947626895.1 uncultured Bacilli bacterium
TCGAAAAAGAACACCCTTATTAAACGAGGTTTTAACTCGTTTCGCAACAGCAAAAAATTTTTTTCATTAATATTTGTTGCACTTAGATTAATAATTAACAGAAAATTTCATAATGCATAAAAGTGTTTGAAATAATTATATTCAAGTGCTAAAATCATTATTTGGAAAATCCTTAAAAGTGCTTATTTTTAGGGTTTTGAAAGGAAATTTAATATATGAACTTTGTATTAATTATCGGCCTTTTATTAATCTTTGGTCTTATTTCCACGAGAGTCATGAAGATTTTTAAACTTCCTAACGTTACAGGATATTTAATTATCGGTTTAATCGTTGCTCTTGGTTGCGTTCTTACGGATGCGTTAACGGATAATTTTTTTGGTTTAACCGAAGAGTTAAATGGCTTAAATGAATTTGTTTCAAGTATTGCTTTAGGCTTTATCGCCTTATCTATTGGAGAGGAATTTAAGCTATCGAAGATAAAAAAGTATGGTTCTAAAATCATCTCGATTACATTCTTACAAGCTTTACTTGCAGTATTCTTAGTTGATGCTTTACTTGCAGGTCTTTGTATTTTACTTAATGTACCTTTAGAGGTTTCCTTATGTTTGGGCGCTATCGCGGCAGCGACTGCTCCGGCAGCGACCATCATGGTCATCAATCAATATAAGGCAAAGGGTCCTTTAGTGGATTTACTTTTACCCGTAGTAGCCTTTGATGATGCTATTGGTCTAGTGGTATTTGCTATTTCAGTAGCGATTTCAAAAGTTATTGCTACAAATACACCTATTACGATTGTTTCTGTTTTATTATTACCTTTATTAGAGATTGTTGGATCTTTAGGTGTTGGCTTTATTTTAGGATACTTTATGCACCTAATGATTAAATTCTTTAAGAGTAGAAATAATCATGTCGTCTTAATTATTGCTTTTACAACTTTAGGCGTAGGAATTTGTGCTAGTTTAAATCAATTACAAATTGATGGTGAAACTTTAGAATTTTCAAATCTATTATGTTGTATGATGATTGGTGCTACTTATATTAATATGGTAAAAGAAGATGAAAAAGATATTGCAGAAAGAGACTTTGGTTTAGTTGATCGTTGGACTCCTTTCTTATTCATGCTTTTCTTCGTGTTAAGTGGTGCGCATTTAGTAACAAGTGCAAAAGCGATGATTGAAACAGGCGTATCTTTAGGAATTGTGGCAATTATTTTTGTAGGCTATCTTGTTATGCGTTCATTTGGTAAATATATTGGTGCATATTTAGGTTGTAAATGGACAAAAAGAAGTAAAGAAATTACACGTTATTTAGGAATTACTTTATTACCCCAGGCAGGCGTAGCCATTGGAATGGCAAATCAAATCTCCGGAATGGAGGCATTTAAAGCATCAGGCTCAGGTAATATCATTATTACAGTTGTATTATGTGCAACGTTAATCTATGAATTAGTAGGTCCTTTACTTACTAAATGGTCATTATCTCGCGCAGGAGAAATTCCTGATGAAAATGGAGTTTATCCTTACGAAGCAAAAGAAAACAAAGGAGAATAAACTGGTGAACTTCATCAGTTTTTTTCTTTATAAATCGGGAATAATAGAAAAAAACATATCGCTAGTTTATAATGAAGCCATGAGATGTGTACTTCAAGTTGTAGATGATGTCAGTTTAAAGATTCAAAATGAATTATATTCTTCAATACAAAAAGGATATTTGCTTTTTGTAGGCTTTAAAGATGGAGATAATATAGATATCATTCATAAAATGATAGATAAAATCCTTTCTTTAAGATTATTTCCTGATGAAAATGGTAAGACAAATCTATCTTTACAAGATGTACATGGTGAAGTGATGTGTGTATCTCAATTTACCTTATATGCAGATATTAAAAAAGGTAGAAGACCTTCTTTTAATTATAGTTTAAAAGGTGAATATTCTCTTCCTCTTTACCAAGAAACAATTCACTATTTATCAAGTTTAGTTTCTACTAAGCAAGGTGTTTTTGGTGAAGATATGGAAATTACATTAGTCAATCATGGTCCTTTTACTTTGATGATTGATAGTGGAGATTTAGTATGAAAAAGGTAATGGTTGGTCTTTCCGGCGGGGTAGATTCTGCGATCGCGGCATATCTATTAAAAAAAGAAGGATATGAAGTTCATGCAGGATTTATGCGTAATTGGGATGCTATGGCAAATGGAGATTTACTTGGTAATCCTACAAGTAATGATCCAATTTGTCCCCAGGAACAAGATTATTTAGATGCTCAAGAAGTTGCTCGTGTATTAGATATTCCCTTACATCGTATCGATTTTATTAAAGAATATTGGGATGAAGTATTTTCCCGATTTTTAAGTGAATATGAAAAAGGAAGAACACCGAATCCTGATATCTTATGTAATCGTTATATTAAATTTGATGCTTTTCGTAAATTTGCTTCCTCTTTAGGTTTTGATACGATTGCTATGGGACATTATGCTTTAAGAAAAGACATGAATGGGGTTTCTTATTTATATAAAGCAAAAGATTTAAATAAAGATCAGACGTACTTTTTAAGTCAAATTAGTCAAGAACAATTATCTTCATGTCTATTTCCTTTAGGAAATCTTTTAAAAGAAGAAGTTCGTGATTTAGCTCATCAATTAAATTTAACCTCTGTCTCAGATAAAAAAGACTCTACGGGGATTTGTTTTATAGGAGAAAGAAACTTTAAAGAATTTTTAAAAAATTATTTACCTTCAAAAAGGGGAGATATCGTTGATATCAATTCAGGGAAGATTGTAGGAAAACATGATGGAGTTTTATATTATACTTTAGGTCAAAGAAGAGGTCTAGGCATTGGGGGAATTAAAGATATCCCTACAGGCAGTTGGTTTGTCGTTTCTAAAGATGTAAAACACAATATTTTATATGTTTCTCAAGGAGATGAAAATCATTATCTTCTTTCAAATAGTGCTTTAATTACAGGGGTGAATTGGACTTCTTTAAATCCTAAAAAGCAAGGAGAAATTGGTATTAAATTCCGTTATAGACAGAAAGACCATATGGGAAGATATGAAATATTAGAAAATGGTGATGTTTTATTAACTTACCCTGATTTTAAAGCTGTTACTCCTGGGCAAGCCGCGGTCTTTTATGAAGGAGATCAAATGCTCGGTGGAGGTACAATAGAAAAAGTCTATCAAGATGGAAAGGAAAAACATTTGTTTTAAAGGGAATATATATGAAGTTTGGAATGATTTCTTTAGGTTGTGCAAAAAACCGTGTAGATAGTGAAGAAATATTATCTTTATTAATGAAAAATGGATATGAATTATCTTTAGATCCTCAAGAATGTGATTTTTTAATTGTCAATACTTGTGCTTTTATTGAAGGTGCAAAAAAAGAATCTATTGATGCTATTTTTGAAGCTCTATCTTATCATAAAATCACGGTTGTAGTTGGCTGTCTTGCGGAACGATATGAAGAAGAATTAAAAAAAGAAATCCCTGAAATCGATTTAATTATTTCAATTCATAATTATCCGCGTTTCCCTTTGCTTCTTGAAGAGACATTAAAAAGAAAAATTAAGGGGAATATTATTCGCGGGGAGCGCTATTTATCTACCCCTTCTTATACTGCCTTTTTAAAAATTTCTGAAGGATGTAATCATTTTTGTGCATATTGTGCAATCCCTTTAATTCGGGGAAGATTTCATTCCTTTAAAAAAGAAGATTTAATTAAAGAAGCGCGAGAATTAGTAAGTAAAGGAGTAAAAGAAATCGTGGTGATTTCTCAAGATACAACGCGCTACGGCGAGGATTTAACTCCAAAAGTAAATATTGTTGATTTATTAAAAGAAATTCTTGCTATTGATGGGGTAGCTTATGTACGTCTTTTATATTTATATCCAGATGAAGTAAGTGATGAATTAATCGACTTAATTGCTAGTGAAAAAAGATTAACTCCATATTTTGATTTACCCATTCAACATGCCTCGGATGTCGTTTTAAAGGCGATGAATCGACGTGGAGGTAAAAAAGAAATTCTTGATGTGATACAAAGAATTCGAAATAAAATACCTCATGCAATATTAAGAACTACCTTAATTGTAGGTTTCCCTTTTGAGGGCGAAAAAGAATTTAATGAACTTGTTTCCTTTATAAAAGAAGTGAAGTTTGATCATCTTGGTGTATTTACTTATTCTATCGAGGAGGGGACTCGCGGAGCTTTATATGAAAATCAAATTGATGAAGAAGTGAAAAAGCAAAGAAAAAATAAGATTATGAAAGTACAGGCTCTTATTTCTAAAAAGAAAAATAAATCCCATATCGGGGAAATTATGGAAGGTATGGTCATCGGTTTTGATGAAGAAAAGATGGCGTATCTTGTTAGAAGTGGATGGAACGCTCCAGATGAAATTGATGGGAATATCTATGTATATTCTCCTTGTCCTTTACATGATGGAGATTTAATTACTTTTAAAATTGTAGATTCTACTACGTATGATTTATATGGAGAACTTTGAGAAAAAAATAAAAAAACGCATATAGTAACTATATGAGGTGAATATTTTTTGGATCCACATAAAACACATGAAGTTTTAAAACGTATCGAAAAAAAATTAAGCAAACAAGATAGTGAACTATCTAATGAATATATCGATTGGCTAGATAGAAAAACCGATTTTTTTATAGAGTCTTTAGAAAAACAAGGATATCAAACTCAACCAGATGATCTTTCTATCGGGGATGTTGTATGGGTAGAATTTGGTATTAATGTAGGTACAGAATTATCTGATTATAAAACGAAAGGTCATTATGCCGTGGTGATTGCTTTAGATTTAGGAAATGTCATTGTGATTCCTTTATCCTCGCGCGAAGGTCTCCATAGCGCACTTACCTTTGATATAGGGGTTATTCATGGTTTAAATAAAGAACATCAACATTCTTATTTAAAAGTGGATGCCATTCGTAGTATATCAAAAAGAAGAATTGGAAGAATGCAGGGAAAACAAGGAGGAAAACTCCATTTAGAACCTGAAATTTTTGAAAAAGTTAAAAAGGCAATGCGTTTAGCTTTCTCTTTATAATTATTTGTTAAGTAGAAAAAACTGTAACAAGTTACACATTTTTTCAATTGGTGTCGACTTTTTTCTTGTATTTGAGAATAATATTCTTAGTAGAAATTTTTGTAACAAGTTACACTTTTTTCTAGTAAGGAGATTCTCATGGAAGAGATTAAAAGAGATATTTATTTACAAAGATTAATCGATAGTGAACAAAATCAATTGGTGAAGATTATCACAGGAATTCGTAGATGTGGTAAATCGTATCTATTATTTCATATCTTTTATAACTATTTAAAAAATAAAGGAATTGATGATGCTCATATTATTGGTATTTCTCTTGATGATGTTGCAAATGAAGAATTATTAAATCCTAAAGAATTAAATCGCTATATTTGAAGTTTAATTAAAGATCAAAGTCTTTATTATATTCTTCTAGATGAAATACAACTTGTGTCTAATTTTGAGGCAGTTTTAAACGGATTAATGAAACTTGATAATGTTGATATTTATGTCACGGGAAGTAATTCAAAGTTTTTATCAAGTGATATCGCTACTGAATTTCGCGGAAGAGGGGATGAAATTAGAATCTATCCTCTTTCGTTTAGTGAATTTATGTCTTACTATAAGGGTAGTGTTCAGGAAGGATGGAAAGAATATTATACCTATGGGGGATTACCATTAGTTTTGTTGCAAAAGAAAGAAGAAGCTAAAATGAATTATTTAAAAGAACAATTACAAAATGTCTATCTAAATGACATAATGAATCGTTATAACCTTAGAAATGATAGTAAAATAGGTTCAATTCTTGAAGTTTTAGCATCTGGAATTGGTTCTTATACGAATCCTTTAAAATTATTAAATACCTTTAAAAGTACGTTAAATCTTTCTCTTTCATATCAAACTATTGATGATTATCTTAAGGATTTAAAGGATTCATTTCTAATTTCTAAAATCACTCGATATGATATTAAAAAGAAAAAAGAAATTTCTACCCCATCTAAATATTATTTTATGGATTTAGGAATCAGAAACGCTACACTAGGATTTCGCCAGCAGGAAGAAAATCATATTATGGAAAACATTATCTATTTAGAACTTCTTAAACGGGGATATGAAGTTCATGTTGGTGTCGTGGAAGTCATGAAAAGAGATGAAAACAATAAACAGTTTAGAACATATTATGAGGTTGATTTTGTGGCATCTAAAGGGAATAATAAACTTTATATCCAGTCTGCTTTGCTGATGGATAATAAAGAAAAACAAGAACAAGAAACTAAATCATTAATGAATATTCGTGATTTCTTTAAAAAGATTATTATAGTAAAAGACGATATCAAAAGAAAAAGAGATGAAAATGGAATTATTACTATGAGTCTTTTTGATTTTCTTCTTGATGAATATAGTCTAGATTATTAAAAAATTCATAGAAAAAAACTAATTAACTACAAAAAAAACATACTAGATGGTTTTTATTTGCCCTAAGAGTTCGCGGATTAGCAAAAAATCGTTGACTAATAAGCAAAAAATCTATATCATAACTAAGGAATGAAAAGTTGCCTCCTTAGTTAATCGGTATAACGGATCCATGGTAAGGATCTATGGCTAGTTCGACTCTGGCAGGAGGCACCATTAAGAATTATTGTGCTAGTGAAAACGCCTAAATCTAGCACTTTTTTATTACCTTGACTTTTGCTTTTTTGAGCAATTGTACGAATTTTGTACGAATTTTAATCCAAAATCTTATTTATGTACTCAATTGCTATGTTTGTTGACTCGGGATAAAGATGCCCGTATCGGTTCCATGTTTGGTCTACTGTTGAGTGTCCCATGAGTTGAGATATTGTCTTGATGTTGATATTACCATTGATCAATAAAGTGGCAAATGAATGTCTGAAGTCGTGGATCCTTATTTGATATAGATTTGCTTTCTTAGCATACTTGTTCTTATATTGCTCCACGGTCGAATCTTTTACTGGTTGAAAACCCCCGCAGATATAGAAGTCATCATTAAAACCATAAACTTTTTGATACAAGGCTTTATGTTCATCAAGTCGTCTTTTTAAAAAATTACATATTGGGATTCTACGAATGGAACTTTTATTTTTAGGAGCAGTGATTTCAAATGGATCCGTTTTTTGGTTCATCGATTGATTGATCTTGAATGCATTATCAATAATCTTGTTCCAGGTTAAACAATATGCTTCACCTTTACGCGTCCCACAAAAGAATAAAATACAAAAGAATGTTAATTGATTGGATAGAGTAATCTTTTCTACGAAGTCATCTGCGACTTCCATATCATGATACATGAGATTATAAAACTCCATGAATTGGTCTTTCGTCCAGTAGTGCAACTCCTCGGATTCTTCAAATGCATTAGGATTTTTAAAGGGCTTTGCTTTTTTAGCGGGGTTTTCAATAAATCCATGATATTCGACTGCATAATTTAATATCTTTGATAAAACCTTATATATATGATTTAGATAAGTAGTACTTAGATTTGGATGTTGCTTAACAAGTTTTATTTTCCAGTTCTGAACATGAACGGGTTTAATATCCTTGATTTTCATCTTGCCAAAATGAGGTAAAATATAAAGATTCAAACATTGATTTGTATGTCTCTGCGTACTTTTTCGAGTCTCAAATGCTTTGATGTCTTGATACCTTTGAACGAGCTCAGAGAAGCGCATGTTATCACTTTCTATATTGCTACTTGAGGATATATTGATTCGTCGTAATAGCTCGGATTCATATTCTCTAGCGCTCTTCATTGTTAGAGTTTCCTTGTTCGAACGTACGATTTGTCTATAGATTCCATTTTCATCTTTGTAGTTGATTTGAACTCGATATCCAGGTCGATTTTTATTTTTGTAAATTGGCATAATTTAGTACTCCTTTATCATGTGATTTTTGTTTTTTTGAGTTTCTAATTTTATCTGCTTGTTCGTTAATTATTATTATGATCTTATGTGTTTTTACTGCACTATTAGTATAAGATACATTGCTTTTTTTGTAAATGGCAAACAATATAATTCATTTGCTTAATAATAACCTTGTGGATCCTCATCATATTTCATTTTCTTTTTAATCCACGACTCCAACTGCGAGTAATACTCATATGCGTCCTTGATGATATCTTCAGTAAGACAAAGTTCATCTGCAATTTCATAAAGTTCCATATGGCGTTCATAAAGCATATTGAATAAAGTCTCTTGAGGGATACATTTACGGCTTATCAAGCGTTTTATTTTGCGTTCCTTATTCATCTGCTTTGCAATCGGTTCATCGATGCCATACATCGTTTCTTCGTGCGTTAAATGCATTTCTTCATGGAGCAAGGCGCAGTGGATTTCTTTCGAGTCATTATTTAATTTATTAGGATCATAAAAGATGACTGAATTAAAATTTCCATTTTTAAACTTCATGCACATAGCATTTGCTTTTGGAACATAAGATTCCTTGACTATGATTCCTTGATCATAAAGTTGTTGTTCATAAGTTTCTAATTTAGTTAAATACATCAAATACCCCTCCTGAGATATCTTCTTTTGGTTCCTTTTGTTCCTTTTTGTTCCTATTGTTTATGTATAGATGTTTATATGTTGCTTCTTTACTCTTTATTGGAGTTAGTAAAACTTTTAGCTATTTTTAATAATATATTTTTTTCATCTTCACTGAGTGATTCAGTTAGTTTACCGATGTTAATAACAAAATCGTCAGAAACGATATCTTTAATTGAATTCTTTATATCGGTTCTACAAAGCAAATAATCGATAGTAGTATTAAAATAATCTGCTAAAGCTCGCAAATCAGTAACGTTTGGTATGCATCTACCTACCTCCCAATTTGCAATGCGTGATTTGGGTATATTGAGAGCTATTCCTAATTCTTTCATAGTAATGTTATAAGCACTACGTAAATCTCTTAATCTATCACTGAATTTAGACATAATCACAAACTTTTTTTATCTTATATACTTATTTATTATTCTTTTTCTTTGATGCTTCGTTGGAGTTTGCAAAGCCTTGAGCCATTCTCAAAATTACTTTTTTATCATCTTCAGAAAGCTCTTCTGATAATTTATCAAACGCAATTAAGAAATCATTTGAAAAAATTTCATCTGCTGAGTGTTTGATGTTTGTTCTTCCCATTAGATAATCGAGTGAACAATTAAAATAATCACAAATTTTTTCTAGCATATCAGTGGCGGGTAATGTAAATCCATTCTCCCATTGAGCAACAGCTCCACGAGTTACTCCTAACGCATCTGCAAGTTTTTGTTGTGAGATATCTGCCTCACATCTAAGGTCTCTAATTCTATATTTTATATTCATTGTTAATCCTCCTAAACATAATTTAACAATACCGCTAGTAAAATTATACATAAAAATAAAAAATGTGTTGACAACAATAGTTTTGCTATTGTAAACTGAGTATGTGGTTAGAGCCACGAACGAAAGAATACGAAAAAAAGGAGAACAAAAATGAAAGAAAAGGAAATCAAGAAATCTAACTTTGAAAAGGCGGTCGAGATTATCTCAGACGAATACCTTGAGGATGTGGTCATCCTAGACTCGATAAGAGCAAAGACCATCGGAGACATGTTCAAGTTCTACGAGTACTCCAGCAGGGAGCTCAAAGAAGACTTCGACTTCATCCTAATGAACCACGGGTTCGATAGCTATTCAGACAATCTAGAAGTCCTAGATGAAGACAATACGATACATAGCTTCAGAGAACTTCTCAAGGCAGTCAAACAAGTACAGGTTAACTAAGGAGGAAAACGAAAATGAGTGAATGGAAAGTTACAACAAATTATATCGGACGTAATGTCTACCAAGTCTTAAGAATCAAGGATATAAATAGTCCTATGCATTCAGGAAACGTTGAATATAGTGGAGGGCTCTTTGATACCTATCAAGAAGCTCAAGATTATGCAAACAAATTAAATGAAGAACAAGGAGAATAATAAAAATGACAAAAGAGGAACAAATGCTTGCCAATGTGACTGCCAAAGCCCTTTGGTATGAGCACTCAAATATAGAAGAGAAGCTTAGAAAAAATGCAAGCTTCCTAAATGATTATATAGACTTATGTGAAGTTGAAAGAACAAGAGATAATTCAGTAGCGATATGTAGATGCTTAGTGCAAATGCTAAATCAAATCACATACTGCAAAAACATTGAAGATATCATCACTGAAAAGCTCTATCAATTATACGAGTGTGATCCAATGTGGACGGTATTCATTTTAGACTCATATAGGATGAAAAATGTGTATCTTAATCCATTAAAAAAGCGACTGACAAAAGAGGAACTTGAAAGATGTGAAAGCATGTCTCTTGTAAGTGACTGGAGCAAAGTTGAAGTAGCTCATGAACCATCAAGGGAGCCATTCTTCAAAGATGATGACCTTAAAGACCTTGAGGAACCAACAAAGGAAGAGTATGAGAAAATGGATAGAGAATTAAAGATTGTTAAAACAAGCAATTTGAAAGGAGGCTGTTAAAGATGAACGAAATTGAAAAATATGTTGTTTGGTGCAGGAGTAACAAATTAGATCCAAAAAATGGTAAGTATGTGAATCTATACATGGCATGTTTCAATAAAAGTGCAAAAAAGAAATAGGAGGTGAATTTATGAATTTAGCAAAACTTAAAGGCTTAAGAGTAGAACATGGTTTCACTCAAAAAGAAATGGCTCAAAAAATGAATATTGGCATAGTTACTTATACTTTGAAAGAGAACGGAAAAAGAGATTTCTCTTCAAAAGAGTTAGCTAAACTATGTGAAATACTCAATGTTGAAGCATCTGTATTTTTTTAATGAAGAAATGCGTTAGTTACGCGAACTAAAAAGGAGAGAAAAAATGAACGAAGAAGAAATTATCAAACGCTATCAAGTCTTACACAAAGCATACATCGGATGTAATGACTTTAGGATCCTAATAGGAGCAACTGAAGATGATGGAAATACATTCTGGAGAACCAAGTACAGATTGATCAGAGGAAAGATATCGGAGTACTTGAAAGAACATGATATGTATCTAGACAATAGCAAATTCTTACCGACGGACTTAGTACTTAAGTTCTTAGAAAATAAAAATCTATCAAAGCAAATTGAAAAAGATTATGAACTCTTAATCAATGCAAAGAAAGGAAATTAACTATATGAGAAAAGTAAAATTAGAATCTCTTAAACTAACAAACTTTAGAAACATCGAATCCATGGAATTTGAATTTAATGGAGACAGAGTAGCGATAGCTGGAAAAAATCGCATAGGAAAAACAAATACAATCTTAGCACTTTATTGGATACTTACTGACAAACTATTAGACGGGTCTAGCAACATCGACTCAATCAAACCTTTATTTGACACCAAAAGACGAGTAGAGGTCAATGCAATCTTTAAAATCGAAAATAACGAAACACTCGAATCCAAACACTTTGAAGTCGTGAAAATCTATTATGAGAACTGGTCAAAGAAACGTGGAACAAACGAATTTGAGCTCACTGGAAACAACACTGAATATATCATCGATGGGATTGATATGAAAGTTACTGAAGCTCTAGAAAAGATTCGAAATGAACTCGGATTAAATGATGTCAAGTTCAATAATGGAAACAAAATCGACTCTACAATCAATTTAATTAGCGCTCTTGTAAATCCATTCTACCTCACTGAACAAGTAGATGAAAAAGCTCTTAGGTCATTCATCATCGGACTAGTTGGAGATGTCACAGATGTTGATGTCTACCAAAAGGAACCAATTTGTTTAGTCGCTAAAGACATTCTCTCAAAATACACTGGAGACACATCAAACGCAACGAAATTCTTAAAGTCTCAAATCAAGGAACTCAATGATTCTCTTAAAATGCTAGACGGCTTTATTACTGAACTATCAAAAGATCAAGATGTTTCACTCCAGGAGCTTCAAGGAGCAAATAGAGAAGTGGCAAGAATTACTCAAGCAATCGAAGATCTAAAATCTGCAAAGGACGTTGAGGATCCACGCATAGTAAAACTTGATACTCAAATTAAATCCTTGTATGACCAAAAGACTGAAATCATCAATAAGTTAAAACAAGAAGTCTTAAAAAAGAATAATGACTTACTATCTCAAATCACATTGATGACTGACAAGAAGAATGACTTAGTCAATGGTAAACAAAGAGCACAAGAAGAAAAAATTCAATTGACTTCAGATATTGCAACAAAGAAACAAGAAATCCAAAAAATTGAATTTGATATCGAGTATGGAAACAAGACTTTGACTGCTCTACGTGAAGAATATAAAGAAGTCTATGCTAGCTCATATGAAAAGCATGAAGATACTTGTCCAAATTGTGGATATGTACTCAATGCAAATGAAGTAGCAAAAGCTCAAAGTGAGTTTGAAGAAAACAAGAAAACAAAGCTCACATCACTCAATATTCAAGGCAAGAGTCTAAAGCTTGAACTAGACAACCAGGAACTCAAATTAAAGAGTCTAAAAAAAGAACTAGAAGAGCTAGAAGCAACAAAAATTTATGATTCAGTAGATTATGACAAAGCGATTGAAAGCATTGTAAGCGGTAATTCCCCTATATATAAATAAAAGAAGCCTTCCTGTAAAATAAAAGCAGGAGGGTTTTTAATTAT
>CANQTY010000042.1 GCA_947626895.1 uncultured Bacilli bacterium
AAAAATTGGTTGATTTATTTGAGGCTTTAGATGTTCATTTATAAGCTATACCATACTTTTTGGGATTTTATTTTAAATAACAATCTTAAATACCGATAATTTAAAACTCCATCTTCCTTTATTCCTGGATATGGAGTTTTTTTGTCAATACACAGTTTTTTTGACGCTTACAGTAAATTTATAAAATCTGTTTATTCTTTTGAAGTATTTCTATGTTTCGTCTCATACCATTCTAAAGCTATTTATTTTGCCTTTCTGGACATTTTTATTATGGTACGATTAACTTTATAATTCTATTTTTTCATATCACGTTTGCAAATTATGATTTATATCAAAAATTTTGAATTTTCATAAATATTTTAATTCCCTTCTCTTTCCGTTTGTGTATCTTTTTAGTTTTGAGTATAATCCTATTGAGGAAATTTTCATGAGTAAATTTAAAATTATACGTTCAAAATTAAAAAAGAAAACTTTGACCTTAAAACTTCTCTTCTCTGAAAAATGGTATGTTAAATCTGCAAATAAATATCTAAAATTTATTGGAATAGACTTGGAAGGTAAAGTAAAATGGATTGCAAGAGATGTAAAATTAGATTTATCAAATCCTAGCATGATTCATATTGGAAATGAAACCGTAATAACAAGTGGGGTAATCATTTTAGTTCATGACTATTCCATAGAATGTGGCTTAGTTGCAATTGGAAAACAAGATCCCATATATGAAAGTAAATTCATGAAACCTGTTTTTATTGGTAATAATGTTTTTATTGGACATAATGCTTTTATTAAACCAGGAACTAAAATAGGAAATAATTGTATTATCGGTGCTGGAAGCGTAATCTCGGGAATAATTCCCGATGATTCAGTAGTTATTGGAAATCCCGGAAAAATCATTGCAAATACAAAAGAATGGGCAGAAAAAAAACTTCAAAATAGTCAAATTTTAAAAGGAAACAAAAGAAAAGAGTAAAATTATGATACGTGTGTTGCAAATTGTTCCAAGTTTAAATGTCGTAGGTGGAGTAGAAAACTATATAATGAATTATTATAGGCATATTGATCGAACATCTATTCAGTTTGATTTTGTCTATAATATTGAAGAAAAAGATAATAAATCGTTTGTAGATGAAATACATTCTTTAGGTGGAAAAACTTTTAAATTGCCAGAACTAAAAGCAAAAAACTTTTTTAAAATCTCAAAACAATTTGATGAGATATTAAACAAAGAGACATATGATATTATCCATTGCCACACTGCTAATATGGCATTCATTTATTTAAAAAAAGCCAAAAAACATCATATAGCTATTCGAATTCTTCATAGTCATCAATCTAAAGCGGCAGATAAAAAACTTCATGCCTTAAGGAATTATCCATTATTATTTTTAGGCAAAAAATATGCCACTGATTTCTTCGCATGCTCGGAATTAGCAGGTAGGTTTTTATTTAAAAATAAAAAATTTGAAATTATTAATAACGCTATTGATTGTGATAGATTTAAATTCAATCCTAATGAAAGAAAAAGTATTAGAGAGCAATATAATATTGATGAAAACACTGTAGTACTTGGTAATATAGGTAGATTTTGTAATCAAAAAAATCAAATGTTTTTACTGAAATTAATGAAGAAATTAGAAAATGTTTCTCCTAGCAAATATAAATTAATGCTTATTGGAGATGGTGAACTAAAAAATAGTCTATTAAATTATATAGATTCCAATCATTTGGAAAAGAGCGTTATCTTACCTGGTTCTATGAAAGATACGTCTAAAATATATAGTGCTTTTGATCTCTTTTTACTACCATCTTTATATGAAGGTCTTCCTGTTGTTGGTGTCGAAGCACAAATTAATGGATTACGAATGATTTGTTCCACTAATGTAACCGAGGAACTAAATTTTTCTAATCTTGTTTCTTTCTTAGATTTAGATTTAGAAAATTGGGAATCTTATATTCTTAACAATTTTAATTATATAACTAGAAAAAATTATATTTTTCCAGCTTTTGATATTTGTTTACAGGCAAAGAAACTTTTGAACTTATATAAAGGAAAACTAAAAAGATGAGAATTAAATTATATTCTTCGGCTATTATGAATTCCTTAATCACAATATTGTTTTATATGACAATTTTACTAATGCCATATGATGCTATTAGAATAATGCCGTCAGTTTATAAACCAATTTGTTTAATACCCGCACTTTTTCTTTTTATTTTACTTCTTCCAAAAATATTTAACGAAAAGCAAAATAAAATAATTATCTATTTAATTGTATATGTCGGATTGACATTACTATTTACTTTAATAAATGATATTTTTATATTTAAATCATTTTTTAATTTCTTTAACTATTTTGCTACAATGGGGTTGTTTTTTTGCTCTTTTTTATCTTTATATTACTGCTTTAATTACTTATCAAGAACATATGATAATAACAAATATATTTTTGTTTTTTTTAAATTAGTAGCAATCGCATATACTTTACCTATGTTTATTTGCTTAATTGATGTATTAACCGTTTATCATATATTACCATCAATATTCAAGGAACTTATAATGATCGTTTTTGGCGGAAATCAATATAATAGAATTACTGGAACATCATTTGAAAGCTCATGGATTGTTATGCATTTACTTTTAGCATCTGTAGCTTTCTTATATATGTTTTCTATAACAAAAAGAAAAAAATATGTTTTGTTACTACTAATCGATATTATAACTTTTGTTGCAGCCTTTTCCTTACAAGGATTCGCAATTCTTTTTTTAGGAATTTTTCTATTTGTGATTTTAAACAGAAAAAAAATAACAAAATTGGTAAAAACATTTGTTGCTTTGGGTATTATTATTGGTATCATATTTCTAATTGTCATACAAGTAGTTGATAGCGATGTCTATTATATTCAGCGTTTGAAGCATTTTTCTAATTTTGTACAAATGTTTCAAAGTGATTTATCCACATTTGTAAGAGTGGGATATCCTATTATAAGTATTAGAATGTTTTTTGATTATCCCATTATAGGTATTGGAGGAGAAAATTTTGGTCATTATTTAGGAAATTATATCAATTCAATGTTTCCGTGGGCACTTAATTTCTATGGAACAACAGATAATGAAGTTTATTATACTGTAATGAATAATTCTGGTACACCAAAAATGCTTTTTTCAAAAATTCTTTGCGAATTCGGCATTATTACATTTGTCTTTTTTGTAATGTTTTTGCTAAATTCTATTAAAAAAAGACAAGGAAATAATTTTACACAAATGTTATTAATATTTTCTCTCTGCTTTACGTTACAATTTGATAGTTATTGTTTTGTTCTATTAATAATACCCTTAGCTTTTTATTCAAATTTAAAAACTAAAAATGCTAAATAGCTTTTTTATTCAAATTATCTACTTGATAATTTTTCCATACCTTCACAAAAAAGTTTATATGTTGCTTCATCACTATATTTATCTTTAAATACTTGAAAAGAATATGCATTAAATGTGGTAGGGTTAATCATACACTTTTTAATAGCATTTTCAAATTCCTCTTGACTATTGCATAAAGCTCCTACTTTGTTTATATCCATTTCATACCCAACAAACGCTTCATCTGTTCCTAAAATTGTTTTACCATATGATAGTGCTTCACAAACTTTAACTTTCATGCCTCCTCCACTTAAAATAGGAGTTACCACACAATTACATTCCAAATAATATTGTGATATATCATCTACTCTACCTAAAAAGACAACTTTGTTTAAATCATATTTTTTTTGAATTTCTTCTCCACCAGTGCCAATAACAAACAATTTGCAATCAAGCTTTTGAATTACTGGATATAAGAAATCAACTGCCTCTCTGTTAGGAAAGTAATTCATGGCACCAATAAACAATAACTTGAATCCTTCATAATTAAAAATATTTTTAGATTGATTAGCTTCATTAAACTCTACACTAGGGGTTGGAAGAGAAACAGGCAAACATAAATCTGCTCCACGTCCATATGTTTGCTTAAGTATATTTTCGTCTCGCTTATGTAATGCAATAATAAAATCAGCAAAATTCACCATATATCGATCACTTTGAATAATAGCTTTATATTGTCTTGAATATTTTATTCTACATTCACCATGTAGCGAAAAAAGTGGCAATGACATATTCGATTTGAATTCTTTTAATCTTTCTGTATTTATATCATGAAAAAATTTGATAATTTTCAAATTTTTA
Source organism: uncultured Bacilli bacterium (assembly GCA_947626895.1). GTDB lineage: Bacteria > Bacillota_I > Bacilli_A > RFN20 > CAG-449 > CANRPC01. Next base: position 4,217 of record CANQTY010000042.1, read on the forward strand.
AATTTCTTTTTCAATGAGATAATATATTTTCCTTCGAAAAAATAGTCCATAAATATTATTGAAACTCCATTTTTAATGCTTTGTTCAATTTCTTTTTTTTCTTTTTTATTAAAGCCATACGGATTAAAAATTTTATAGAATAAAGAATGTTTTCCAATATTTCTTATAAGCACATTATCTTTTCCAAAATATTTTTGCAAAAATTGTATATTTCTATAAGATTCTTTTTGAGCTCCTACTAAAATCTCTGGCGTATAAAATGATATAAATAATATTTTCACGTTCATGACTTTATTTTTCATATAAATCCTTAATGTAATTATAATGAAATTCTACAGGATATTCATCATAATTTGTCTTTCTAAAATATAATTGCTTTACTCCAGCTTTATAAGCAGCCTCCAAATCAGATAATTTATCCCCAATTGCAATAGATTCACTAGAATCAATATTAAATTCTTTAATAGCTTTAATAAATAATCCAGGTTCAGGTTTTCTACAGGAACAATGATCTTCTGGTTTATGAGGACAATAATATATTTTAGAAATATTAATATCTCTTTTCTTAAATTCATCTATGACATATTGATTTAATTTAATTGTATCAGATTCAGGATATAGCCCTTTTCCTATACCCGCTTGATTGGTGATGATTATGATTAAATATCCTTTCTCTTGATATTTTTTACATAAATCAAAAATGAAATCAGTAAATTTAAATTGTTCAATAGTATGTACATGACCATAATCAATATTAATAATTCCATCCCGATCTAAAAATAAAGCTTTTTTCTTCTTAAAATCTTCTTGAGCTTTTAAATAATCTTCAGGAATCCCTATATCAATAAAATAATCATCAGATAAAAATGCTTGAATATTTAACTCTTTCATATATTTTTCAAAAAAATCTTTTTCTAGAGAAAACTTAGTTGGTAATTGGTAAGCATCAAAGATATTTTTAGGCATATAATAAATACCTCCATTGATATACCCCTGCTGAACATAAGTTTTTTCTAAAAATCCAATAATTTTTTGATTTGATATTTTCACTTCTCCATATCGATCAAAATTATATAGATGTTTACATGCAATAGATAGGCAATTTAATTTTGCCATTTTTATAAAATCTATTTTAAACATCGTATCCCCATTTAAAATAAATACATAAGGATCATCAATATAAGATAAGGCTTTTTTAATACACCCTCCTGTACCAAGAGGTTCATCTTCAATAGAATAAACTAATTTTATATTTTTATATGAATTACCAAAATAATCCATGATTGCTTCTTTTTTATAACCAACGGCAAGCACGACTTTATCAAAATGATAATCATTTAATTCATCTAAAATGTATTCTAAAAATGGTTTACCTAAAACATTTGCCATTGGTTTAGGTAAATCAGAAACCACACTTCTTAAACGAGTACCAAATCCTCCCGAAAGAATAATTGCCTGCATAAAAACCCCTAACCAAAGAATTCCTCTTCAAGAGCTAAACAAATTGCATGATATATAGGTAAATGTAATTCTTGAATTTTAAATGTTTCTTTTTCAGGTGCATGAATGACAATGTCACTATATTTTTCTAGTTTATTTTCCTTTTGTCCTGTTAAAGATATTACATGAATACCTTTAATTTGAGCAATTTTTGCAGCATATATGCAATTTAAAGAGTTACCAGAAGTAGAAATACATAAAAGTGTATCACCACTTTTTCCATAACCTAAAACTTGTTGAGCAAAAGCTGCACTAGGAAGTTGATCATTTGAAAATGCCGTAATTAAAGCAGTTTCAGAAACTAAAGAAATAGCAGGTAACGTCTTTTGCAAACTCGATGAAAGTATATCATCATCGATTTCATCTACTAAATCTTGATCAAGTTTTCTAGGTAAAATAAATCCTTTCATTAATTCTCCAACAATATGTTCAGAATCCGAGGCAGAACCCCCATTTCCACATACTAAAAGTTTATTACCTTCTTTAAATGTTTTAATTAAAATTTCTACACTATCAATAATTTCTCTCTTACATACCTGAAGATTAGGATATCTTTCCATTAATGTTTCAATATGTTTTAAACTACTATTCTTCATCATAAATCGTCCACGCTTGTGCTCCATATTCTACAATATCGACCACCTTAGTCTTCCCTTCATTTCTATTTCGTAATTCTCTAATTAAATCATAACGCTTTTCAGGATCACACCAAATGATCATAAAACCACCTCCACCAGCACCGCTGATTTTGGCAGCTTTACCACCATGAGACATAATAAAATCATGAATTTCGTCCATTTCATCATTAGAAATCAATGATGAGGTTTCTTTTTTTGCAATCCAGTTTTGATTTAAACATTCTGCGATTCCAGCATAATTTCCCTTTAAAATATGCTCTTTCATTAACATAGTTTGCTCTTTAATTTTGAACATAGCATCTAAAGATTTTTGATTTTTTTCAGCTTTTGTTTGTGCTTCAATAATTTTACCTGAATCTCTAGAAATTCCTGTATAATATAAAACTAATGAATTTTGAATTTCATTTTTAATCCATTTTTTCATTCTTAAAGGGTTTACAATAACGTGATTATTTTCATAAAATTCCATGAAATTAAATCCCCCGAATGTCGCAGCATATTGGTCTTGTTTTCCACCTTTAAATTGAAGATCATTTCTTTCAATATCATAGGCAAGCTGAGCAGTATCATATTCTCCAAGAGGAAGATTAAGCCATTCTTGGAATGCTTTAATAATAGTGACGACCATTGTGGATGACGTTCCAAGTCCTGATCCTGATGGAGCATCACTATAAGTAGTCATTTCAAAAGATAAAGGTTTATGTTTATTAAAATCTTTAACAATTCGATTGTAAATACCACAATGTAAAGGTAATTTATCATCGATAGGAATTTCTTTTGCAGAATCAAATTCTACAACTTGATTTACATCAGGTGCTACAAATCTAATTTTTCCATTCTTTGTAGGTTTTAATGTGCAATAAGAATACATATTGATGGTGACGTTTAATACACAACCACCATAGGTATCACAAAATGGGGAAACATCTGTTCCACCACCTGCTAAACCTAATCTTAAAGGTGTTCTAGATCTAATAATCATTTTATTTATCCTCCTCTAGACTTTTAATCATAATTTGTTCTCCTAATTGAAAGCTATGATTCGTTTTTAAATACTTTATTCCTTCTTGAATTATATTTTGACGATTTTCTTCATTTTGTAACCATGTAATTTTTTCTACATATTCTTCACTGGTATTTGCAATTAATATTTCTTTTTGATCTGTTACATCTAACCCTTCAACTCCAATTGGAGATGTTACAACAGGAAGAGAAAATCCCATAGATTGAAGAATCTTAATTTTAATTCCTGATCCGTATTGAATGGGTGCTAATAAACAGAAACTTTTTTGCAAACATCTTTTAATGTCATCTACATATCCTGTAAATTGCACACGTGAATAATCCTTAAATAATTCTTTACTTGATTCACTACATTTTCCTATGGCGAGAATATAATAATTATCTTCTAACAAAGGCAATATATTTTCACAAATATACTTTAATGTACTTTGATTTTGTGAAACATCTAAATTTCCTAAAAATGCTATTTGATTTTTATTAAATTCGTTTTTTACTTCTTCTCCAATAGAATCAATACATACAGGCCAAGTCACAACTTTATTTGAATTTGTTAATCTATTTAATTCTTTAGTTTCTAAAGGAGAAACTAATATTACTTTATCAAAATATTTAATTTCTTTAATTTCGCTTTTCTTCATTCTTTTGGTTTCAAATTTGAGAATGAATTTATTTAAATGGAATATAGAAATAAACTTCAAAAAGAAAGATGGTAACATATTTCTAAATTGTCCTAAAGGATCTTCTTTTGTCTGCAAACTATTACTATATCTTTTTGAAAGCATATCATCCATATCAAGTATGCGCATAGCTTTATCATATTTGCATTTTCGAATATATCGTGAAGTTCTAATCATATCGCATATAATAATATCTGGTTGATATGCTTCGACAATTTGATTAAAAATCTTTTGTGATTTTTTTGAATATACACCGGAAACCTGCAAGGGATAGCCCCTAAAAAGTGATAAGCATAAGACATTCTTTATCTTTTCAACAAAAGAAGGATAAGGAATTTCTTTTATAAAATCTAAATATTGTGGTTGATTACTTGGATCTTTTTTCCCTTTTAATGAAACAACTGCAACTTGAAAATGTTTAGATAGCATATCTAAATATTGTTTCAAAGTTAATGAACGTCCATCATCTATTGGATTAGGCAATCTTGAAGATAAAAATAGTATTTTTTTCATTCTAGTATCTATTCTCCATTTCGATTTAGTAATATCGTTGTTTTTTAATAATGAATACAAGTTCATTATCAACAATATTTGATTTCTTTATTTAGCTCCATCATGTTTAAATACTCCTATTATAGTAAGGAATAGAATCTTAATATCTAACCATATATTTCTTTTAACACAATAATAAAGTTCCATCTTTACACGTTCTTCATATGTTGTATTACTTCTACCATGACTAGCCCAAAAACCCGTTAAACCAGGCTTTACTTTTAATAATAACTCCTGTTGTTCTTTCGTATATTTAGCCTCTAATTCTTCAGCAATGACAGGACGATAACCAACGACTGATAACTTACCAGTAAAGATAGAAAATAATTGTGGCAATTCATCTAAAGAGGTTCTTCTTAAAAACTTTCCTACCTTAGTAACTCGAGGATCATCTGTGATTTTATAATCTCTTTTCCATTCCTCGAGTTGCTCAGGAGTAAGAATCTCCTCTAAAGGACGATTATCTTCCTTCATAGAACGAAACTTATATATTTTTATTATTTTTCCATTCTTACCCACTCTATCATGACTATAAAAGACATTACCTTTCATAGAACATTTAACAACAATAATTAAGATTAAGAATAACCATGAAAAAAGAACAATAGCTAAGCCAGAAGAAAAAATATCAAAAGTTCTCTTAATAAAAGCATAAAAGTATTTAGGCTTATATAAAGAGACATTGTATGTCATCGCTAAAGCTTTCTCTACTGACTTTTTCACACTTTCCTAACCTTTCTTTTTAGTATATAAAGTTAAGTAAAACATAGTTTTATCTTCATTATGTTTTCATCTTCTCAAGAACTAAAATATCAATGTTTATATTATTTACTTAACTTTATGTTTTTTCGCATTTTATAGCAAATTATGCCAAAAAACAAGGGTATCATACCCCCCCCGTAGAGAGTTGTCAAGCAAAAAAGAAGTCGTTAAAAACTTTCATGGGTTATGCGTGATAGCATCAAGATAAAGTATACCAGTTTAGTCAATTTATTTTGACATTTTCACTTTCAGTTTTAATTTATTCATTTTATAAATGTCTAATTTTCTTTTCCTAATTGTTCATTCATCCAATTCCAACGATTTTGCATAAAATCGATAATGCAATCATAGTATCCTGAAAAATCATTTTCAGGATCACCATCATCCAAAAAATCCCATAAAATTGCATTACGTTCTGCGGTAGGCTTTATTGTTTCCTTAAAACTTTCCAATTCTGTTATTTTTTGATTTAAAGTTTCTCTTATTTCTTTCCATCGATTACAAGTAGCAGTTAAAAACCAATCTCTTTGTAACATTAAATAAAACCAAGTAAATTCTGAATACCAATAATTAAATCCTAATCTTTGTCCTTTTTCAAAACTTATAGGTCCTGTAACCGCCCAATCAAAATCCCAAATTGGACCCATAACTAGTTTGCCATCTTTAGATTTACTCATATAAACGGATTTCCATACAATATCACCTTGACCCATAAATTCTTGAATCAAATAATAATCAATGAATTGATCCAAATCGATATATTCTTCAAATTCCTCTTTGGTTACCATTTGGCTATGGCACAAAGAATTTACTTTGTTAATGTATTCTTCAATGTAATTAAATTGCTCTTGATTATATCTTTGTTCTGCTTCTGGATATTTTATTGTGTAAAAACTTGTTTGAAATGCATCATTTGTTATATCTGGATTATAAATTTTAAACCAATCTATTCCTTCTGTTCCCTCAACAGGAGCGTATTCATCTAATTCCACTAAGAAAGGTACTTCTCTTTCTTCACCGAATTCACTTTCAACACCTACTCTTCCAATATTTTCCTGAACTTGTTCTGTCAATAGATAGAGTCCTTGATATTCTCCATTAAAATATACCTCTACATGCTGTGCATTCGGAACAAAAGCATTTCCACGTTTTATACTTTTTGCAAAATTAAACGCTGCATAATCTTTAATGTTTGAAAAATCTAGATATAAAGCCAAAAGTACCCAACTTTTGTATTCTCCAAAACCAAACATTTGCTGTTTTTTATCAAATTTTATTCGATAAGGTTTTTTCGGATAAGTCATAGTAGTATTTCCTCTTAGTCTTATTCCCGCACTTGCATTAGAAAAATTATATCCATTTTCTGCATTTGAGACCGAAATATTGCAATTTATATAATTTTCTTTATCTACTGGAACAGCGTCATTTTCTGTATTAATCGATATTATAGGCATATTTAAAGCATCAAATTCCATATTTATTGTCACGGTTAAATTTGCTGTAATTTTTGTTATTCGATATATGTTATCGGAACCTGTTTCTTCTTTTCCTTTGAAATTTTTATATCCATTTTCGGGACTTATAGAAATAGATCCTAATTTATATCCGATATGAGGAATTATTTCAAAATTAACTTGCCCTTCTCCGTTTTTTAATAATTCTCCTGTTTTACTTCTCGAATAAGCAATATTACTTTCTTCTCCTCCTTCTGAATAATTTTGTGAAGCGTATACTTTGATAGTGACACCATCAGAGCATACGAAATTGACTTTAAAGGCTTGAATTTCTCCAACTGTTTTAGTTAATCCGCATTCACATTTTATCAAGTCATTTGCATCACTTTCGTTTGTGACACCAGTAAAGTTATGCATTTCTCTTTTTTTATTTCCACATAATTGGCAGTTTGACCAATGATATTCTGCATCATAACCATATTCTGTATAAATATGATTATCCGCTACAGCATCTATTATTTCCTTTTTTGTAGCTAAACATTTTTCACATGTATATGTTTTTGCACCAGTCGTTAAACAAGTAGGAGCAGTTGTAATTACTCCACTATCCCATTGATGTCCTGCCTCTGGATAGGCATTATTTATACTATATTGTGAACCATCAGTATAAGAAATAATTATGTTTCCACAAATAATCTCTACTTGAGAAATACCAACTCCTCGTTCACCTTTAAGAGATTCTAACCATTCTTCTTCAGTCATAGCTCCATCTTTTGAACCAGCAGCCTGAATGTACGAATTCAAATAAAGTTCATATGCTGATGTAGATTTGCAAGCACTCAAATTTATAATTGAAATTATAAAAATTATTACCAATAAAATTTTTTTCATAACTATTTCTCCCATTCAATTTATTGCAATATGATCTTTTTCAATATTTAAAATAAAAACACATCATAAACAAAGAAAATATACCCCCCCCCCGTGGTTTTTTGTCAAGAAACTATCGCTGTGTTCTAGCAAACGGTTGCTGAGTAACCTTCAAAGATTTCCCTATGACAAAACCAAGAAAAAATAATTTCTAATTTTTCCATTAAAAAACTTCAAGGATACAATCCCCCGATTCATTGTAAAATCCCCCGACTAAAATCGGTTTTTCCGAATAATTACCTAAAAATCCCCCGAGTTAAGTTAAATTCCCCCGAGTTCAGTCGGATGAAATTTATACTATTTTAAATTTTTCTTTGATATTTTCACTCCAGGGAAGTAAATTTGTAACTTCTTCTTTTCCTATATTTTCCATTGCATAT
>CANQTY010000043.1 GCA_947626895.1 uncultured Bacilli bacterium
AATCTTCTTTTTATCTTTATAAGCAATGGTTAGTATATATAAATATTCTTCTTGCTTTTTTAAAGAAATCACTTCAATATGATTTTCTTTTAGTTTTGCTAATAAATTACCTGAGTGAAAAGACTTAATTAAATACGTAGCACTTGCTTTCATCTTGAAATGATAATCCTTTCAATATTTCCCTTAATGCAGGTTTCTTCATCATAATAAGAAGAGATAGATAAATCATTACCCTCAATAATCAATTCATATTTTTTCATTAAAAAAGTGATTTTTTCTTTACTTAAGAAAAGGATTTTTTGAAAGTGAATCACTTTTAAAATCGCTTGTTCATAATAAAACAAAATATCACCTAAATTAATTTATGAAATAAGTAAATAAGATATGAATTAGAATGAGTAAGGATGTCCTTTCATCTCAATTGGGGTAGCTAAATCATTTAAAACAAGTTCAAGTTGTTTTACTTGGGGTAAAGAAGCTTTATTCACTTGATACATCGTGAAGATTTCTTTAAGTGTAAAATTCGAGGTAAAAAAGGTAATTTTACCGAAACTTCTTCTTTCATTTAATAAGGGAAGTAAATACATATCTCTCATAAAATCGGATTTATGTTCACGTCCAAAGCCATCTAAAATGAGGATATCAACATTTTGTAAATTCATCATTTCACGAGCAAAACTTTCTTTATCATTAAAATATAAATCATTTAAATCTTTAAATAATTCATTTGATGAACAAAAGGCAATATTTCCTCCATTCATTTGGAGATAATATTTCGAAAATAAAGCTAAAATAAAGCTTTTTCCTATTCTACTTTCACCATAGATATAAAGTCCTTTTTTTTGATTTTTATCTAAACAAGGTCTTAAGTTTTTTATGACATTCGCGCGAATCGAAGTATAATCATTTTTTAATATTTCTTCTTTAAAATCATATTGTAACCAAGAAGAAGGAAAATCAAGGTGATAAAAAAGTTCTTTTAAATATTCAATTTCTTCATAAAATGAACAAGTCTTTAATTCTAAATCTAAAGCTCTACTTCCTTCATGAAGAACCATTTTAAATTGAGTTTTAGAAGGATATTTATGACATACACCTTTGCAATCTTTACAAAAAGAAAGATCTTCTTTTGTTCTTAAAAAGACGGAAAGATTATTCATAATTTCTTCATCAGTTAATTCATTTTCTAAAATAAATTCTTTAAAAAGAGGATCTTCTTTTACTTCGACAAACTTTTTTAAACGAATTTCATCTAATTTAGGATTATGAAATTCAGGAAAATCAACTTTTTTCATTTACCATTCCTCGACAATTTTCTTTAATTCTTCTGAAGATAAATTTTCTTTATCTTCATCATTTTCTACTTGTTCCTCGATATTTTCATCATTATTTAAGGGCATTTTAACCTTCTTTTTCTTTTTATGACTATATAAATAGTTATAGGCTTCCATCGCATTTTGTACTTTTAAACGCGCTAATTGGGAAGCAATTTTTTCACAATAGGCTCTAGGAAAAGCCATATCATTATTTTCTAAAGTATAAGTTACTAAAGCATTAATTACCCCGATAGGAAGATGATATTTACTAGATAAATCATTTAAAATAGCAATATCCGAAGGAGAAGGATATGCTTCATTTGTAATTAAACGAAAATATTCATATGGTGCAGTCGTATTCATATGATTGATTTTACTTGCAAAAGCAGTATTTTCTTCATAAAGATGAATATCACTATCATTATTTTTTCTAATTGAAGGATAAATAATGCTATTTCTAGCTTGAATAAAGAGTTCATCTTTATCAAATTTTGCTTCTCTATCTGCGTGATAGCAAGCAAAAACTAAATCGACCATATATTCTTCACTAATTCCAAATAGTAAAGAAATACGGTCAATTTCATTGATATCTTCTTGAGTAAAGATATTTTTATTAATACTATATTTATCTTTTAATTGATTTAAAAAGACATCCATTTTAAAACCAGTAGATACATCTCCTGTAAAACGCGATAAAAGCTTAATATCATCAGGTAAATTATTGATCATAACTTGAGGATAAATATCTTTATAAGTTGCACTGATTTCAAAATGTTTTTCTTTTACATCTTTTTTTAAATAAATTCTTAATAGACGATTATATTCTTTTTCCCCGACAGAGGAAGCAAGTAAACTTCTAAAACAGACATCATTAAAGAATTCATTTGGACTTTTTGGAGCATAGAGTTCATAAATATAGGACATAGCTTTATCTTCCCCATTTTCTTTTCGATACGATTTAAGTAAACCTATTCCTTCAAGTTTTTTTCTCGCATCAAGAAAATCAATAAGTTTTATATGAAGTTTATTGAGTAATGTTTCATGACGAGATACACGAATCCATTCTTGATATTTTAATTCTTCAATGAAAGTAAAATAAAGGATAGAAGCAGCATAACCAATAAAAGGCTGATATAAATTGATGATCGTTTCATAATCATAATCAGCGATTAAGGATGCACTTTCTACTTGATAATAATCGTTTTTGTCTAATAAATTCTTCATAAATGCCTTTCGAAAATATCTTAGCATGTTTTTATAATGATTGCATAAAAAGATGAAGATAATTTGAATTTTTTCTTTTCTTTTTAAGATGTTATTTTCACTCTTTTTTTATATAAAAAAGAATTTTCATTTTTGATTGATTTTTCTATAAGAGGGGCTTTTTAGGTGTTAAAATAAATTTGGTCAAAAAATTGACTTGGAGGCAGTTATGATAAAACGGGTCGGAGTTCTTACATCAGGAGGAGATGCACCTGGCATGAACGCATGTTTAAGGGCGATTATTCGCGCAGGCATCAATCAAGGATTAGAAATGTATGTGATTTATAATGGGTATCGCGGCATTATTGAACGAAAAATAGAAAAAGTAAATCGTTCCTTTGTTAGCGAAATTATCAATCGTGGAGGTACGAAAATTGGTACCGCTCGGCTTCCTGAATTTACACAAGAAGAAGTCCAAGATCAAGCTGTAAAAATCTTAAAAGAATATGGTATTGATGCTTTAGTTACAATCGGTGGAGATGGTACATATCGAGGAGCTTTAGCTCTTTCTAGAAAAGGAATTAATTGTGTAGCAATTCCTGGAACCATCGATAATGATGTAGCAAGTACAGATTTTACCATTGGATTTGATACTGCCTTAAATACCATTATTAGTTGTGTCGATAGATTAAGAGATACATCCTCTTCCCATCAACGATGTTCCGTCATTGAAGTGATGGGTCGAGATTGTGGAGATTTAGCCATTTATGCAGGAATTGCCTGTGGAGCAGAAATCGTCATCACAAAAGATCATGGCATGACAAAACAAGAATTAAAAGATTCAATCATCCGTCAAATTGCTGAAGGAAAACATCATATCATGGTCATCATCACCGAAAAACTATGTGATGTTAAAGAATTAGCTCGAGAAATTGAACGTGATTGTGGCATTGAAGCAAGAAGTGAAGTTTTAGGGCGAATTCAACGTGGTGGTAGCCCTACTGGAACAGACCGTGTTTTAGCAGCTAGAATGGGTGTATTTGCTATCGATTTACTTTTACAAGGTCGAAGTGGTGTTTGTGTAGGTATTGTTTGGTCTAAGATGACGGCTACCCCAATTGAAGAAGCTCTTGCCATGAAAAATAAAGATAATGCATTCTTAATGCGTGTTTCAGATATCATTAAATAAAAAGGAGAATGAAAATGAAGATTAAGAAAAGAACAAAAGTCGTCTGTACGATTGGTCCTGCCTCAGATACTTATGAAAAATGTAAAGAACTTTATGAAGCAGGTATGAATGTCATGAGAATTAATTTCTCTCATGGAACTTATGATGAACACTTTAAAAAGACAGAAATCTCTCGTCGTTTAGAAGAAGAAGGAATCATTGTTCCAGTCGTCTTAGATACAAAAGGTCCTGAAATTCGTACCCATTGTTTTAAAGGAGGATCGGCATCGATTAAAACCGATGATATCGTCCGTATTACAATGAATGAAATTTTAGGTGATAATACAATCTTTTCTGTCACTTTCCCTGGATTATATGATGATGTTAAAGTAGGTGATCGCATTAAACTTGATGATGGAAATTTAACTTTAACTGTCATTGAAAAAGATGAAGAAAAACGTGAATTAGTCACCAAAGCTTATAATCATCACGTGATTAAAGATCGTCGTGGAGTTAATTGCCCAGATACAGAAATATCGATGCCTTTTGTCTCAGAAAAAGATATGAATGACTTAATTTGGGGTTGTCAAAATAATATCTCCTTTATTGCAGCTTCATTTGTAAGAAATGCACAAGACGTAAAAGATATTCGTAAAATTTTACATGATCATGGTCGTGATGATATTCAAATTATTTCCAAAATTGAAAATCCTTCTGCCTTACGCTTAATTGATGAAATTATTGAAGCAAGTGATGCGATTATGGTCGCTCGAGGAGATTTAGGTGTAGAAATTCCTGCCGAGGATGTCCCAGTTGCCCAAAAAGATATCATCACAAAATGTCGTATTGCAGGTAAACCTGTCATAACTGCGACTCAAATGCTTGATTCCATGAAAACAAATCCGAATCCTACACGTGCAGAAGTATCCGATGTTGCGAATGCCGTTTTAGAGGGTAGTGATTGTGTGATGCTTTCGGCAGAATCTGCTTCTGGAGAATATCCAGTTTTAGCGACTTCCATGCAAGCAAAAATCGCTTCAAAAATGGAACATTATTTAGATTATGAACATTTAGCTCATGAAGCTTATGATACATCTTTAAAGAATAATAATGATGCAATTGCAAATGCCATTGCCAATACTGCCTTATTAATTGGTGCAGAACTAATCGTTTCATTTTCTGAAACTTCCGCGTCTGCGTTACGTATTTCTAAATCTCGACCCTGTTGTCCAATTCTTGCGGTTTCAAATAATAGAGCTACTTGCTTTACAAGTGCACTATCTTGGGGTGTATATCCAGTTTTAGTACCAGCGATTCCCCAATTTATTGAAGAAATGGAAGTTTTAGCGCTTTTAAAAGCGAAAAAACTTGGACTTGAACCTGGAGCAAAAATCATTTTAACTGGAGGTACTCCAGTAGGAACAGGTAAAACAAATTTCATGAAAATTATTACGATACCTGCACCTAGAGAGTTATCAATCTAATGGAATACGTACTTGCTCTTGATTTAGGTGGTACAAATATCCGTACTGCAATTATTGATGAAAATTTTAAGATTCATCATGTTTTAAAAGAACCATCGTTAAAAAATGATGCTTCTAAATTATGTGATCAAATTATTCGAATGTTATCATCTTTACCCTATAAAGATTATCCGATTAAGGCTATTGGTGTATCTACTTGTGGTTTTGTTTTGGACGGAAAAGTCTTACAATTATTTAATTTAGGTATAGAAGAATTACCTTTAAAAGAAAGATTAAGTAAAATTTTTTATAATATTCCTATTTTTGTTGTGAATGACGCGAATGCCGCGGCTTTATATGAAGCAAATAATATCAAAAGAAAAGGTGAAGATGTCTTTTTTATCACCGTTTCTACAGGTATAGGTGGAGGTTTAGTTTATCAAGGACAACTAATCGATTTACCTTTAGAAATCGGTCATTTAAAAATGGAATATAAAAATAAAATATATGATGCAGAACATCTTTTGTCTGGAAATGGAATCCCTTTACTAGCTAAATTAAATGGTTTAGAAGTAGATAATGCCTCTTCATTTTTTGCTAAAATTGATAAAGATGATAAAAAAGCAAAAGAAATATTAGAAATATATACAGATTTATTTGCTCTTTATATGTGTAATATTCATCTTTTATTTAATGTAGATACTTATGTTTTTTCTGGAGGAATGATGAAATCAGAGGTCTATTTCCTTAATAAAATGAAAGAAAAATTAGAAAAGTATTTACTTCCCTATCCTTTAAAGAAAATCCATATCGTTCTTGCAGAACATGATCAAGATGCAGGCCTTATTGGTGCAGCATCCGTTGGATTCTATATGAATTAAGAGGTTATTCCTCTTTTTTTATAGCTCATATTCTAAAGTTTTTGCTCTCCAGTGCCAAAACTCAAAAAAATCTAAAGTTTTGGCTCTACAGTGCAAAAACTTGTTATTTTTATTTTCTTTATGTTATACTAATATCGAGGTGATTAACATGATAGAAAGAAAAGAATATTTTGAAAATTTAAAAAAATGGAAAAACAAACAAATTATTAAAGTTATCACAGGAATAAGACGATGTGGAAAATCAACCTTATTAAATCAATTTAAAGATTATATTAGAAAAGAAGAAAAGGATGCAAACATCATTTTTATCAATTTTGAAGAATTAGAAAATGAAGAATTATATAACTATAAAAATTTATATTCCTTTATTTTAAAGCAATTAAAAAAAGAGCAATGGAACTATGTTTTTTTTGATGAAATTCAAATTGTTCCCGCTTTTGAAAAAGCTATAGATAGCCTATTTATTAAGGATAAGGTAGATATATATATCACTGGTTCAAATGCTTATTTATTATCAACTGAACTTGGAACATTGTTATCAGGTAGATATGTTGAAATTAAAATGCTTCCCTTTTCTTTTAAGGAATATTATTTAAGTATAAATGAAGAGAAAGAAATAGCTTTTGACCATTATATAATGGAAGGTGGCTTTCCTTTTATAAGTTCACTAGAACATGATAACATTTTAATACTTCAAAGTTTGGATGGTGTATATAATTCTGTCCTAGTAAAAGACATTGCTCAAAGACAAAAAAACAAAAAGAATCTAAATTCCCCGATAGATAGTACTCTTTTAGTAGCACTTTGTAAGTATCTTGCAGATGTAATTGGTAATCATGTAACCATTAAAAAAATTACTGATTTTCTAAATTCAAATTCTAAATCTCTATCGAATCATACTGTCTCGGATTATATCGATTACTTAATTGAAGCCTGCATTTTTTATCCTGCAGAGCGTTATAATCTTCGTGGAAAAGAAATATTAAAAACAAATAAAAAATATTATATCGTAGATGTCGGATTAAGAAATTATTTAATCGGAAAAGATAATTTAGATATTGGATTTATCATAGAAAATATCGTTTTTTTGGAATTAAAAAGAAGACATTATAAAGTATATATAGGTAAACTTGATGATCAAGAAATTGATTTTATCGCTGAAAAAATGGGTAAACTAGAATTCATTCAAGTAAGTGCATCGCTTTTAAATCAAGATACTTTTAATCGTGAAATATCTCCTTTAAAAAAATTAAAAAGCAACTATAAAAAAACCATCATAACCTTAGATAAATATTCATTAGGTAATTATGATGGTATAGAAGTAATCAATATTATTGATTGGTTATTAAGTTAAGATTAACGATCTTTCGCAGATTTAACAATTTTACTAACGATTCTTAATAAATAGATTAATAAGAAAGCTAAACCAATGATTCCACATCCTAAATATCCATCATAGTTGAAATCATTTTTAATGATGCCTCCTAAAAATTCACCTAAACACATGACTCCTAAACCTAAAAAGGCTGAAAATAAGACCCATCTTAAAGGATGAGTTTCCTCTCGGACATCTTGAATTACTTCAATTTCAGGGGAACCAAAAACGTGATGAATAAAGTTATATCTATATTCATCATAATAATGTTTTTCCCATGAAAAATCGGCGAATAGATACATAAAATATAAAGTTGCTCCAAGCCAAATCAGTCCAGCAATTTTCCACCAATCAGCGCCGATAAATGGAAGATTATCTGCTTCTGGATCAATTTCTATATTTGCAAACCCGACAAAGCAATAAATTGCTATTCCCCCAATCATCATGATTTGACGAATAATTCCTATCGATGATGTAAATGAATAGATAAATTTAAATATAATGACAAATATTACTAAGGCTGTTGCCATTCCCCAAGGGGAGAAAAGAAAAGTTTCAAAAAAATCCATAATAAACTCCTTTCTTAACCATGATATCGAATTAAACGATAAATTCCAAGTAAACTATAAATTCCTGAAAATCCTGCTTCGACAATTAATGGTGCATAAAGTAGCCAATTTTGATACATTACATCATTTTTATCAAAGAAGAAAAATGGAATAAGATAAAACACACATAATAAAATAGCAACAATAGCAAGTTTTACACATGCCCCAGAAATTGTGTGTTTAATATCTTTTCGTTCACTTTCAAAAAAATCACCTAAAGTAAGATCATATTGATATGTAATTCTTGTATAGTGTTCAAGAAAATCATCAGGTCGAGGAATCATGAGGAATAATAAAATTGCATGTCCTATCATAAATCCCCAATTTAGATTAAATAGATGAACAGTAGGATTAAAGAATAATAATAAAGAAAATACTAAGCAAATTGGAAAATAAATATAAGGAAAACGTAAGGCAAAGAAATTGATCATCATATCTAAAATGGTATCAATTGCAGCGATAATAAATATCCATAAGAAAAGGGTACCTATCACTTCCCATAGACTTGAATTTTCATTTAAATCCCCACAGGAACAAAGGAGAAGTAAAAATGGAATAATAAATATCAATAATTTTTTTGTTTTCATCATATTAACCTAAAGTATTAAAGAGGTGCTTTGAAGGCTTAATTGCCTTTTTTAAGGCATCTCCAGAATTTGTATTATATTCTTTAACATCGGTTTTATATGTCCATATCATCATAGGACCAAAGAATAATCCTGCAAGAATCATAATGATTCCTAAAATCCAATTGACAACAGCAGGCCAAGCACTATTTAAGGCGATTAATAAAATTCCCCCAATAATGGCTACAAAACCTAAAGCAATAACAATCCAGAAGATCATCGGATAAGAAATTGCCGCGGCATCAACATCTTTTTTTGTTAAACGATTGAGTTTATTCTTCCCTTCAAAACCATTGATGGTATCTAAAGCATTTAAAACTTTATTTACCACGCTTGCCCAAGGAGTAAAAGCATTAAAAGTCGTATCAAAATAATCAATTAAGCATACTCCAATAGCGCTAAAATATTCATCATCATCAATAATTCCACCTTGATAGTCTTCAAATAAACAAAGATTATGTTTATCAAAATGAGCGATTTTAAAGACATTATATAGCCATTGTTCATAATCAGAATCTGTACCATGATTTTGATTTTCTTGATTTACAACAATCTTATCAAAGACTTCACGTAAGTCAAAAACTAAAGTATTGACTGCGCCTGATTCTTCAACATAAGCATTGATATAAATTCGTGCTTTTCCATATTTCATTACGGCGATAACTTGAGAGATTCCATGGGTAAATTGAACACGAGCAAATTTTCCACCTGGAGCTTTTGTACTAAAATATTTTCCTAGTGACATATAATAGTAATTATCTTTGAGCTTATTTTCAATCGCTGGTTCATCTTTACTAGGTTTAATATATTCCATAATTTCCTCCCTTTGAATATATTTATGTTTAAAAATCATATCTTTTTGTAAAGTCATTATACCCTTATTTTTTAAATAGAGTCAAAGAAAAATAAAAGCGATTTTTAGATTATAAAAAAACGTTAATTTAGCGTTAAATTAGTGTTTTAAAAGCGTTAAATTATTCTTTATTTTCTAAATTATTTTCGCTTAAATTTTTGCTATTATCTTTTTTTAATTCTTCTTTTTGTTTTAAGATAAATTGAATAAAGTAATACCCTAATATTCCACTTAAAGAAAGGATAATTAAAGTATAGATGACATAACTTGCTATAGATATTCCACTTATTGGAGTATTTATAAAGCCAAAAACTAAACCTACTAAACAAGCAACCATAAATAAAATTAATGCAAATAATAAAAGAATTAGATTTTCAAAATTTGTCTTCTTTGTTTTTTCCTCAAGAAAGATATTGATGATGAAGAGTAAAAAAGCAAAAACAGAAGTCAAATGATAATCTAATCCATCAGTTAACATGATTAACATCGGTAAAAAAGGAAATAAACAGCCTGTAATTAATAATAAAGTATAAGCACTATTCTTCTTCTTATTAAAGCGTAAAAATAAATACGTTCCTCCGCCTAAAATAGCTAATACTCCTTGAATAATATATTTTACTAATAAAGAAATAAAAGTAAATGAACTTACTAATAAGCCTAAAGCAAAGGCGATATAAATTGCTAATTGAGCATATAAACGTTTTGTAACCATAACTAACCTCGTCATTATTTTATAACGAAACGAGGTTACATTCAATCAATCAATAGTGAAATTCGATAACTGGATCTAAACGTTTCATCCAAGTGATTTGATTTTCTAAAAAGTAAGTATCTGTCGTTTGGAAAATAGAATCTACTGCAAGAAGCTCCTCTTCTTCGACCATATTAGGACGATAAGCAAAGATATTATAGTAAGTATCCATAATTTCTACATAACTAGCGACAAAATTACATTTACTTGTCACTTCGATTTCTAAAGCTTCCTCAAGAGCCATAATTTCTTCTTCTTTTTGCATTACTTCTTTGGCTAATACAACTTCTTCAGAAGTAATATCATTACTTGCAATTAAAGCGACTTGTTCATCAATAATTTCTTGATGCTTTTCCTCTCTTGCAAGGGCATAAGAAGAAAAGTAATAGTTTTCTTTAGATAATTCTTCGACTTCTACATGATCCTTAGATACTGGTAAACTTTCGTTTTGCATTGGTGAAACCACATAATAAATCGATAAAACTAAAACAAGTGAAAATAAAGATAAGAAAGCGATGATTTGACGTTTCATATAATTCCTCCCATAAGAAGGTATGATGAATCATATCTATTTAGAACTATTTAATAAAAAAGTTTTATATAAATCTTATCATTTAACTATATATTAAAAAGAAATAAATATGCCTAAAAATAGCTTTTTTGCATTTAAAAAGGAAACTTACGTTTCCTAATTAATAACCATTTAAATATGCTTATGCACGAGAATCATATGTTCCATCAACGGTATAGACAATAATATCTTCCCCTTGATTTACAAATAATGGAACACGAACTTTAAGTCCTGTCTCAGTGAGCGCGTCTTTCATCGCTTTATTGACGGTATCACCACGCACGGCAGGTTCACATTCGGTAATCTTTAATGTAACTTTTGCAGGTAAATTAATACCAAGGATTTCCCCTTCATGGTCGATAATTTCAACTTCAGAACCTTCTTTTAAGAATTTTAATTCCCATTCTAATCTAGTTTTTGGAATCGAAGTTTGTTCATAAGTAGATTGATCCATAAAGACGATATCACTTCCATCATCATATAGATAAGACATTTTCTTTTTAGATAACATCGCAAGCTCTACTTTATCTCCTCCAGTAAAGGAAATATCAGTAATTGCGCCTGTTCTTAAGTTTTTTGCTTTAACTTTAACAATCATTTGACGCATCGCGGTCTTATTATGTTGAATATCAATGACAGAATAAATACCATCTTCGTAATAAAAGGCATTCCCTGGTTTAAAATCATTAACTATAATCATTTTTGTTCTCCTCCATATTTCTTACATATTCTAGCAAATTTACATAGTATATGGAATAAAAAAATAAAGTAGTAATGAAAAAAATTTCAAAAAATAAAGCAAGTTCTGCTTGTAGAAGGCCTCTTGGAGGTAAAAGATTTCTAATCATTAAAGAAAAATTTTCGATGACAAATAAAATCAAAGAAATCACAAAATAATGAATGATTTTAGAAAAATATCGCCAAAAGTGATTCATAAAGATGCCACATATAAAGAAAAAGATGATTTCTAAAAGAAAACTAATTAAATATCTTAAATAAAATTCCTCAATCATGCGAAAAGTATTTAAAAATGTAAAACTAGAAAAGTTAAAATAATAAAATCCTTCTTGAATCGCAAAATAAAAGAAACTCATTAAAAGGGCTAAGGAAAATAATTCACTTTTCTTCATCATACCTATATTTTTTCCTTAATCTTACCCTTTAT
>CANQTY010000044.1 GCA_947626895.1 uncultured Bacilli bacterium
TATTGGAAATTAAAATCAGCCCAAGATAGCTCAAGGCTGATTTTTTTTATATAAGGGTGTAAAAATATGACCTATACCTTCCTAAGACCTAATTTTCTTTAAAACGACATAGACGTTAGTAGTCAAACTCTATAAAAAAACAGACTGATAATTCATCAATCTGATAGATTCATCAATGGCGGAGAAATAGAGATTCGAACTCTAGCGGGACTTGCATCCCCTAACGGTTTTCAAGACCATCCCCTTCAACCACTTGGGTATTTCTCCAGCAATTTATAGATATTCAAATGGTGGACCCTGCAGGACTTGAACCTGCAACAACCCGTTTATGAGACGGGGGCTCTAACCATTGAACTAAGGGTCCAAAATGGTAGCGGCGGGGGGACTCGAACCCTCGACCTGTCGGGTATGAACCGAACGCTCTAAACCAACTGGGCTACGCCGCCATATTTGCGAATTCACGCTATCTCATTTTAGCAAATATCCGTAAGATTTCAAGGAAAATAAAAAATTTCTTTTAACATCTTCCTTTTATTAGGCTTAAAAGCTACTTTTTTGCTTTTTTTCTTGTCTTATTCTTCTCCATTTTAGGTTTTATTTGCATAAGTTTATCTTCTTTTTTAGGTAAACTCATCTTTTGATTCATAAAGATATTAAATTCTTTTGGTGTATGGGCGATTATATCAATCATTTGATGATTAAAAGGATGTGTAATCACTAGTTCTTTTGCATGTAATCCTAATCTTTTTAAAGGAGTATCTTCACTTTGATATTTATTATCACCAACAATTGGATGATGTAGATCTTTCATATGCACTCTAATTTGATTTTTTCTTCCTGTATCAATCGTGACATTTAATAATGAATATCCCCCATTATCTTTGATGACTTCATAATTTGTCGTGGCTTTTAATCCATCCCCTTTATGAGACGATGAATATACAATATTTGTTTTTGTTTCTAATAACCAAGAAGTTCTTGATCCTTTCTTTTCCTCAAATAAGCCCTCGACAATGGCAACATATAATCTTTTTTTTACTAGATGATTCCATTCATCTTGTAAGGCATTTTTTAGTTTTTCATTTTTAGCAAATAATAAAACTCCTGAAGTATCTTTATCAATCCGATGGACGACAAAGATTCTTTTATGGGAATCTTGATTTCTTACATAATCTAATACAAGGCGATAAGCTGTCGTATTTTTTTCTTTATCACTTGCTACTGATAAAAGTCCAGAAGGTTTATCAATCGCAATGAGTTCATCATCTTCATAAAGAATTTTTAATTTTGATTGCTGTTTACTCTTTTTTACAGGCGCAGAAGAAAATTCAATAATATCTCCTTCAACAACTTCAAAATCAAATTGTGATACAGGAGCCCCATTTACAAGAACTAAATGTCTAGATAAAAGAGATTTAATATTATTTCGTGATTTAAAAGGTAAATGTTCTAATAAAAAATCCATTAATCTAGCGCTTTTTTTCACTTCAAAAGAAGTTTTATTTAAAGTAGATCGGTTTTGTTTCATTTCATAATTCTCCTTACATCATAGACTCCATCAATCATCTTCAATTGATGAAATATACTTTGTAATTGTTTCACATCACTTACTAAAATCGTCGCAGTTAAAGACGCAATCGAGGATTCTACATGTGATTTAGCATGAATGGCATTACAAATAATCTTTTGCGAAGAAAAAAGTGACATTACATCGATTAATAAATTTGGTCGATCATTACTTAATATTTCTATATTCACTGGAAATGTTCCTTGATAAGTTGGATTCCAAGAGACTTCAATTGTACGATGAATTTCTTTAGCAATATTCGTACATTCACTTCGATGAACTTTAATTCCTTGACCACGCGTGATATAACCACGGATATTATCTCCCTTTATAGGAGAACAACAAGGGGATAAAGTAACTTTTACATTATCAATTCCTTGGACAAATACAGCTTGATTTGCATTATTTTGGGGTTTTGAGGAAGTTTTCTTTAAGATTTTTTCAACAAGTTCTTCTTTTGATAAACTTTCTCTTATTCCTAAAGCAGCAATTACAGTAGAAACTGGAGGATGTCTTTCGGATATTCCAAACATTAAATCATCGACATTCTTACAAGGTAATTTATTAAAGAAATTTTCATCCATTTTAGGTAAGATTTCTTTTAAAGTATAACCATATTCTTGTAAAGCATCATTTAACATTTCTTTTCCTTTTGTGATTCCATCTTCTCTTAAAAATTCTCTATTTTTCTTTAATAAGAATTTACGAATATGGTTTTTAGCAAGATTTGTTTTAACAATATTTAGCCATCCTTCATTCGGGCCAGGTGAAGATTGTGATGTTTTAATTTCTACAACATCGCCAGTTTTAAGCCTTGTCGCTAAGGGAACTAACACTTTATTGACTTTCGCCCCGATAGCGCTATCTCCTACACCAGAATGGATTTTATAAGCAAAATCTAAAGGGGTAGAACCTTCGGGAAGTTCAATGACTTTTCCTTTCGGGGTAAATACATAGACATTTGCGTCAAAGATATCATGCGTTAAAGAAGCCATATATTCTTGGGCATCTTTTGCCTTTTTATTTCCAGACATCGAGACTACATCTCTAAACCAATGGAGCTTTTCTTCGATTTCTTTTTGTTCTTTTTTGGCATCATAAGAAGTACCTTCTTTATATTTCCAGTGAGCAGCGACCCCAGTTTCAGCGATTTCATCCATTTCTTTTGTACGGATTTGTACCTCAAAGATATTTCCATTTTGGGTGATAATCGAGGTGTGTAAAGATTGATACATATTCGGTTTAGGCATCGCTATATAATCTTTAAATCTTCCTGGAATGGGGCGAAACATCGAATGAATATAACCTAATATTTCATAACAATTGAGTTCTGTTTCAGTGATGATTCTTAAAGCCATAATATCGTATATTTCATCAAATTTTCTTTGCTTGATATACATCTTTTTATAAATCGAATAAATCTCTTTAATTCGCGAAGTGATTTCAAAAGGAATATTCGTTTTAATTAACATATCTGCAATCTTTTTTTGTAAGGCAATCATCGCTTTTTTACGGTCGATGGATTTTTCATTTAATAAACCTACAATTTCATCATATTTTTCTTTATCTAAATAATATAAAGATAAATCTTCAAGTTCTGCTTTAATTGTATTAATACCTAAGCGATGGGCAATGGGTGCATAAACCTCTAGAGTCTCTTTTGCAATTCTTATTTGTTTTTCTTTAGGCAAAAAGTTTAAAGTGCGCATATTATGAAGACGATCCGCAAGTTTAATGATAATGACGCGAATATCATGAGCCATAGCAATAAAGATTTTACGATGACTTTCTGCGAGAAATTCTTCATCTCTACGCTTAGAAAGTTGTTGAATTTTTGTGACTCCTTCGACTAAAAAGGCGACATCTTCATTAAATGTTTCTTTTATTTCTTCATAAGTCGTATTGGTATCTTCCATGGTATCATGAAGAAAACCTGCGATGATTGTCGAGGGTCCTGCACCTAAAGTCGATAAAATATAAGCGACTTCTTGAAGATGATCCATGTAAGGTGCACCCGATGCTCTTTTTTGCTCTTTATGCTTTTCCATAGCAAAAAGATATGCCTTTTCGATATTCTTCAAATCTTCTTCATTGGAGATATATCGTTTAATCGACATTAAGATTTCTTCAAAACTATGAACATGCTGATTTTCTAACAAGATAATCTCCTAGTCCTCTAATTCGATTAAGGAATCTAAACCATATGGGGCAAGCTTTTTCTCACCTGGTAAGCCTTTTAATAAGATAATAGAAAGGATTCCAACAACTTTTGCGCCACTTTTTTCTACTAAATCTTTACAGGCATTAAGTGTTCCCCCAATAGCGACTAAATCATCAATTAAGACGACCTTAGCATCTTGAGGTAAAGCATCTTTATGCATAAATAATTCATCACTTCCATATTCTAATTCATAACGAACAGAGATGGTATCTCTTGGTAATTTTCCTTTTTTACGAATAGGAACAAAACCAATTCCTAGTTTACTTGCTACAGGACAACCAAATAAAAATCCCCTAGCCTCGGGTGAGCAAATATATTCCGCGCCTAAAACAGAAGCTTTTTTAGCTAATAAATCAATCACTTCTTGATAAGCTTTCCCATTCCCCACTAAAGGGGTAATGTCTTTAAAAGAGATTCCTTTTTTAGGATAATCATTAATAACAGCAATATAATCTTCAATATTCATACATAAATCCTTCCATATGGTTATTATAACAACATCTTTTTTTTACTTAAAGAATAAATAAAAATTCGTTGAATTCTTTATCCTTTCTCATGATATTCTCATATAAATAAATAGGTGAACTTATGAAAAATACTCCATTTAATTATGCTTCTTTTAATCCTTATAATTCTCCTTATATGAATCCTTTTAAAATGCCTTTAATGCGAAATATGAATGATTTTCCCCCATTAAGAAAACCGATGACTTTTAAAAGTATGCTTGATAGTGCAAATAAAAGTATTGATACGATATCTTCTATTATTCCTCTTTATCAAAAGGTGATGCCGATTATTAATACTTCTAAAGACGTAATGAGTCATATGAAAAATAAACTATTTAAAAATAATTCGATAAAAGAAAAAGAAAAAGTTGATGTAGAAATTGTTGATCCAGTAAAAAAAGATGATCAAAAAGAAAAAATTATCAAAGAAGAAACAAAACCAAATCAACCTTTCTTTTAATGTGCTATACTAAATAAGGAGAAACTATGGAAGTCTATTTAGCTAGCACATATGGATTTTGTAAGGGCGTAATCTATGCTCTATCTTTAGTTAAAAAAATCAAAGAAAAAAATAAAGATATCCCTTTACATTTATTAGGAAATTTAGTTCATAATTCTTCCATTATGGATGAATTAAAAAATGAAGGATTCATTCTTCATGAAGGGGATTATGAACAAATTATTGATGAAATCCAAAATGGAATAATCATCTTTTCTGCACATGGTCATGATCCTAACCTTGAAGATAAAATTAAAGCGAAAGGCTTATCTTTTATCGATGCGACTTGTCCTTATGTAAAAAAGAATATGGATTTAATAAAAGAAGATATCAAAAATAATCACGATATCATTTATATAGGAGTTCCTCATCATAAAGAAACAGAAGCAGCCTTATCTTTATCGAAAGATATCCTATTTATTTCCTATTTAAATCCTAATTACGTAAAACGTTATTTAAAAAATCCACATGTATATGTCCAAACCACTTTAGGAAAAGATGAATTAGCTCCTATTATTGATAAAATTAAAGAATTATATGATCATCCCATCATGAAAGATGATATTTGTAAAGCAACTTATTTAAGACAAAATGCTTTAAATGAAGTCCCTTCAACATGCGAAGCAATTTTAGTAATTGGAGATAAAGATTCTTCAAATTCAAGAAGATTATATGAATTGGCACTAAAAAAATATCCTTTAAAAAAAGTCTTTTTCATCTCTACACTTGATGAAATAAATCCTCTTGATTTAAAAAATATCCATTCTCTATTTATTACCGCGGGAGCAAGTACACCACCTAGTGTTATAGAGCCAATTGTTACTTATTTAAAAAGTTTTAATTAGCCTAATCCGCCTAAATTTAGGTGATTAAGAATTTTACTTCTAAAAAAATGATGTACTTAGGTCGTCATTTTTTTAGCATATACATCATTTCTTACTTAGTCATTTGTTTCATCGAAATTGATTACAAGAGGTTCTTTTTCATGATCGATAACAAGGATATCTAAAGTTGAATCTAATTTTTTTAATAATTCTTCCATGCGTGGCATAAAGACACGTTCTACTTCATGAGGGACATCAAAATAATTAAAGTGAGCATTCGTGACATCTCTTCTTACATAATGAGGTGCATCTCCAGAAATGTAGATATCTACATCATTTTCTAAAGCATATTTCCAAAAGGAAGCTCCTCCTCCCCCGATGATACCAACACTTTTAATGGTGTCGTTTCCATAATGAGTAAGTAATCCATAACTGACATTTAATTTTTCTTTTGCATAATAGACAAATTGATGAATACCCATTTCTTCTTTTAATGTTCCAATTCTCATCACAGGTGCATTAGAAGGACTATAAATATTTTCTAGTTCTAATTTACTAGCTAAAACATCATTCATTCCCCCATTTCCTTCATCAAAATTGGTATGCATAGAAACTAAAGAAATCCCTCGTTTTTGGATTTCATCATACCAAGCTTTTCTTACTGGATCATGACTTAAAACTTCTTTTTTACTAGGTCCATAAATAAAAGGATGATGAGTGATAATTAAATCGGGTTTATATGTATCTAATAAGGGAAGAAGTTCTCCATCAAAATCTAAACAAAGTAAGATTTTACTCGTTTCTTCTTTTAATGGACCAACCATTAAACCGACATAATCATGATTTTTTTTAGCTATACTTAAGGGAAATAGCTTATAAAGGTAATTTAAGATTTTTCTAGATTTCATTGAGTAACTCCTTATATAATAAATAATCTTTATTTAATTCCTCTTTTCTTTTTTTAGAAAGAGATTTTTCATTCAATAAATATTGAATATTTTCTAGTTTTTTATAAATAAAATCGATAAAATCCTCATTTTTTTCTTTTAAAATACACGGACCAAATCGATATTCTAAAGTACTTAATTCTTGATGTCCTTTTTTAAAAAGCATGATGACATAATAGATATCTTCTTCTTTTAAAAAGATTTCTTGATCAATTCGATATCCGTTTTTTAAAAGAAATCGGCGAACTTCTTCTATATTACTATGTGGTGAAATAATTAAATTTTCTAAGTGTGATAAATGCATATATCCTTTATTTAAAATATCTAAAATAACATGGCCTCCTAGACCTGTTAAAATAGCAGTATCTACATCATTTGGTAATGCATCAAATCCGGATGATAAGGAGACCATGATATTTTCATAACTAGATAAACATTTATTTAAGATTTCATAGGGTCCAATTTTATTATCGGAAGCAAAAACACGTTTATTTTGCTTTAAAAGTTCAAGAGGTACAAGTCCATGATCTGAACCAATATCGGCGATAAATTGAGCCGTTTTAGGCACTAAAGAAACTATAGAAGATAATCTTTTTGATAACATTAATCGTGATAATCTCCAAAGTGTTTAGAACGAGCAGGATGTCTTAATTTGCGGATGGCTTTTGCTTCAATTTGACGAATTCTTTCTCGAGTTACGCCAAATTCTCTTCCAACTTCCTCAAGAGTTCTAGGTCTACCATCATCAAGACCATAACGTAAACGAAGGACGCGTTCTTCACGATCTGTTAATTCTTTCATTACACGATAAAGTTCATCTTTTAATAAAGATTTTGTGGTGTAATCAGAAGGGGAAACAGCATCTTTATCTTCGATAAAATCTCCAAGGTGAGAATCATCTTCTTCACCAATTGGTGTTTCAAGAGATACTGGTTCAAGAGCGATCTTTTGAATTTCTCTAATTCTTTCAGGAGTTAATTGTATATCAAGTCTTTGAGAAATTTCTTGCGCGGTTGGTTCTCGACCTAATTCTTGAACTAAAGTACGTTGTACACGGGTAATTTTATTAATGGTTTCTACCATATGGACAGGAATACGAATGGTTCTTGCTTGATCTGCAATAGCGCGAGTAATTGCTTGTTTAATCCACCAGGTAGCATAGGTAGAAAATTTAAAGCCTTTGGTATAATCAAATTTTTCGACTGCTTTAATTAAACCTAAGTTTCCTTCTTGAATTAAATCTAAAAAGAGCATACCTCTTCCAACATAGTGTTTGGCAATTGAGACGACTAGACGTAAATTTGCTTGTGTTAATTGATTTTTTGCTTCCATATCGCCATCTAAAATACGTTTCGCAAGTTCGATTTCCTCATTTGGGGTTAATAATCTAAAGGAACCAATTTGTTTAAGATACATCTTTACAGGATCATTAATTTTGACGCTTTCAGATTGTAATAAGTCAATATCGTTATCAATATTGATATCGATATGTTCTGAAACATTTTCATTTTCATCAAAATCATCTTCATAAAAATCATCATTATTATCTTGATTCATCTTTTGAAGTTCTTCCGCGGATACATCTAAAGAATCTAAATCTTCATTATCTCCAGCTTCTTCAGTTTCGATTTGAATATTTTTAGATTTAAAATAATTGATTAAAGAATCAAATTCTTCATCGGATAAATCGAGATGGCTTGTCGCATCAAAAATATCTTCTTGAGCGATATATCCTTTTTGTTTTCCTTGTTTTTCAAGTCTTTTTTTAATGGAATCTAAAGATTCATATTCATCATCAAGATTATCCTCAAAAACTAAATCTTCTTTATTTTCTTTTTTCTCCTTTTTAAGAGCTTCATTTTTACTTTCTTTTTTAGTTGCTTTTTTTGCCGCTAATTTTTTAGAAGTCTTTACTTTTTCTTCTTTTACTTCAGATTTAGTAGTCTTTTTTGAAGTTTTCTTTTTTTCTTCTTTAGAAACTTCCTTTTTAGGGGCTTTTTTAGAAGTTTTTACTTTCTCTTCTTTTACTTCTTTTTTTGTTTCTTTTTTAGTCATTATTTACTTCCTTTCTTTTTTTTACATGCTCTTGCAAGCGTTTTGTTGCTTCATTTTTCTTTTCTTCTTTTTCCCTTTCACTTTTTACTTTTTCTTGGACAGAAGCCATAAGTTCAAGAGCTACATCTTTATCATAAGGATCATAAGATTCTTGCATAAAGATTTCTGTAAGGGCATTAACGTATTCATCTTGATTAAGACTTTCATCCTTTTGAATCTTTTTTACGATATCATCAAGGGAGATACTTTCATTATGTTCATAACATTCCATGATCATTTTAATGAGTTCTCCATAAGTATCGTGGCTATATTCAGATGTATTTTTCATTAAATCCTCAAGAAGGTCATGATGATTTAACATATAGTAGATGAGAAGTCTTTCGTGTTTTTCTATTTGCGTAAAGCGTTTTTCTTTTGGTTTAACCATAGTAACAACCTCCTTTTTCGGTGGGAAGTTGTTCTTTTCTTCTTTTTTTACATAATACTCTTTAGGAATAAATTCCATCACTGCTTTTGGAGATATATCACAAGTTGATGCGAGTTTTTTAATGAGAGCATCTTTTTCAAGTTGCGTCTTTAATTGATTAATTCTAGGACATAATTCGTTTAAAAATTCTTTAATTCCCTTTGTCGAAGATAAATCGACCATCCCTTTATGATATTTAATTAAGAAATCATCTGGTTCAATTAAATTAAAGGCGATACGCTTTAATTCATCTTCCCCATATTGATTTAATAATTCATCAGGATCTTCCATATGTTCTTTATAATCGACAACACGAAATGGAACATTAAACTTTTCTAAAGGTTTTATCATCTTTTTCATTCCTGTTTGTCCTGCATGATCTCCATCAAGCATTAAACGGATTTCTACATTCATCCTTTTTAAAACTTGAGCATGATTTTCTGTGAATGCTGTGCCCATTAACGCAACAGAGGATTTAATTCCTATTTTATAAAGTGCAAAAACATCCATAAATCCTTCGACAACATAACAAAATCCTTCTTGTTTTGAGGATTCTTTCGCTTTAAATAAGTTATATAAAGTACTAGATTTATCAAATACAACACTCGCCATGGAATTAATGTATTTAGCGTCTTCATCACTTTTCTTTTCAATTAATCTTCCTGAAAAACCAATGACATCTCCATGTTCATTATGAATAGGAAATAAAACTCGTCCATGGAAACGATCACTAAAAGAAGATGATTCTCTTGAAGTTATGCCAATTTGATCTAATAAATCAATATTATATCCCTTAGCGCGTATATTTTTAATCATTAAGGAGGAGTCTTCAAGAGAATAACCTAGATTAAAATATTCTTGCATATCTTCATCAATATTGCGCTTTAATAGATATTCTCTAGCTTTGGATCCTGCTTCTGTAGCAAGCATATAGTGATATAAAGAAGCAATATCATTTAAAGCATCTAAATATTTAGTTACACTATTATCTTTATATGTTGGGGTTTCATATTCTAGATTTTTATAACCGATGATATCTGCGACTTTTTTTACAGAGTCCACAAAAGATAAATGCTCAAATTTTTGGACAAATGTAAAGGCATTGCCTCCTGTACCACAAGCAAAACATTTAAAGATTTGTTTATTTGGATTAATATTTAAAGAAGGATGTGTGTCCGCGTGAAAAGGACATACTGCCGAATATGAACTTCCCTTTTTAATCACGGGAATAAAATGTTCAATTACTTCGACAATATTGGCATTTTTTAAGATGTCATTCACAATTTCATCTTTAATATACACTTATAAAGTAATCCTTTCTCTTAAATACGTCACTAAATCATCTAATTTAATGCGTTCTTGTTTCATCGTGTCACGATCACGAATCGTCACGGATTGATCATTTTCTGTATCAAAATCAATCGTAATACAATAAGGGGTACCAATCGCATCTTGACGACGGTATCGTTTTCCTATCGACGCTGTTTCATCATAGGTCACAGAAAATTCTTTACTTAACATATTTAATACATCTTTTGCTTTATCCCCGAGTTGCTTACTTAAAGGTAAAACACAAGCTTTATAAGGAGCTAAGAAGGGATGTAGATGTAAAACGACACGTGTATCATTATTTTCTAAAGTCTCTTCTTCATAAGCATCACATAAGACGGTTAAGAAGAGTCGATCACAACCAAGTGCGGGTTCTACACAATATGGAATAAATCGTTCATTTGTAAAGGGATCTAAATATGTGAGATTTTCTGAAGAATATTCCATATGACGTTTTAAATCATAATCGGTACGATCAGCAATTCCCCATAATTCACCCCAGCCGAAGGGGAATAAATATTCAATATCAGTCGTGGCTTTCGAATAGAAAGCTAAGACACTTTGATCATGATCTCTAAAGCGAAGATGTTCTTTATTGATGCCTAAATTCGTTAAAAAATTCATGCAATATTCTTTCCAATAGCTAAACCATTTTAAATCTTCCCCTGGATGACAGAAGAATTCCATTTCCATTTGTTCAAATTCACGGGTTCTAAAGATAAAGTTTCCTGGCGTGATTTCATTTCGAAAAGATTTTCCAATATCACAAATTCCAAAGGGCAATTTTTTACGCATAGAACGCGTTACATTTTGGAAGTTTACAAATAGTCCTTGCGCGGTTTCAGGACGTAAATAAACAACGCTTTTTGGATCATCTTCCGTCACCCCAATATGGGTTTTAAACATGCAATTGAATTTGCGGATTTCCGTAAAATCTTCACTTCCGCAATTGGGGCATTTCACATGATGTTCTTTAATATAGTCCATCATTTCTTGATCACTCATTCCCCCAGCTTCAATATGACATTGGGCTTCAATTAAATCATCAGCACGATGTCTAGTTTTACAATGTTTACAATCCATCAAGGGATCAGAAAAGGATGCGACATGCCCTGTAGCTTCCCAAACTTTTGTATTCATAATAATGGAAGGATCAAGACCTACATTATTAGGTTGTTCTTGAACAAACTTCTTCCACCAGGAAGCTTTAATGTTATTTTTTAATAAAACACCTAAAGGACCATAGTCCCAAGAATTTGCTAAGCCACCATAGATTTTAGATCCTGGAAAGACAAATCCATAGACGGCAGAATGATTTACAATAGTATCAAATTTCTTTTCCATTTATTGCCTCTTTTCTACAACAAGTGTATTTTGCTTCATTAAAAAGCTACTACATTTAATAAACAAAAAAGAGAGACGTTTTATTGGAAAAAAAGAAATTTTTT